>CAZSIZ010000055.1:0-25877 GCA_964606645.1 uncultured bacterium
GGCACTTAGCCTTGCGGGACTGGATCGACGAGAATCGGGATCGATCGGTCGAGCGCCTTCACGATATTGCTCGAATGGGCGAGGCGCTCAGATACAGTCCAATACTGATTGAACAAGTCATAAAGTCATCATTAATCAAAATCGGTTTGAGTGGATTCGAGACGGTTATCTGGAACGATCCCGCCCCGGAACACAATAAAAAAATCTACGATATTCTGACTCAAATCAACTTCTGGAACGGGATTGGTTTCATGAACGAAAGAGTATTCAAGATCGAAACCTGGGGCGATCCCGACTCGGAATACAATCGGAAGAAAATCTTCGATAAACTGACTCAATTCAATACCAGGAACTGGACGTTCCCACCCTACACGGAAAGTATTCTCTGGTGGGATTTCAACAATGAATCTTTACCGATGAATCCGGATGATTTTGGCGCGTATGTGATCCTGTGGGAATCCCTGAATCCCGAACGCATCAACGATATTGACACTCTTTTACATCAGAAGGGTGTCCTTCCAAAAACAACCCGATCCAGTTACCAAGCAATTGCCCTTTTCGATAAATGGACGACCATACCCGCCATGACAAAGCGGCTGAAAACCTTACCCGACTCGTTCTTCGATTCGGACGATCTGCTTTCCCCCGAAGCCGCCAAACAGGTTCCCCGTGTTCTCTATGCAGCATCAAGATATTCAAAAGGCCCTCTCGCATCCAGAGTGGCGGAAAGGGAAAAATATCTTGAGACGGCTCAGGCCGAAGCGCTTACACTGGCGGGAGCGTATTGGATTCGGTGCTGGCATGACGATCATGGAACCTGGCCGACCGTTGAGGATTTCAATTCTTCCCCTTATGAAAACTCACTCAAACTGATAATCACTCAAGATTCTTCCTCAATTGTTGAAGCATTTTTAAAGATGCATCCAACGGCCAATCAGGAATTTGGTTTTGAAAAGGCTTTTGCCTATCCTGGTAAAAACGATGAAATTATTTTCCCCATGAATTACCCTGAAGATGAAACACACGAAGACAACAGGGGTTCTATGTATTTGGGATTTTATAAAGACGCATTAAGCTTGAAATCCCCTCGGCCCGAACTGGAGAAATGGACAAAAGGAATGTTCATGGCGATGCAGCCGTGGGTCGAATCGATCGAGGTTCACCCTCTCATCGAGATGATTAAATCGTCAGGTATTCGATCGGATTTGTATGGTGCATATAACATTTCAGCATTGAAAATCAAACTCAATCTTCCCCAAAAAACTTACTGGGTCGCGCACCCCGGCCCCGACGGTGAATTCGCTTCATCTTATCAAACACATTATGTCGATATTGATTCCGAAGAGCGCCGCCAATCAGGCGATATCTTCATACTGGCGGGCTGGGAATAGCAAAGGCAATGTTATTGACTTAACTGTGTAGTCCCCTCGCCCTCTGGGCTACTCTCCGTACACATTAGTTATGGAAATGAAGCGGTGGTAATGCACCGACCTCGGATAAGCTGATAAAAACACTCTAACAGTAAACAGGGGAGCATCGGCTTCTAGCCGGTGCGTCAATCCCTTCGGTTCTCTTCATACAAGAACGGATACTCCTCCACGACTTCAACCAATCCATTCCTAACTGGATTGGTTCGAAAATAATTCCATTTTTCAAATAAATCCGATTCCGAACGGATGATTCGGTCGAAATATTCCCGCTGCCAAAAGACTCCCTGCCTATTCATCAATCGGTTTGCTTCTATCGATGAATAACTTTTAATACTATGAAGTATTGCTGTGATCGAATGATATCCAAGGTTCGGAATTTCCAATGGCGTCAGGAGGATATGCACGTGATCCGGCATCACAACACAAACATGAATTTTGCACTTTTTCTCATTCCAATACAAACATGAATTCATGACAACAGCCAACACTTCGTTTGGCATAATAATATCATGGATTCTGAACGAAATGAAATAGGTTTGACCAGGATCTTGCATGTGAGGAAGGTTTCTACGAGACATTCGGAATTGGTTGACCAGTTTGTAGGATTCTTTGACTCGGTCTGTGCTGGATCGGCTATTCATTTTTTCATCCCCCCTCTCCATGGAAATTTTTTATACGTAATGGGGTTAATTCTATCCTATATTACGCACCGGCTAGAAGCCGATGCTCCCCGCTCCATTGCTCCCCGCTCCATTCTCCTCTCCTGATTTGTGTACGGAGAGTAGCCCTCTGGAAGAGGGTGTACATCGCGTCGCGCCAACCTCGCGTCGCGCCGATAGGCGGACACGAGGGTTTTCAGGCGGACACGATGCTTAAAGGGTGAGGGAATTATTGGAATTACTTAAGTAGAACGTAGGGTGGCACGCTTTTTGACCCACCATTCCTCACGACAATAATTCCATCATCCGCTTCACCCGTCCGGCATCTTTCCCGGCGATATCGTCATTCTCCAGCGGATCGGCCAGCATATCGAATAGCCTCGGTTCCCCCGTTTTCCCATAGCCGGTGACCAGCTTATACTGCCCGTCGAAGACGGTTCGCCATTTCCCCAGCCCGGAGAAGATCGCTTCCCGATGCGTTTTTTGCTTCCCTTGCATCAGCGAACCCAGCGAACGGCTGTCCATATCGGATGGGATTGAGATATTTCCGTATTCCAGAAACGTCGCGGCCAGGTCCATCGTTGTGACCAAGGCGTCACTCACGATCCCCGGCTGGACTCCCGGCCCCGCGATCGTCAGCGGCACGCCGATGGAAGGCTGATGCGGTTTGCTTTTCCCCCACAGATTATGATCGCCGAGCATCTCGCCGTGGTCGCTGCTGAAGACGATCAGTGTGTTCTCCAATTCCCCGCGTTTTTCCAGTGCTTCAATATAGAGTCCCAGCCAGCGGTCGATGTTCTCCACCATCGCGGAGTAGTTCTGACGGATAGCGTTGTGGATTTTCGCATCGAATTGTGTGCTGCGGTTCGGTTGGGGAAAGTCATGATCCCGGCAGTGTTTGTCCATGCGCCGGGTGATATCCATCGGCGCGTGAGGGCCGGTTAAATTGACCTGAAGAAACCACGGTTTCCCTTTCGGTACTTTTTCCAGCAGACGGAGTCCGTTTTGTCCGATCCAGTTGTCGCAGTATCCTTCTTCGGCCAGCGGCGTGGGGAACGTCCCTTCATAACTCTTCTTACGGCGTTTCTTAAAATCATCAAGATGGATTTTCGCCCACTCTTTTTGATAGAGAAACGCCATGTACGGGTCTTTAGGCACTTCGGCGCCACTGTTATAAGCATCCCATTTCCCCGCATTGTCGATCCCGTCCGAAAATCCCCATTCATCAACCAGGTGCTTCCCGTCAAGCCCCCAGGTGGCAGAGGCTTTATGTAGATCGAACTTGCCGCAGCCGGTGGTATGGTATCCGGTGTTTCGCAGCAGTGTATATATCGTGGTCTGATCCAGGGGATAGTCGGTGCCGTTGCTTGGAACCCGGCAGCGGGTGTATTCCTTCCCCGCCGCGATGCACGCTCTGGCCGGGGCGCACAACGGTGAAGGACAGATCGCCTGCGTGAACCGGACACCCCGCTGGCCGAGCGCGTCTAAAAAGGGCGTTCGTACGGGAATTTCAGGCGTCGTTCCGATCCAGTCGAAGCGGTGCTGATCGGGAAAGAAGAAAAGGATATTGGGGGGCCGTTGAGACCGCCCCGTTTCGGTTTCGCTTGCGCTTGCCTGCAAGGCCGCCCCCGATCCGGTAATCGCGCCGATCGTTTTCAGAAAATCCCTCCGTGTCGTATTCATTCGTCTCATCTCCTATTCATCATAAAGAAAGTTCTATCACATCGCCGTCTTGGAGGATGTGGTCCCGTTGTACGATTTGGCCGTCGAATTTCCCGCTGCCCCAAATCCGCGCCGATTTCAGGTTTTTCGCGAAATCCTTATGGACCAGTTCGGCTAAATTCAACACCGTGCTTCCGATGGGAGTCGTAAACGGTGCGTCCAGGTCGGGTGGTTTGCCCGGTTGTTTGGTGTAGACCCGGAGGATATGGAGCAAATTGAAAACGCTTTCCCTCAGTTCGTCCAAACCCACACCGTTCTGGGCCGAAACAGCGTGAACCGGCAGGGGCGTTTCGAGCATTTCAAGTACAAGTCCCGCCAACTCGCCATCCGGGTCCATATCGCTTTTAGTAAGAACCAGAATCGTACGAAGATAGACATCCCCTTCGAATGTGTGTTTAGGTTCGTGATCCGGTGGGACAAGAAAAATCTTTTTCTCCTGTAAAAATTCCGTTAGATGCTCCAAATCGTCAACCGGATCGGATTCTGCCAGATCCAGAAGCAGCAAAATCCCGTTCGATCCCCGGATATTGTCGAAAACGAACGCCTCGCAATGCTCCGTGGATAATGGAGGCAGGTCGACGAGTTGGATTTGTATATCTTTGTAGGGCATCATCCCCGGAACCGGCTCGCGGGTGGTGAAGGGATAGGCGGCGATTTCGGGATCGGCGTGGGATACGGCTTTCAGCAGAGCCGATTTGCCGCTGTTAGGCGCCCCGGCGAGCACGATCTGACCCGCTCCATCCGGTTTGACACGGAACGACGGCCCCTTTTTCTTGCTTTTACGGTCGAGTCGATCCTTGAACTGGGCGATACGCCGTTTTATGTCCGCCTGAAGCTTATCCGTGCCTTTGTGCTTGGGAATGATGGAAAGCATCCGCTTCAGACACGCCAGCTTCTCGTCGTCGGTCTGAGCGGCTTTATATTCTTTTTCCGCGTTAAAATAATCCGGAGTCAGGTTCGCGGGCACGATAGTCTCTCCCGATACCTTTTTTTTCTAGGATATCACATAATCTGTGCTCAGGCGGAGAGTGATTCAGTGAATTTCTGATAAATTAAGTCCGTGATTATTTTAGTAAAAAAGCGATGTTGCCGTTGATCGTCAATAAAAATTGATATTAATTAGGTTGAATCGGCTCAATCATTAGTCGAAATCCAGTAAAAAGGGGAGAAATAATTATGAAGAAAAACCATTTTCGTTCCTTGGCCGTTTTGATGATTCTCGGCCTCGCAGCGGTTCCGTCGTTCGCTCAAGTCGGAATGTTCGACCAGCAGGCGGATTGGGCACAGCGCGGCAGTTTCAAGGCGGCAGGCAGTGCCGTTCTCGAGGGCGATTCCTACATCCTGACGGGAAACGGTGACGACATCTGGGACAGCGCAGACGAAGGTTTCTACATCTACACCGAGAAGAGTGGAAGCTGGAGCATTTCTGGCCAGGTCAACTGGATCGAACCCGGGTCCAACGATTGGTCAAAAATCGGAGTGATGATCCGCGAAAAAGGCGATCTTCCGGAATCCAAGCATTTCTGGGCGTTATTGCGTGGTGCGAATTTCGGTGACCGCGCCGATGCCGCCTGGCGAGGGACCGAAGGCAGTGGCTCTAGCAGTTCCCAGATGTACGAGCCGCTTCTGCCGGGCGATCCACCTGATGCGACCCCCTTTCCTGTCGAAGCGACGGGCGAAGGTCTTTATTTGCGTGTTACCCGTATCGCCGACCTCAATATGTTCTTCGCCGAGTGGTCCTACGATGGTTCCGCATGGAACCTTTGGTACAGTACGACCATCGAAATGGCGGATACGGTCGCTTACGGGTTGGCCATTACCAACCACGTAGACGATGAAGAACTCGTCGATGCGGAAGTCAATGATGTGAAACTGGCTGCACCTCCAACACTGCCGATCACCGCGAACCGCAGCGTTTCCGCAGGTGGAATTATGGCAGGTGATTCCGTCGACGTAACCATTTCAGTCCTCAATCCAAACGAGGGTGCGTCAACAGTCTCCGTTTCGGAGACGGTTCCCGATGGCTGGGCGATCAGCAATGTCAGCAATGGCGGCTCCGCCTCCGGCTCAACCGTGTCCTGGAGCGCTTCCGCCGCTCACGGACAGACCGACCTCGGCTACACAATTACCGTTCCGGCCGATGTCAGTGAAGGTGCCACTTTATCCGGTACGATTGGTTCATTGGCCATTAGTGGTACTGGCGCATTGACCGTCGTTCTAACCGCACCGGAAGGCGACCAGATCTTCGATCTCCATGCCGATATCTACGATGACCCGGATAACGTTGGTGTCGATGCAGACGGCAATCCAATCCTCGGAATGGCGACTTACGATGCCGCAGCCAATACTTACGAGATCATGGGTGGCGGCAACGACATCTGGGGCAACCAAGACAATTTCCACTTCCTGTATACGGAAGTATCCGGCGATTTCGTGATGGAGTGCAAAGTCGAACACGACGAAAGCGAACGCAGCACGAGTACCGATGGCTGGATCAAAGGCATGATGATGGCTCGTCAGAATCTGACTCCTGGTTCAGTGAACTTCGGCACCCGGATGCGGCGTGACGGCCAATTCAGCTGGCAGAGACGCCCCAGCCAGGATGCGAGCAGTCAAAGCGATGGCAGCAACCGTGTCACTTTCTCTACGGAAGGATGGGAACCATTCGAATTCCCACTCCAACGTTTGGTTAGAGAAGGCGATCAATGGAGCATTTATTACTTTGACGATATCGGTTCGCAAGATTGGGTTAAAGTTCAAGACACCCAAACACTCGTCATGGAAGACCCGGTTCTTGTCGGCCTTGCAGTGACAGCGCATCAAGTCGGTTCGGTTCAATACACATGGTTCCGTGAAGTGTCGCTTGAATTGATGGAACCGCAAGCACCGCCAGTTCATGAACCGGAACCGCTCGGCATCTTCGACGATCACGTCGATATCGACAACGGCAACCTGGGAGCCGCAGGAAGCGCCACCTATGATACCGCCTCCGATACCTACACGATCGATGGAAGCGGCGACGACGTCTGGAACGAAGCTGACGCCTTCCACTATGTCTACAAAGAATGGAGCGGCGACTTCAGCCTGACCGCCGACGTGACCATCGATGGTGGAGACCCAGGCCAGGATTGGATCAAATCCATGATCATGGCCCGGCAGGACCTGACTCCCGGTTCCGCCAACATTACCACCCGCGTTCGCCGAGACGGCCAGTTCAGTACGCAATGGCGCCCCGTCGCCGATGCGGGGGGAGCCAGCACACCCGGCGACTTCCGCGTGACAGGCCTGAATCCAGCCCGTCAGCGCTTTGTGCGAAGTGGCGATATGTTCAGTACGTACTATCAGGATACTGACGGTTCGTGGGTCCAGGTTCACGAAGCGACGGAACTCGTGCTTGCAGACCCGATCCTCATCGGATTCGGTGTCACCGCTCACGACACCGGCCAAATCGCAACCGGAACCTTCAGTAATGTCGAACTGTCGGCTGGCACACCCGTTTTAAATTGGGAATTGTTTGAATAAACATTGTCCCATCTAAAGAATGACAGGGCCTGGAAAGTATTTAACTTTCCAGGCCTTTTTTCGAGTATTCTAACCAACTTATTAGATCGAGTAATCAAGTTCCCTCTCCCTCTGAGATGTATCGACCGGGTACATGGGAGAGGGTTAGGGTGAGGGTGAGAGAAATTTGGGGTATCGGGCCGTTTCAACATTTCGCGTCGGGCGGCAGACACCACGGACAGTAAAGTCGCACAAACCGTTCGATTGTTCCCCAGGGAGGAATCGGAGCCGCATGGCGAATCCGGACGCAGTGCTTCACCATTGGATAATTCTCAAGCCTGAATATCATGTCACCCCGCCGGAATATTTCCCAAAGCGTATGCGGCTCTTCCCAAGGGGAAAGAATCGAGATTTCTTTCGTCTCATTGTAAAGTTGAAACCCCTCAGGAGGTCCAGAGATATCTTGATCGTGCTCGTTCCAACGTACGATCCAATTCGGGGCCAGCCTGAAATGTCCGGGCCGCGTTTCTGGATTGTGGTTGTCAGGTATTTCAAAAGCGAGAAAATCAACGGGTATCGGAGCGGTGAAATCAACCTGTCCGTCCTGATAGAGAAAGCGTGTCAGATGATTCGCATCGGTCATTATCTATCTCGGTAAATCCCTTGTAAAAAAAGTTCTTTTTCGATCCAATAACCATTATATCTTCTAAATCGATTAGAACAAATAATAGAATATCCCTTCAATCCTCGATATCTTTAAAAATCATCTTGACAATCGGCTGGATTGTATTGGACAATACAGAATACTTGAAAGAGAAGGAAGGATTATTATGAGAAATAAACGTTTTTCCCGTTTCGGCTTCACGCTGATTGAATTGCTGATCGTTGTCGCCATTATCGGAATTTTAGCCGCCATCGCCGTGCCAAATTTCATTAACGCTCAAACCCGGGCAAAGATCGCGCGAGTCGTCAGTGATTTAAAAGCGATCACTCAGGCAATGGAAATGTACTATCTCGACCATAATTCCTATATCAACGAATCGGAAAGTTATATTTCCCTTCAAGAAGTCCAACCCCATTCGGAAGCAGGGTTGTACTTCCTTGTTGTCCCGACGAGTTACATCGCGGCCATCCCCCGCGATCCTTTTGAAAACAAATTCATCACCGCCAGCGGAACGACAGGCATCGATATGTATGAAGTCGCGGTTGCCCCCGCCAATCCCGAACCCTTTAAGAAATTCTACAACATCAACTCCCGCGGCCCCGATCAGGATGAAGACATGGGTGCCCGTTCCAATCTCCAAAGTGGAACCACCGTCCGTACGTTCCATACCTCCAATGGACTCTACAGCGATGGAGATATCTATCGCTGGGGTGGACAAGCGGGTGTCATGACTGGCCCGATCCTCCAGGATGGAAAAACGTATCTCCGTACCATGCCCCCGAATGCCCAGTATTAATCACTGCCAATCCCTAGACCCGAAATCCTATTCTCCTAAACTGGAACCGGATTTCTCTCCAAATTGATATCGTAATGAGACCACCATGTCCCGATTCTTTCGCTTCCTGATCATCTTTTGGATCGTGTGTATTGCCATCAGTGGGGTGATTTTTTCTTTTCTTTCCACGCACCCCGATACGATGCTGTGGATCGAGGATATTCATCCTTCCTCGGCCTACGAACGCGGGAGGGAATTGAAACAGCAGAAGCGCTTTAAGAAAGCGATCGAGTTTTTCAAGAAAGGCCGGAACTACTACAAAAAGATCTTCGATGAAACCCGCCTTGAACGTCATAAGCGGTTATACGTTCAGGGAATTCTTGAAATGGCGAATATCTACGCCGAATCCGAATTACCCAACGATCTGGAACAAGCGGCCACTCTCTACGCGCAAGCTCTAAAATTGCTTCCGGATAGTGAGGAAGGGCAGGGGCAGCCATATCTGGCTCAAGGCTTTGTCTTGCAACGCTTAGGCCGTCATCCCGAAGCCATCCTCTCTTTTTCATCCGCCGTGGACTGGGGCAGTGCCTTAATCGCTCTCCAGGCGATGCTGGGCCGGGGGGATTCCTGTCTTGAAACCGGTCAAACTCAAAAAGCGTGTGACGATTGGTATCTTTTCGCCCGCTATTACGACCGGATCACCGATCGTGATTGGGAAACACTCCTCAAACTGTCGGTTTTGCCGGATATCCGGTCCGAATATATCCTTGGCCGCGCCTATTATGACTTATTGAAAAAGGATAAAGCGAAACCGCACTTAAAACGGTATTTCCAGCGATATCCCAATGATCGTAGCGCCCGCTTCTGGTACGGCCACTCAACTGGAATCCCCTTGGATTTCGATCGCGGAACGATTGAACTTACCGATTGTTTTCCCCAAAACAACCAGATTCCCCTGCAAATATCATCAACGATCGTCGATCTCTTTGTCGAACGACGGGGATCCTATGATTTGATTCTTTCCCTTTCGGGAGGGGAAAAATCTTCGGAACTGAATAAAGCGTTCATTTACCGAAACCGGTCGAGGGTGGCTGAAATCGTTTTAACGTCTTCCACTCAAGAACGTTACAGCACCATAATCGAACTCGAACGTGGTGCGAATTACATTCAAATCGAATCGAATATCCGGTATTTCGATACGAAATATCCGGGATTGTTTTTGCATGCTTTGGAAATAAAACCTGTTTCATCCTGATAGCGGTAGTTGGACGTGGATATCCGAACAATCCTTATTTGTCAGCGAAATTCTGCTTTCATGCGACTTCACACGTAACATGATGCGGTGTTTAATCGTTTTGCATGGTTGATTCGGCCAGCATCCTACCGCCGATTCCAATTCTGCACGGTGTGTGATTTAGAAAGGAATATTGAAAGCAATGATTCGGACCTGTAAACAACTTTCTGTGTGCTATCCACCGTTATTAATCTTTTTTTTAATGGTGGCATTCTCTTGGTTTCTCGTTTCGTGTGGAGAAAAAAAACCCCCGGAACAGTTGAGAATTATGATACTCAACTCGGAGAACGAACTGAAAAGCGATGTCTTTAACTCGTTAGTTAAAGCGTATACCAACGCTCACCCAAAAATCGTCGTCAGTTGCACCCCGGAATCCATTTCATCCGAAATCCCCCCCCATGAATTGGCTGTGAAATTCGGGGGAACCGATGTGGTGATCTTCCCCTCGATCTTCAATCAGTCGCTGAAATCCCTGCCGAACGCTTTTTATCCCGTTTCAGAACCGGAAACACAACTCCCCCCGGTCCTTGGACAAGCGTTTGCCGCCTCGGAATCGGGAAAATTATGGGCGTCGCCGCTGATGATGGATCCGATGGTGATGATACTGAAAAAAACGCTCAATCCGCCGAACCTGACATGGCAGATGTTGGAGATATACGGCAATATCGCTCGTAAAAATCAAGGAACCGATACACCCCCGATGACATTACTGAACGGACGCCCTGCAGACCTGGCAGATAGTGTGGCATCACGGATGTTGTCTATGGGTTTCCAAAAGTATCTTCTCCACAACCTCCCACTGGAAATGGATACAACTCAAAAGGATGTTATCTATACGCTCGGAAATGGATTCCGAAATTGGAAACGTTTTTTAAACCGAACACCGAAAGACCGCCTTTCCGAATTACCGCTCGTTTCCGATTTAAATGATTTTATCGATTCACCCTCATCGATGATCTTCGCCCGATACTCCGATTTTCAATCATTACCCCCGGATCGGCAGAATAAACTTCGCGCGATCCAAATACCTACGCCTTACAGACCTACGACGTTGGTCCGTGTTGTTTCCGCCGGTATTCCTATCGAATCGGGAAACCCCACACGGGGAGAGGAATTCATAAATTACCTGTTATCAGAGCAAAAAACATTGTATGATAAGCATGGTTTCATTCCCACGAATATACTGGAGGGTAATGATAAAATCGCTCGAATCTTTTCACGAAAAACGGTTTTCGTCCCCAGAGAACGACACGCGGCTCTCGGACAAAAACTAATTATCGATTCGATCAACGGGAAAATGAGTATCGAAGAGTTCAATACAGTCTGGGCTTCAGCGATCTTTTTCCCATCGCAGTGAACGTAATTTGACCTCATGGAAATCTTTAAAATTGAAGATTAATGTGTTTTTTTAAATAAAACGTTGACAACCACTTGAAAGTATGCTAAATTTCTCTCGCTTATGTGTACTTCCCATAGGCGATCAATTTGGAACCCCTCCACTTGGAGGGAAAAGCAACCCAGACCTGGAACAATCGGAACATGTAACTTAACCTGTTTGTATTGTTGTACTTAAGTTTATGTTTTTTCGTTCTGCGAATGGGGGAATGATTCCAGGAACACCGAAAACGGTGCTGGAAAAAAACGGACAAAAGGAACCTAATACCTTTGATCCGACTGGACTTATGTTAGTTAATGGACTAATTCCTGTTCTTTGGCATAAAGAATGCTAAAGAAATAGTGGTTAGTTTGTCATAATTAAGATGTAACGTTGTTTAGTTTTAAGTGTTCACCATTTTTGTTATCAGGGAATTGAAATGAGAGGAATGTGAATTATGGATTTTTCGTATCTTGATTGGCCTTCTTTCAGACACAGGAAAACGAGGGATGAAAGAAGAGAGTTAAAAGGGCAACACTTTTTAAGTATCAATAATATCAATAGAAATTTTGCGCGAAAAGGAGAGATCATGAACAGAGGAATCGTTGGAAATTTGGTGGGGTTTAAATCTGTCATGTTGTTCGTGCTGGCCTTCGCGGTGATGTTTTGTCCGGGAGACGCACGCGCTCAAGACACATTGACGTTTAAAGACGTCATGATCGACATCACTGGTGTCTCGGATGTCGGAATCGCTTCGGCTTCAGGTATTCTGGCCGCAACGGACGTCGACAATGACATCTACGGCAACACTCGCGACGGAAAAGTGAGCACTGCTCACGTCGCTAGCGTTACACAGATGGGTGAGGCGTTGGCTGGCCAAATAACAAAGCCGATCGTCGCCAACCTTGAATCCGCTGGTTCAACATCTGGCTCCGGTGACGAACTGGTTATGATGGCAATCATCGAAGGTGTGACCGCATCCTGGGTCAGCTCGATGAAAGATGGATCGATCGTCGCGGATGGAAAAACCGGCGCCCAGTTACTGTCGGATATCCTGACGGCGGAATTCGATTCCCGCCTCTTCGCGATGGGAACCAGCAGCAGCCTTTATTCAGGCTTGAGTCCATCCAACGTGACGTCGATCAACAAGCCGGAAGTCATCAATGCAATCAACGGCAATGTTGATTCGACCACCTCGGCGCTGGTTCTCTGGGACTTGAAAGCGATCAACGGCTTGGTCGTGAGCGCTACCGATAGCGCCCTTTCCAGCCTCAGCCTCAATGCGACCATGTTTATCAATGGGGGCGATACACCCAAACACATCGGCCCTTCAACCTTGGTCGGTATGGAAGTCGGCAATTCCTTTGCCGTCTTCGGTACATCCAACGGCGTTGTCGAAGATACGGCCGTTGTCGGTGTTGCCAATTCGATCAAAATCGCCTACGCAACCGATAACACCTCAAGTGAATACTTCACGGGAACGGCAGTCGCACAGCGGATCACAAATCCTGAGGTGTTCCAGGATTCAACCCTCAAAGTTCCGTTCCAGTTCCGCAACGGCGATGAAATGACCCTTAATCTGGATATGACCCTCAATGAAACCCTCGACGGTGAACCGGATCAATACTTCGGTGCTGGCGGATCGGATAAATTGGAACTGGACGCCGGAAAAGGCAGCGCGAGCAGCTCCGGGGAATTGAAAGGCGCGGCCCTCTCCCTGTCCGCTCAAGTCAAGAATGGCGATTCCGTCATCAGTAATTCGATCAACTTCTACCCACGAGGTACAACGGGTAATAGAATCATTGATGTCTCCGCAGCCATATCTGATGCTCTGATCACATCAAGTTCATACCAGAAATTTACGGTGGTTGCGACGTTCACAGATGAGATCGGCGCAGCGACTAACGTATCGTTAACCCACGCTGTGGATACCGCCGCTCCGCTCGTAACGAAATACGACCTGAAATCCAGCGGTTCCGGTACGGTTGGCGGTGATGTTGGTGCTGGCAGCCTCGGTATTCCAACCTCCAATCAGGCACAACTGACCCTGCACGTCGATGGAAATGGTGAGCAGGATAACAAAGCGTCGCAATGGCTCCATATTTCCGTTGAAGCCAGCGCGAAAACCTCGGGGGGCGCCTTTGAAGGAGCTGCCGCAACGTGGACAACAGCCGCTCTGTACGACCTTGGTACCTTGGCTGCAGCACACCCCGTCTCCGCTGTTACCACGGGTGGTGCGCTGATCACGGCTATTCCAGAAGATCAGAATCAGGATGGTACGGTGGATTCCGCTGATCAAATCAGTGGCGCTAAAGTTGTGATTAGCGTAACCAACACTGTTAATAACGTCAGCATCCGGAACGCAGGTCTTGTCCTCAGCGTCAGTGACGATGCCCGTAACCCGGCAATCGTTTATGCCGCTCCGACAAGAAATGCCGATGGTACGCTCTCCGGCTCGAGTTCGATTAACCAAGTGAATGATGCAACCGCCTTGATCAATACGTTATTTGATTACTTCTCGGTTTCAACGTTCTCTCCAGTTGTTGTCTCGAACCCGATCGTATCGTCTACGGTCGAGATCGATAACGTCGGACCAATCGTTCTTAATGCGACACTCAGCGTTGTGGGCCTTCCCTCCGGATACTGGGAAACGGGCGATCCATCCTCCGCCTTCGGCCTCCTTCGTCAAACCACAGAAGCCATTTCGGCTCCAGTGAACGCAAGCGTTCTGACCAAACTTGGATACACGGCCGCTACAGGCAGTGATATTCTTTCCAACCCGGGAATTCTCGACGTGACGAGAGGCACGGCAGCCGACTCCGGTCAAGCCGGTAGCCCGCTGAAACTGGTCGTTACATTCACACCGAAAGACAACAGCACGTATGCGGATGAAGATTTGGATGAATTTATGGTTCCCGCTGCGTCTAAGAGTGGTGTGACTCTCCTTAATGAACGCTTCAACATCGGTATTGTCAGCGCGAATATCGGTTATGCGACAAAATCACCAGGCGACAACGTGGCTGAACTCTTCAGTGAGAATAAACCGGTTGCCGATCGGACCTCCCGCTGGAACCTGACCGACGCAACGATCTATGGAACTGGCTCTAGCGCGGTTGCCTACGCGACGTTCTACGACCAGAGCGGTATCCCGAAATCAGACTACTCCAATGGAGCGAATAGAAGCAGCAACAGCAATGTCCAGGTCTGGGTTTCGGATAAGGCGAATAACTTCAATGCTTATTTTGCTTCTAAAACCAGTAATACGATCGTCGTCGACGTCTCCAAACCACTGGTTTCCTTCACGGGTAAAACTGGAACCGTCGGAGGTAACGACTTCAATTTGGACGATGTCAGCGATGGTAGTGGTCTTGCGGCTGCTGAAACAATTGTTTTGATTACGAATACACAGGGAATGCAATACGCCGATCTGCTTGCTGGTAAAGGCGTGAACCTCAAAAACCTGTTGTATGATAATGGCACACCGAATGACTACAGTAACGCATTCCTCAACAGCGCGAATGTCGTTGGTGCGACTGCGGCTGAAGTAAGAGCGGGATACACGATCATTATTTCCGCAACCTTCCAGGAACCTGCTGGACATACGTCAAGTACCTTGAACACCGATCACCTGTTCCTCTCCCATGGTCTCGGTGAAGTCTACTTCCCGTATGCATTCGATCTGAAGGACGCGACGGGTGTTGATACCGCGCCAGGTGCCGGTGTATCCCAAGCCGTCTTGGATTCATCGAGTACTCTCTTCGGTCAACAATTCAAGACGATAACGGCAGACTTCTCCGACTTCGTGACGGGTAACTCTGCTAAGATGGTCCTACCGGATGCTTCGGCCTTGTTGTCAGATCTCAACGCGGGATTTGCTGCTATTGACCGTGCTCCGGATACGACAAAACCCGGTATCGGTTTTGCTGCGCATAACAGTGTCATCGCCGCTACTTGGTTCTACTACATCGACGGTGAATTGATCAACTATGATATCGGCGCCGGTCAAATTCGTACGGTTACCATTACTGCGCGTGACCTCTCCGGTAACTACTCAAGCGTCAATGTTAAAATCGCTACGGCTGACTTCAACATTCCTGAAGTCGCAATTCTCGATTACCAACTCTCCATTCCAAACCGTGGTATCGATTCAACGATTATTCAGCGAGATTCGAGCTACGGCTCTATTCCCGCCGATAAAGCCGCCCTACTTCTCAGCCAGGCAACGGCCAACTTGAATGATGCCTCCGCTTTTGTTTACGTAAAAATTGGTAATGGAACCAACAAAGGTGGACCCTTTACCAGTACGAACTACATCCAGGGTGACTTCAGGCCTCTTGGTGGTGGCTTGGTGAACGCCGACCTCGTAACCTACGCGGGTGGAGCCACCGTTGTTCCAGGTTCCGTTCCCTCGAATGGTATCGTCTACGCATCCTTCTGGACGAATACATTCACGACCTCGAATGATTCCGGTGCGGCCAAAAACAGAAAGATCGTTATTTGGGCGACTGGCTCTTCCTTAGGTGTCGGGAATGTTGAGTCTTCAGAGGAAATTCAAGTTGACCATATAGTTCCAAGTGTCACTGTGAACTCAATACAAGAAGTCGACGAAAATAATAATAATACTGCCAGTTCGTATGATACCAATGGCGATGGTAAAGTCCGTCCCGGCCAGGTTGTCTCCGTTACAGCCTATATTACGGCGGATGCTGCCGATGTCGCGAATTATGGCCAAATTATTGAGGATATCGATACATCAGAATTCGGCTCGAGTTCGACGCCGACCTATGAGAACGGTTTCCTTTGGAACTCGAATACCCAGTATTATGTTACGTGGACATTCCCCGTTTCCTCCGATGCTACGACTGGCGCAAAAAAGGTTATTGTGTCAATCACGGATGCGGCTGGAAACGGCGATGCATCAGACAGTGCGACGATTAACGTGCTCGCGTCTAAACCGACCGTTATGTCCACGATCGTCTCCGCCTCGAACTTCATCAACTACGTGACCGATACCCCCGGCCTTCGAATGGCTTACCGTGATATCGGTCAGAAATCGATGGGCTCCATTGTCAGCCACAATGCCACGGGAATCGTTCGAGCTTACGACAACCTGACGGTAACGGCCGTTATCAACATCAACGATAGCGCTTACAGCGACATTGAAGCAGACGATCTCTATGCGGACTTCAGCGACTTCTCTGCTGATTCCTCCGCAACGATGGTTATGCCGACTCAGCGTAAAACCTCCGGTTCGATCGTTACGGCGACGTGGGAAAACTTCATCGTCCAACCCAATGCCACAAGCAAAGATGCGGGTGTTGTGCGAATTACGGCAATCAACCCGGCTGGCGTTGCGGCTGCAGGATCGATGCTCTCCTCCGTCTCCATCGCGGTTGATAACACAGCGCCGGAAATCACTGCAACGCTGACGTACTACACTCCGGATGGAAGCAACCGTAATGTTATTTCGAGCCCGGCTGAGTTCAACCCGGCCAAAAACACCTATTATGCAGGCGTTGTCGTTACCGCTACCTATGCGGATGCTGCAACACTCGCTGATGGCTGGCAATACGGATTTGGTCCGAGCCTGCTCCACGCGCTTCTGAATGATGGAACCCTGCAAGCAGCCTCTCTGCCCAAGGGTGGAACGATTGCACCGTGGTTCTCTCTGACGAATAACAGCTTCATCAATGACAAAGTAGGCCTTGCAACACCCGACTTCTGGGCGGTCAGCGGTAAAGACGGCGTCTGGAAAGACGATCAACTCTCGACAGATGGCCCCGTGATCTATTCGGGCAGCGATACAACCGGCGCTTCCGCCCTTCAAGCAATCAGAGAATCGACCAACACCGTGCTGAATATCTACTACGGTGTCAGTCCTGATGGGAGTGTCACTGATTCGATGAAGGTTAGCCCCAGCGCTTCAGCGACCACGGGTAGAACATTCATCATGTCCGTCTCCGACCCCATCGGAAATGTTGCCTCGATTACGCTCAGTCCGGAAGTTGAGATCGATACCTCGGCACCTACCTATGAGCAAACCAACAATATTTCCGACAAGCAAAATGGCATTGCTGTGAATAACAAGGTGAAAATCGATGTCAAATCCGTCGCCGGTAACAAGTATCAACAAGCGCAATACGCCGGTGTCAATATTCTTCGCCCGACACGTGTCACCAATGGCACAGTGCTTGTCGCTGAATTTGAGGTGAAGGATACACCGGATGCGTCCGATCCGATTTCAGTCGGTATCAATGGTGTTGATTTCAAAGCATCTGGCTTTACCCTGACGAATGTCAATTCCAATACGGCGCTCAGTCCCCTTCCGACAGGTGTCTCTTCTTTTGGAATTATGCACGATGGCAATCATCAAGGTTACACCTTCGATCCGAACGCACTGAGTGTAAGTGTCATCAGCGTAACGGTGGAATTAACCGTGGGTGCTGCGGCCTCAAGCTACCCGGTCGTCAAAACGAATGCAGGCACTGCCGTCGATAGAGCCAATTATATTGAAGGCGTGAATGGTGGACTGACTGGTAAACTGGTTCTGGAAGCAACGGACAGCATGAATAATAAGTTCTCTTCACAGTCTTCTAACATGCTGGAAATTGATAACTCTGGTCCCTCCGTTGTCGTGGGTACTGGTACCTACCCCGGTTCCTCGATCTTTGCACTGGCGGACCTGGCATCGGTCAACGCACTGTCAACCGTTCCCGTTCTGGGCGCGACGAACATCAACGCAAAATCCGGTGAGTGGCTCGTATGGGCGGCAACCGTCGTCGTTGACGGAACCGACTCCGCGCACTTCCCGCTGGATCAATTCACGATGAATTGGGCCGAAGTCTACGAAGGCGATACGACGCGTTTCGAGACGGGTTCTGAATACAGCAATAACGGTGCAAAGATTCAGATCGCATCCTCAACCCGTACGATCCTCTTCGTGACCAACACGATCAAACTCTTGGATCGTGCCGATTCACACGATGCTCGTCGCCTGACCGCAACGTTGAAGGATCAGTTTGGAAATACAACGACGTCAGAGGCTGGTCTCCTCGCCATCGGTGCGAGCGGTCCGAACGCAACCGAACTGACACTCACGGTTGATGGTAAACCTCAGACATTCTTCAACAATGTAGAAATCGGTATTGGTAAAGCGATCGACGCCTCCACGGCCAGCTTTGAAATCTATCCAGGTGCCGCGATCGTCGTCGAAGCGACAATCGTCACGATCTCCGGTGAAGCTCCGGATAATATCCTCCTCGACGCCAGCGATCTCTATCCAGCTGGCCTGAAGAGCTGGTCGGACCAACTTATTCCAAACGTTACGATAGAAACCGCCGAAGGTAACATCTACGCTCGATGGGAATACATCACCTACGACTACACGGATGTTCCTGGCGGGATCGTCGAAGCGAGTAAATGGATTTCCGATCAGTCGGTTGTCAATACACTTCTTGGTGGTTCTGGTGCCGTATACAACGGACCGATCACTGATATAACGACCGTACCAACAATCGATTTCTGGAGTACCAATGCCGCAGGTGGTAGTGGTACTGGTGATGCGTCCCTAAGCGAGTCTGCGAACAATCTTCTCGGTCTGCCTGGAATCGCCGTACAGCCAGGAGCCGCCGCCAGAAACATTGCGATGGTTACCGTTAAAGTCGATGACGCCGACTCCCTGTTCTCTGATGAATACAAGGAATCGACACGGTTCGCCGTGGATACACAGACTCCGAGAGCAAGCATTACGTACAGTGTGACAAGAGCGCTGTCTGCTGCGAACCTCTTCATGTCGGGTCCACGCATTGGTTTCCCAAGCGCACCGAACCTGGATACGCAAGAGAATGAAACCTTCTACAACCGCGTCCGAGTCGGTGACAGCGTTGCCGTCATCGTGGATATCACGAATGTATTGATTGATGGATCAGGGGACGATAGTATCCGAACGTTGCCGGGAACCTTCCCAACAACCTTGGATCCAAGTCCATTCCTGAGCCTCGGTAATGCTTCGTTGATTGACAACGTAACGATCGACCTCTCCGAATTCAGTTCGGTTGCTGGAAATGATAATGTATCTCCATCACAATCTGAATTCAGCCTCGGGTATCAGAGTGGTACCAGCGGTCTTCAGGTTATTACGGCAACATTCAACGTCACGGTCACGGATGATCTAGGTCTAACGGCCGCTTCGTCCAACATGCCAAGATACGTCACCCCGACTTTGGTCGACGACGCCGGCAATAGACCCTATGACAACATCTACGATCTAAGCATCCTACGGAACATGAACGATCTGTCCATTGATAATACACCTCCATCAATTAGCGGATCGCTCGAAGTCACAATTATCTCCGGTACCGCCTCGCTCGGTGCTCATGTTCTGACGGCTGGAGATCGGGTTGAAGGTGGCGCATCGATCACCGCCGGTTCCGTTCTTACCGTCACGGTAACGGTCACCGATAAGGTCGATCACCCGCTGGATATCATGAACAACCCGAACTACGGCACCTTTGCGCTGACGGCTGAAAATCTGGATATTCCGCCAGCCAATATCACGATCAAGAAAGAACTGATGCGGATGACGGGTGCTGACTCGATCTCCGTTCCGTTCGATGTCGAAGTACCCTCGCCGGATGAAGGAAAGAGTACCCTCTCCTTCCGCTTCGTCGTTCATGCGACGGATACGGTCGGTAACTACTCCTCCAAGAGCTCGAATGATTCATTCAAATTCGACTCGAATCCGAATGTCGATATTTACGATTTTGATGATAACCTGCTGGCCGATCCAATCGAAATAGAAATGATCGCTAATACACCAGTGACTATTTACGCTGATGCATTGGATGTCGGTGGTTTGGCAGAGATTAAATGGGTGACACAAACCCTGTCGACTGGTGTCTCTTTTTTCGCTGGACAATTGTCTATGGCTGTGGACAATCCAGATCTGACACTCGACCTTTCGGCCACGAATCCCCAATCGGCTCAATGGTATCTGGAAGTAGGAGCACCGGTCAGCGCGAGTAACATCTACCCCGTTCTGGCTACCGCTATGGTCACCGATAACCTGGGTAATACGAATAGCACCCAGGCGCAAACGGTTACCATCAACATCAATCAGCCTCCGATCATCGCGACGCCGCTGGCCTATACGATCACCACAGACGGCGTAGCAGCAACAGGTTCATTGGTTGAAACGGCTGGTGTTGGTTACGATATTGCTCTCAACGACATTCGTGAAGCAACCATTACAGAGGGTGATGTATTGGCTCTCACAGTAACGGCCGCCGATCTCAATGTTCCTGCTGACCCAGTTATATTCACCGTCACAGGTACCGCACTCTTCGGAAGCGTAACAGTGTCTGAAGCCACCTATACCGATAATGGCGATGGAACGCTGACCGTCAATCTTGATGCCGGTTACCTGGCCCTGACAGGTACGGATAAGCAAACCTCAGTCGACTTCCGAATCTCTGCTGGTGAAGCCGCGACCATCGCTCCCGATACCTTGAAGGTCGTCGTCAATATCCAGGCCAAATCCGCTGTACCAGTCCTTAGCGTCATTTCAACCACAATCGATACGGTAGAAGTATCAGATCCGACCTCGACGGATATTCTTCTTCCTGAAGGTCAGACGTTAGTGATTACTCTGTTAGGGACGGATGCGGGCAATGAAGACCTGACACTGACTGTGGATACACTACCGGTCACTGGTGTTGACTACACTTTCACATCCGAAGCAGCCACTTCGGGTATTGTCAATGGAACATTCACCTACTTGTCAGGATCATACGACGCCTCCATTGGTAACCACGTCAGCCCAATCGATCCGTTCCTTGCCAAGTTCATTGTCAAGAACTCGACCAATACAAGATCGCTCAATCGGATCGTCGATTCTGAAAACGTCAACCAGGCTCCTGTGATCTCAGCCACTGCGACCGTTACAAAGAATAGTACGGTTGTCAGTTCCGCTGCGATTGCTGACGAAGGAACGGTAACAGCCAATTCTGGCGATGAGGTAACACTTGAATTCGTTGCAACCGATCTGGATGGTGATGCGCCTCAGATGCCTGATGACCCAGTCGTAACGATGGGTTCGGCGTTCACCTCCGTCTTCACTACGACGAATCTTCTTACGGATCAAGTCGAATCAACCTTAACGATCACGATCCCGTCAACGGTTGCGATTGCCGATTCAACAGTAACGGTTGTCTACACGGCGAAAGATAATTTGGGCAACGCCCGAAGCACGACCTACACCGTTAGCATCGTCCCGACCGAATACGCCCCAGCCGACGTTGAAGAACTCGTCATCGGTCAAGGCCTTGGCGGAACGACTAACGTAACCATTAAAGACATCATGACCAGAGACGTGATCGGATCATCCGGTGCCTCCAGAGGTAATTTCCTCGCGACTCTTGGTGGTGGTAGTGACCGAGGTGTTTATGTCTCAACGGGTGATGTCGATGGTGATGGTAAACCTGAATTCATCTCCTCCATGGGTCCGATCACCGATACGGCAATCTGGCCGAACATGGTAATTGTCAAGGATGCCAATGATGTACGTGGTTTGGTCGGTAACGCCTTTTCGGCCTTCAAGACCGGTACTGGCCCTACTAATTACAACGGTGGTGACCTTCGTACCGCAGTCGGTAACTTCCTTGGTACTACAACAGGCGATCAAATCGCCGTTGCACAAGGTAATGGTGGTAATAATACCATCAGACTCTATGCCTATGACGCATCTGCGGCATGGGGTTCGCATTACACGGTTGTTGGTCAGTTCAGTGGTCTTGCCGGTAGTTCTGTGACCAACAACGCAAGTGGTGGTCTTACGATCGCCGCTGGTGACCTTGATGGCGATGGTAAAGACGAACTGGTCGTCGGTCAGACTCCGAGTAACACGTCTCGTACCGAGTTCCGCGTCCTGGATATCGACTCCAGTGGTGCTATTGAAAACATCGCGACAGGCGTGGCCTTCCCAGGACGTCGTACACAGCAAGGTGGTGGTGGTATCGAAATCGCTGTCGCCAACCTGGACGGTGAGGGACTGCCGGAAATCGTCTTCGCCAGTATGGGTAACACGCAAGACTACGTAACCGATACTGAACGAAACGCCTACTCCACGAACGTCTTCACCGTACAGAAGCCGATCCTGGATGCCGGTGTGATCCAGCCGTTTACCTCGGATAACGTCCTCCTCACAACAGGTGGAACCAATCGTTACCTCGATACCTTCTGGGGTGTAGACTCAGATAGTGTTGAGATCAACCCCTCTGGCGCCGTCAGCATCGCCGCAATCGAAGCCAGCGGTTTTGCCGATGGAGACGAACTGGTTGTCGGTACGGGAGCCGTCTACAGTATCGCTGGTGAAGCTTCCACTGGTTACACTGTTAAAGCCGTCAAACCGGCTCCTCGCGCCAAGTTCGCCTTCGTGAAGATCGATTACGATGGTTCCGTGATCTCTGGTTACACAGCCATTACCGGACTCGGCCAGGATAGAATTGGCTACCCCGCTTGGATTGAAGCCAATGATCCGACAAGTGGCGCGCTGTTTGTCGCTGCTGGTAATGTCACTGAGAGACTAGGCGAAGCAAGGTAATCTCTCAACCGACAAGTGGCGCGATGTTTGTCGCCGCTTGTAATGTGCAATAATTGGTAGTCAGTAGACGCCAACAGGGGCGGGAAACCGAAAGGCTTCCCGCCCCTTTTCTATCAACGAAATTAAAAATATAGTCTAATAGCCTGTCTAACAAAATATATCGAGTAACCAAATCCCCTCTCCCTCTGGGAGAGGGTTAGGGTGAGGGAAAACTGGAAACACGATCCGACAAAATGAATTAGACAGACTGCTAGGTTAACATCGTCCGAGGATTTCTAAATATGATTTCAGCAATACGGTTGATCCTACTTTCAGCGTTGCTTACTTCTCTGCTGGCCTGCGGACAGCAGTCCGTCTCAATCAACACCGAATTCGATTTCCTCTATCTGCTGGATAAAGCAGAAATAAAATCAGAAAATCCATCCTTCGTCTATCCAATCCGTCATTCATTAAACGATGTCCCGCGATGGGGGATCTTTTCCCATGCCCCCAGCACGATCGTCTACGAAAATATCTACATCGGTGAAAACGCCGCCTTAGACTTCTCGATCGGAATATTAACCGACGCCTGGAAACAGCCCGGAGATGGAGTCAAATTCCAAATAGCCGCCTCAAACCTCGATAGCGCAACCAAAACGCTATTCTCGAAATACATCGATCCCAAGAAAAACGAAAACGAACGTAAATGGAATTCATACCGGATCGCGATAGAAGAGATCAAAAATTCAACCGTAACGCTCCATTTCAGCACAATACCCAGTGAATCCCCCGAAGAACAAGACAACGGCAGCGATTGGGCAGTATGGGGAAATCCAAGGCTGATATCGAACGGTCAATCAGCCACGAAAAAAAGAAGCCACAATAAAACAAACGTCATCCTGATCACGATCGATACCCTGCGCCAGGATTACACCGGCCTTGCCAATCCAGAAATACGCACCCCAACCATAAAACGCTTGGCCGATCGTGGGATACAATTCGACCGTGCCTACTCGACAATCTCCACAACCTCCCCATCCCACGTGACGATCTTGACCTCGATGTATCCCTTCGTGCATGGAGTCGTCAGCAATTCATTTCATCTCGCTCCAGCCGTCCCCCTTCTGCCCCAGCTCTTCGCCGAGGAAGGATACAGAACCGGGGCCGCCGTCAGTGTCTATCACCTCATCGACGAAATCTCCGGCTTAGGACAATGGTTTGAGACCTACGATTGTATGGATCATCGGAAATGGCTGAAAACCGGTTCAAAAGACATGGCCCTGCTGACACGCTCCGGCTCTGCGACAACCAGCGCGTCGATCGATTGGCTCGACCGAGTGCATGACGATCCATTCTTTCTCTGGGTACATTACTACGATCCGCATTCACCTTATGAAGCTGAAGGGGATTATCACAAGATGTACTACGAAGGCGATCCTTCCCACTGGAATCATAAATCCATGAAGGATGCTCTCTACCATGAAAAACTTCCCTATGGCGCGACCGATTGGATCAGGCCGTATACCGATTTGGACTATTTCAAAAAAGAATACGCCGCTGAAATCACGTATACGGACAACCAGATCAAACGCCTGATCGACGCAATAAAGCGATTGAAAGTCTACGACAATACCCTGATCGCGATCACCTCGGATCATGGCGAAAATCTGGGTGAGCACGATATTTATTTCGATCATTGGACCCTCTTCAACACGGATATTCACGTGCCGTTAGTGATCCATTATCCCAAGAAAATACCGCAGGGCCTTCGCGTTCACGATGGGGTTTCACAAATTGATATCGCCCCGACCATTCTCGACATTGCCGGAATGAGTGACAACTATACGGCAAGAGAGGTTTTCCAGGGCCGTTCCCTCCGCCCCCTATGGGAAGGAAAAAGTGACGAATATACAAATATTCTGACGGCCGACGGATTGCTTTTCAAGGAAATCTCCGGCTGGGACGAAACGTACAAAGTTACATGGGAACTCCGGGAAGCGAAATATCACGATAAGTTGACACTCCATCTCGACCGTGTCTGGGTGTTCGATGTAAAAAACGATCCAAAAGAAGAACATCCAATCGCCTGCTTTTATTGGAAATCAAAAGAAGAGAGAAAAGAATACCGAAAGAAATTGATCGACCGCCTGACGCCATTCAATGAATGTATCGTTGCTTTAGGAAAAGTGATGGCCGCACATCCCGAATGGGCAGATCAAACACAAATCCCGCCTCTGGATGAGTTGGCGTCCTGGTTTTACGAGCTCTATCCAGGAGATAACGCGCTATCGGCTTACCTTAAGGAGATAAAGCAAGTCCCGTCACCCCAAGATTTACAAGCGATGCTCGACACCCAAAAGATGAAAATCATCATCGAAATGACCTCGAAACGTGCCAGCGAAAAAGAGGTCCCCAGCGTCGAGGAATTAAAAGCGTGGTTCAAAAATCCGGAAGACGGTGTTTTTATCAGCGAAAAATCGCTCCAAGACCCAAATTTTTATGGGCATATCCAGCAGATTCTCCAAGTCCTGAAAGACCGAATGCTCATCGTCCCCATGCGTGAGCGCCTCAAAAGTGTCATGGACGTCACCGATTTGGAGGATGCTAATCTACTAAGCAAACCGATGTTCGTGGGAAGCGCCGTCGAAGCGATGAAATATCTCGGATACGCGGATTAGAGCGGTTTTCAAAAGTATGTTCGGATTGAATGCGTCACGATTTGAAAAATCCCGTGCTTTTCTGGATTTTTCAACCGCCATTACGAATGTATTTTAAAAATATGTCTAATGAATAAATTCGGGCAGATAACTGTATGGACGTGCTATATTACAGACCTCGCAAATCCACTCCTAAATCGACCCATTTTTTTGGACATCTTG
>CAZSIZ010000056.1:0-25373 GCA_964606645.1 uncultured bacterium
TAACCTACCTTAAAATAGGTGAAAATTTGTCTTGACAATGGGGTACACTTCAATCAAGTTAGACGTCCACCGAAATTCCGGAGAAACTCTCCGCCCTATCCTGATCTATATACACGGAGGCGCGTTGATTAGCGGTTCCCGTAAGTATCTTCGTGACGCACAGCTGGAAAAATACCTCCAAGAGGGTTATACCGTCATTTCGATTGATTACCGTCTCGCGCCGGAAACGAAAATTCCGTTGATTATTGACGATTTGAAAGACGCCTATCGCTGGATCCTCCAAAACGGCCCCGAACGCTTTCACATCGATACGGACCGGATCGCGGTGATCGGGCAGTCTGCCGGGGGGTATTTAACCCTGATGTCCGGTTTTGTTTTGGAACCCCGCCCTAAAGCATTGGTCTCTTTTTATGGATACGGTGATATTATCGGCGACTGGTACAGTAAACCCGATTCCTACTACCTCAACACGATCCCCGCCATTACGAAAGAACAAGCGTATCAGGCTGTTGGTCAGACGGCGTTAACGGAAGGATCGAACGACCGATTTCGGTTTTACTTTTATTTACGGCAGCAGGGACTTTGGCCAATCGCCGTAAGCGGTCACGATCCCAGTAAAGAACCGGATTGGTTTACCCCTTACATGCCGATCAGGAACGTCGATCCGCATTATCCTCCGACATTACTGCTGCACGGAGAGAGCGACACCGACGTTCCCTTCGAGATGTCTGTCATGATAGCGGATGAATTGAAAAAGCATGGCGTGGAGCATCAATTCATCTCTCATCCGAAGTGGGGACACGGTTTCGACGGGAAAATGGATGATCCGGAAATCGCCCAGGCTTTTGAACAAGTGCTGACATTCCTTCGTAAGCACTTGAAACCTTGAACCTTACAGAATTTTCAGTGTAGGGGCAGGTCTTGTTGAGATACGTGAGGGGATGAATATAAACGGTGGGTCAAAAAGCGCGATCCACCCTGTGAACTGAAAACTGACAAAAAAGAAAAAGATCGGTTTCAAGCTCCGCTCGAAACCGATCTCAATTTTTACCGAAGGTTGTTGGTTAGCTCCGCCAACACCAACCTCCGACTCTACGAAGGTTGCTCGAAAGCCTCGGCAGTTCACTCGAATGATCCTGTCGAAGTCTTCAATCTCAACCTTCTGGTACAGCACCCGATCTATCTATATACAAACCGCGTGCCAATTCGAGGATTCTTCCTGTTTTCGACACCTATTCCAATGCCAGAAAGCCTGTAACACATTGTATTCGTGCAAGTTATTGTATAATGGCCAGATAGACGGGGGGAGCATGTTTGACGGGGATTCACATTAATGAGAGAGGAAATAATTGCCTGATTAAGGCGTTTGGAGGACAAAGACGTTAGATTCTTATCATTCCATTCTGTAAATCCACCCCTATACCCTGTACCCTAAACCCTGCTTTCCGCGGCGATGACGACGCCTTCCTGGATTTCGCGGTTCTCGAAGGCGTAACCAGGCTTGAGGACACGGCAGATTCGGCCCGGCTCGACCTCGTCCGACGGCTCGATCCCGGCGACGTGAACGTATTGAGGGTTGGGAACCTCTCCGATTTGGGTCGTGCTTTGGACCGGCAGCTTCTCAAGAGCACGGTCGAACACCTCGGCGGCCTGCTGAAGTGGTTTGTGGATGAAGAGAAAACTGTTCTTGAATAATCCCAGATCGCCTTCCTCCACCTTTTTATCCATAAAACGCATCGTATCACGAAAAAGATCGTATCCGGTTAACAACGTCGCCAGACGATCCTCACGAATGGAGACGGAATCCTCTCCATTGTAGTTAAACACTTGAAAAATAAGGGTTTCATTCCCGTGAGGTACATCGCGGGGACGACCCAGGCGGGCAGAGTTTTCACCTGATTCGGCGGAAATCGTCTCCTGAGCGGCTTTGAGAAAGTTGTCGAGGTGTTTGTGGCATCCTTTGATCGAGTCGCCAATCTCACCGCCGATCGTGACGGAATAACGCTCGAACTGCTCCAAGGCTTTGGAGAATGCGGGTTCCATATCTCGCGGGGCGGGGGCAACGGTATCCACCATCGCCATCCAACTGTCGGCGGGCAAGTACAGATCGCGGGGGGATGATGTCATGTCTTTGATGGTCCTTTTCTAATGAAATTTCGTAAAAATTTACCATATCCCCAAACGGCTGTTTCGACAAGCGATACCGCTCCAATCACGGTATAGAGGATCAAAAACGGTTCGAGCGGGATGCGGAAACGGGTGCGGGCAAAGAAAATCAGGCAGGCCAGCGTGTAACAGCCGAGAATGGAGAGGATCGGTCCATGCGGCAGTTTTCGGACGAAGGCATAAACGATTCCTAGCAGCGACAGGACAAACATCAGGTGGTTCCACGAAAACAATGGCCAGCCGATCCCGCCGGGAAACCGCAAACCCTCGCCTTGGTTGTACTCCTCCCAGGGCCAGGGTTCTTTGTCGAGTAAGTACAGAAAATAGAATTTCCACCAGGAACGGCCTGCTACCGAGATGGGGCTGTGTTGGATGTGCTGCAATCCAAGACGCAAAAAGAGACGGTCTTCACCCACCTCGCTGGAACCGTGCCGACGAGCGTATTCCTGCCGGACGGCTTCCTTATAGCCGCCTTCGTAGTAACCGAACGCGGGATTATGACCGATAAAGAAATTGACGCCGGAGTTGGTGGAAATCAACACGAACGCGTTGAAAAGCAGCCAGTTGCGCACGGTCCAGGGAATGACGGGAACGAGCCAGGCCAATGATGGTCCCCAAGTATGTCGAAGCCACCTCGTTCGCGGGATACATTGAAATGTTTTATAAACGATAATCGGAACGAAGAAAATCGCGATGGGACGGATCAGCGCCAGAATTCCCAGAAGAGCGGACCAGGCGATGAGCCACCAGACCGGAGAAGTTTTATTGCAGTACAACCCAATCGTCGCCCAGGCAAGCAATCCGAAAACAAAGAGCGTTTCCGTCATTAAAACGGAATTAAAAAAAATCTGACTGGCAAACCAGGCAAAGATCAAGGCGGTCAGAAAGGATAAGAGACAGGGGTGGTGCAGAAAAGGTTTGACAGCGCGTTTTCGGATGGGAGCCGTTAATTCGATCGTCAACGAAAAGAGAAGCACTGCCGAGAATGCCCCCAGGATGGACTGAACCACCCGAATCGCGAGAAGCGGGGCCGCCGGGACCAATTTGATACAAACAGACAAGAACAAGGGATACATCGGGGCACGATAGGCCAAACGGTCCGGTGACATCGCCAGGTGCGAACCTTTCAGGAAATTGATCGCGCACAGGTAGTAATCCTCCATATCCGAAGATGGGGCGGGATGCGGGGCAAATGCCCATAACAAACGGGGAAGCAGCGCCAGGACGAATAGACCCAACGCCCACCGCCAGGGGTAGGAACGAAAACGATGAGAGAATGAAGGGAGTGTAGATAGACGATCCACGACATTCGATTCGTTTTCTGGACACATCGAACTGGTTCCCTTCTATTGAACATGGGCAGGCACAAGACCTGCCCCTACACGATCCGATTTCACTTGATAGACCGCCGAATGAATATGACGCTGCTCCAGGCGAAATTTGATCTCGTAATGCGTGGCTCCATCCGGGGCTTCTTCGAAATCCTGGATCACCTCGTCCGAAACGGATTTCTCCAACACATCGAAGAAACCGCTATCGGCGATACGCGGATGGGCCTCCTCGAAATAGGCGGCATGGTCGGTTTTGAGAAACAGCTTGCCTTGAGGCTCCAGGTTCCCGGCCATCTTTTCGATAAACCGGGGATTGAACAACCGCCGCTTCTGGTGACGGTCCTTGGGCCAGGGATCGGGAAAATAGACATGATAGGCCCGAACCGAACCGGGGCGGATCAGCAATTTGACTGCCATATCCGCATCCAGACAGAGAAACATACAGTTGGGACGGGGATTCTTGACGGCGCGAAGAACGGCGATTCGCAGCCATTTTTTCTTACGCTCGATCCCCAGAAAATTGGTTTCCGGCCGATTCAAGGATTCCGATAGAATAAAACGTCCCTTGCCCGTGCCGATTTCGATCTCGACGGGATGGCCATTGTTGAAAACAGTCTGAAAGTCCAGCGTTTCGTCGATGCATCCCGGCGGGATCAGGTAATCCTCATAACCAAGAGGGTGTTCGTAGATGGTTTTCGCACACATGATATTCGATTCGCAAAAACAGGGTATAGGGTTTAGGGTTCAGGGTTTAGTTTCTGATCCGTTAAATCGACCGCAAAAAGGTCACTAATTGTGGTGCAGGCTTCCAGCCTGCAATATTGCTTAACGAAGCAGGCTGGAAGCCCGCACCACAAAACAGCTGACAAGCGATACTTTATCATTCCACCGGGGATAAAACCACTGCCTGAAAGCAAGACCGCCTAGCCGAAATGGCCAGGCGGTCTTCTGGGGAGGAATCCATTGCTTAGGGGAAAGCAACACGTTAAAAATACTTCGCGTTTCTGTTCAAGTATTTGTAATACGCCTGTTTCCGTTCCCGGTCTGCCTGGGACAAGCCATGCAGGATATTTCGATCCTCGCGGTCGAACGGTTGGCCATGAAGGCTTGCCATATACTGCAGGCAACCCTCGCGTGCAAAACTTTCTTTTGTCTTCATTTTTTTTACTCCTGACATGATGCTCGATAAGACTATCGCAAATCCGGAGGCGGCAGCTAAATCGAATCCATCGAAAAGACCGGCAATCCAGGCGGTATCGAAACCGAACATGATGACATTTCCTATCGTAACCTCGATTGCTCTGCTATTTATTTATACGTTCCAAAGGGCGGAATATTTCAATAATTTTTCGGATACCGCCGGGACATCGACCGAATCCGGCGAATCTCTTCCGGCGTTAGCCGGCAGCGGCGGGCCAATGTTCGGCATCGTCTACTGTAAAAATCATTCCCGCCACGGACATGGATCAGAATCGGTTTCAATTGAATGAAACCTGCGATGAGAGCGGTTAGCACCAAACCGAAGGTGGCTAGCGCTAACCATTCATGTCCGTATCCGAAACTGGCTAACAAGGTGTCAACCATTCTGGACATTATGCTTACCTCCTTCTACTCTCGTAAAAATCCGATGGGCGAAAAAACGCTGTAAAATTCTATGTCGTTCCCAGGAACTATTTACTTCTTGTATAGAGCAATGTACGTACCAACCGCTACAAAATTTCATCCCCTAAACATCATTCAATCCAGAACATTCAATCCACAACTTATATAACCTACTTATATCAAATAAGTTACGAACTGTTTCCCGAACAGGAAAAGTGCTTAAATTCTTCGGAGCGTTGATTGAAAATAGCCTGACAGTGATTCACAGCCCTACCTTAGACCATCCCATTTTCAGTAAAATGTTCACTGGATTGTTTCAATCCCGGACACGAATCGATTCAATCGGTTTTCATTTCGAGACTGAGTTGTGTATGACATTTGTTTTCGATTAAAAACGTCAAATGACGGATTGAGTTGTTTTCAATCGATAAGGTTGAAAGCCCCTGCGACAATCACAGGAAATCCAAACGTCCAAGGAGGCCAGACATCATGTTTACGACAAAAATCGTTTTTCCTTTCATTCTCTCCTTCGTTATTATTACAGGCTTCGTTTCTCAATCCCGCTCGGATGAAGCGGAGACGGCCGGTTTTCAGAACACGGCGGAATCCGCTCTGAGGCAATCGCTGGCGTTCATGAAAACGCTTCAGCGTTACGGCGGATGGGCGATGGCCTGGACGTCGGATCGGGCCGTGACCGTGGGAGAACACGCCGTGAAACCGAAAGAGATCATCACCGTCCAGCCGCCAGCCACACCGGGAACCGCCGGCGTCTATCTGCGTGCCTATCGAATTCTGGGAAACCGGGACGATCTCGAAACCGCGATGAAAGCCGGTGACGCGCTCATCGTCGGGCAGCTGAATTGCGGCGGATTTCCCCACGAGTTCGTTCCCGGCGATTCTAAAAACCGTTCGGGCACCTTCGATGACGACGTGACTCAAGCCGCGACCCGGTTTCTTATCGACTTGTGGAAAATTAGCGGCGAGAAACGATTCGAGAAGGCGGCCAGGCGATGCGCCCGATTCATGCTCGACTCGCAATACGAAAACGGCGGCTGGCCTCAAGCATATCCGTTGCGAAAAGGGTACTCACGCTATATCACGATCAACGACGACGCCATGCAGGACGTGATCCGAACTTTGATTCTGTGCTACCACACGTTCGACGATCAGCGATATTACGACGCCGCCCTGCGTGGAGCGGATTGTCTTCTCGCCAGTCAGGGGACCGGAAAGCAGGCGGGGTGGCCACAGCAATGGCAAGTCAACGGAGAACCGGCCCCGGCGCGGCGCTTCGAGCCGGTGGCGCTGACCACGGCTGAAACGGTCGGTGTGCTTCGGCTGCTGCTGGAGGTATACCGGGAAACGGGGGATAAGAAATACTTGAAAGCGGGACCACCCTGTTTCGAGTGGTTGAAACGCTCTCAACTCCCCAACGGGCGCTGGGCGAGATTCTACGAATACAAAAGCAACCGCCCCATTTACTGCACGCAGGACGGGACCATCATATTTGATGTCTCAAAAGCAAGACCGGGCTACGGCTGGCAGGGAAATTATTTCGACACGATCCTGGAGAAAACCTACAAACGTCTAATGGAAGCCGCACCGGAAGAACGATTCTCCATTCTCGACAAAAAACCGAAACCTTCCCTGCCCCAACTGCGCAGACGCGCGGAAGCGGCCATCAGCCAACTCGACCGGCAAGGCCGCTGGTTAAGCGATGTCCCCGAAAAGGCGCGAGTCGTTCATCCGAACTTCTCCGAAGACGTCCGCTACATCCAGTCGAGTGATTTCGTCAGAAACGCCCATACTATTCTGGATTATTTGGAGAAAAGCAGGGACTAGGATCTGGGATTAAGGATTCCCAGTTGTTCCAAGTCGCTTCTCAGCTGGGCAGGGGATTGACATTGAATGGAGGCGATACCTACTGCGCGGGCCGCTTCGACATTTTCGATGAGATCGTCGATAAAGAGCGTTTCATTCGTGGTGAGGTTGAACGTGTGGAGCAGATGCTCGTAGATCGCGCGGTTCGGTTTGGACATCCCGGCCTCGCAGGAAGCCACAATGCCATCGAAGCGGTCGAAGAAGGGGAGTTGAGTCTGAAAGACCTCGTACACTTCACGGATGATATTGGAGAGCACGTAGAGACGATACCCCCGTTGCTTGAGCGGTTCCAATAGTTGGACGTTTTCCTCGATGGGGTGAAACATCTCCATCCAGCGCTGGTAGAAAATTTCCACGCCTGTCGCTAAAGACGGTTCGCGCTGGATGAGATTACGCTGCGCATCCTCGATGGAAATGAGTCCTTCGTCCAGCGCCTTCCACTCAGGACTTTGGAGAATCAAGGTGTAACATTCGTCAGCTTTCTTCCGGTCGCCAAGCACTTCGATTAAGAACTCAAGCGGCTTGAAAGAGACAAGGACATTTCCCAGGTCGAAAACAATATTTTTTATTGTACCCATCTTACCGCCGATTTCGTTTTGAAATTGAATAGCCGATACCTTACCGTCAATGAAAAGTCTCAAAAAGGGGCGAGTGTCTGAATCGAGGGGAAGGTTATTTCTTTTTTTCTGGTTTGATGAACTCGATGACGAGTAGTTCCGCCGTGGTGGCTTTTTCAGATGTGGATTTACCGATGAAAAGACATCGGTCTTGGAAGAATTTGTATTCCTTGGCTTTGACGATTTCCTTCTCGGTTTTCTTCTCTTTTTCCGAAACGGTGAACCATCGGACTGTCGCGGGATAGTAATTCTTTTTGAGCGGCTGAAGCGTTAATTCGACAAACATCGACTTGTTGATTTTTATCCGTTGTTTCATCCCGAATTGAATTGTCTGCTTATCCACGATCTCGAGCGGGGTGAATCGGTTGAAGGCCTTGAGGTGATTCTTTTTGGAGGCTTTGGCTTCCCGGAGGGGCTTTTCGAGGGAACGAATTCGTTTGTCGACGAAGAATTTTTCGGCTTTTTCTGCCTTGATGTAAGAAACGCGGACGAGTTTGGAGTCCTGAGCGTATACGACACCGGAAGCAACGAGCCACACAGTAAGGAAGACAAACCGGAACACAGAACCATATCGAACCATGAGTTTATACCTTGAACAGCGGGAAGAATCCGATGGGGGAATCGTTTTCCTCATCCTCTTCCTCCTGGGTGAAGACCCAGATCATATCGTATCCCTCTTCAGGATTCGATTCCGATGAAATCGTCGCATTGGTGAAATCGCTCACTAAATCCGGGATGCTGTTTCCCGGACCGGATTGAGTCATAAAAGGAATATAAGCGATCAGCATCAGGATCAAGACGGTCGCCGTGCGCCACTGCCAGGAGACTTGGCCGAATGACGCGATCCAGGCGAACGGGGAGCGTCCGGTTTGGGAGACACCCTCCAGTTTGCGGGCGAGGGCGAGATCGAACTGGTGTTTCTCATCATCGCTCAGCTGGATGTTTCCGGATTCGCGGGTCAGGCTTGAAACGCTTTGCAGGCGATCGAACGCCTGGGCCGTTTCATCCGAATTCTGAATCCGGCTTTCAATCTCGGCGGCTTCTTCGGGTGGAATTTCTCCATCCAGAAACGCGGAGAGCCGAATTTCGTCTGGGGTGGAAGAGGGTTTTTCGCTCATAATAGATCCTCGATGACCGGCTGCAATTTCTCCGCCAGCATTTTCCTGGCATGGAAGAGCCGGGACATGACCGTGCCCTCCCGGCAATTGAGCGCGTCGGCAATTTCTTTATAACTCATTTCCCCCAACTCCCGCAATAGGAGCACATCACGGTGTTTGTCCGGCAGTGAACCGATCGCGTCGCGCACGAGACGTTCCCGTTCGCCGTCTTCAGCCTGCTGGGCGGGATCGGCATCATGATCGGGCCACTCCATCGGCTCTCCATCCGGTTTCAGATCGCCGAAGAGAACCGTGGATTTATGCCAGTGCTTGCGCAGCCGGTCTTTGCAATGATTGGCGGTAATTCGATAGAGCCAAGTATACAAACTCGCTTCCTTTTTGAAAGTCTTAATTTTTCGATAGGCTTTCAGTAAAGCTTCCTGCACGGCGTCCAGGGCTTCATCCCGGTCGTGGAGATAACCGTAGGCGACGCGGATCAGGGCATCGCGGTATTGGCGCGACAGCGCGCAAAACGCTTCCCGATCACCTTCCTGAGCACGTTGAATTAATCCTTTTTCGTCCATTTTGTTTTAACTGACAGCACTATTGACGGTCCCGGCAGCATCGATATTCATTAATATTGCATGATTTTTCATGTCGTTTCCACCCTTTTCCAAGAAAAAGAGGGTGGAAAACCTTGGTTCACCCGATTACTCGGCCAGTGAGAGGGCGTGGACATCGAAACGAGACGCAAGGGGCTGAAATATTTGGGGGTATCGCCCGCGAATCAAGGGGATCAGGCGGAATGAGGCGGAAAGTTCCTCTTTCTTCATCTTTCCGGCTATCAGAGGAAAACGGGTTGGATAAGCACCGTTTCCCAATCCGGCCACGGCGGAATTGACACTGACGAGCGTTCCCTCTTCAACCGGCTCGAAGGCGATGTTCCCTCCAAGAAGCATGATTCCCAAACCATCGCCTCGTTGATTCGTCAGGGCAACGAGATCGACGTTGGCTCGATTACCGGGAACGATGCCGTCCAGAGGATGGAAACGAAACACCCCCCGCGCCGACAACGCCGACTGCCCCGGATACGACGGAAACGGCCCATCCCCCAGCCAGGCGATACGATCGAGCGTCGATGGAACGAGAAACGCCAAACCCACTTCTTGAAAACGGCTGTCCCGGTCTTCAGGCTCGATCGTGAAACGCACATCACAGAAACCGTAGGGAGAGGCAAACACATCGAGCTGCATCCCGATATCGGCGGATAACCGTTCGTCAGGAAAGGGACTCAGCCGCGTCGTGAGTTCGGCGTTCTTCCCGGCTGTGTCTATCCATTTTCGCCCGGCCCAAAGACGCTCGATCACCGGCGGATTGAATTGAGCGTTCTCTTCGGTATCCAGTGAAGCGGCTCGAACTACGGAATTCCCCTTGCGCCCCAACCGCAGATATGGCCCACCGGTAATCAGGCGAATGTGCCGTTCGTGGGTCATCATAAACCATTCGGCAGTCGCCAGTTTGATCGTAAAACTGAAGTTGCGATGGTTGACGCGGAATTTCCAAAGTTCGGTCTCGGCACGCCACGATTCATCCAGTTCGAGATCCTCAAGGCGAAGAAGAAAATTCTTTTCCCAATTCGCCGGTTTGAGACGGACGGAATGCTCGTATAGGGGCCGGTTGGTTTTATCGATGAAACTGAATACCAGCGTGTACTCACTCTCGGCAAGATCGCTGGGAATCTCGACGACCGCTTTGATTGTCTTCGATCGCCGGGGAGCCAGATCGAGTTCAATACCGCCACGAAGAATCGGCTCCTCACCCCGCACCAGAAACCATCGGCATGTCACATCCCGTAAATTCGTAAAATCGTAATTGTTGTGCAGCGTCAATCGAACCGTTTGCCGCCCCGGCTTGACCTGGGCTTCCCGTTCGATGATTCGCACCGGGGAATAGATTTTCCGGGCTTGCCAATAGGAGGGATGGGGCGTTCGGTCTTTATCGACGATTCCATCGGCGGTATCCGAATCCGCAAACCGATGGATCATACCACCCGCCAGCGCAGAGTTGGCCTGGGTTAAATCCCAGAATGCGTCCAGCCCCTCGAAAGCCCCATCGGCGGGAGGTGTATGTGAGACGGCTAAGACGGGGCAGTCCGAACGGGCGAATTGCGCCCATGCATCATGGGATGGATTGACCGGGGCCAGGAGATCGACCTCTTCCGGCAAAGTGCGCTCGATCCCGTCTGGAATCAAGACCGGCCTGGAAGGATCCAGGGATTTGATTTCCCTCACGATTTCCGAAAGCCTGGCAACATCGTCCACCGGCAGACCGTCCAGGCTCCACACGATGACTGAGGGATGTTTTTTATGGCGATTGATCGTTTGGCGCAGTGCAGGCATCCATTGAGCGGGTTCAGTCTCGTAACGGCGCGGATTGGGTAAGCCGCACACGACGTAAAGTCCGGCTCGATCGCAGGCTTCCAGAATCGGACCGAGCGGGGAGGCTTCGGGAACGCGGATCGTATTGACGTTCGCTTGTTTCAAAAATTCGAGGTCACTCTTCCATTGGTTCAGATCGATGGCTGGACGATCCCCCATGTTTTCTTGATAGCCATAGTTGATTCCCCGGATTTGGAGCGGAACGCCGTTGAGCCTGAGTACCTTCTTTTGAATCGAGACTTGGCGAAGCCCAACTTTGTACTCGCTTGAATGCAAAAGTTGGTTTCCGGTTCTGCATTCGAGCACGGCGCGGTAGAGATGGGGGGTTTCCGCTGTCCAGAATAATGGGCTGTTTACGGAAAATGATGTATTGAGGAGAAACGCATCGTCATCACGCTCGAATCGTGAGAGATCGGCTCGGGCAATCTCCTGCCCGGTGGGATTGTGGAACATCACCCGGATGGAGAAATCAGCCGGGATCGAATCCAGACTCCTCCAAATCAATCGGGCCGATAGCTCCACCAGGCAGGATTTACTTTCCCTGGCAGGTTTTGATGTCAAGGAAAATACACTGATATCTATAGGGGCATCCGTCTGCGCGGCCAGGCTAGACGGGGTGCAACATACTGAAATAAAAAAGATTATAAACAATAACCTGTTCATGTTTTATGCTGATGTTCTTCTTGGAAACTCTTTCAATTCATCAATAAACCTGAAATCAGTACTCTTATTTAAAACGAAATAAATCATCTATCCATAACGGAGAAATGAGAATTCTATCTGATGTCAATAAATATCACTTGACTCATATAAGCGGGAAGAGTTTGGCGAGAAGCAGGGTCCATAAAAAGCCGGTGATGCTCATGATTGTGAGCGTCATAGTCCATGTCTTGAGTGTTTGGGCTTCGTTCAAGCCGGTCATTCGGCTGAAAATCCAGAATCCGCTGTCGTTCATCCAGGAAAACCCGGTCGCTCCAAATCCAATAATGGCAACGAGATAGACGGGATTATAAGATAGTTCCATCGTCCCAAGCGATGTGGAGATAATCCCGGCAACGGTAATCATGGCCACGGTAGCCGATCCTTGCGCAATGCGAATCAGCATCGTCGCAAAGAAGGCGATCAGCAAGAGCGAAATGTTCCATTGCTCCGCCGCCGTTTTGATCGTATCACCGATCCCGGCATCGGCCAGGGATTTCCCGAACGCCCCTCCCGCGCATGTGATGAACGCGATTACCGCGCCATCGGAAATGGCAGGGCCGAGACGGTCGAAAGCGGCTTTGAAATCAAGCCTTTTTTGATAAATCAGCAATCCGATCGCCAGGATCGCTCCCAGGAAAAAGGCCAGATTTTTATCGCTGAGCGCTTCAATCCAACTCAGCGTTTGTGGATTGGAGATCACCGGCTTTAATATCGGCGCGCCCGCCAGCAACACAACGGGCAGCACGAAAGGAAGGCAGGAGAAGAATAGACTGGGTAACTCGCTATCCGGCTTCTGAGCGGTTGCTTCCAGATCTTTTTGCGAGACGCCGAGAACGTCTTTAGGAGCGACATCACTCATTCGCTTGTCGATAAAATGGGCGTATAACACTCCGCCGATGAAAACGGGCACAATGGCAGCGAAAAATCCAACGCGCATCGTCAGGCCGATAGAGACACCGAGTTCCTCCGCAACGGCAATCGGGCCAGGCGTCGGGGGGACAAGCGCATGGGTAATGGCTCCACCCGCGGCGGCGGAAAGGACAATAAGCACGTAACGTCTTTTATGACGGGCATATACGGCGCGCGCCAAGGGAGCGAGCAGGTAGAAAATCGTGTCGAAAAAGACAGGGATGGAAAGCACGAATCCGCTGGAAAGAAGGGAATAATTCTCTCGACCCGCACCGAAGAGACGGGTAAACGCGCGTACGATCCGGTCCGCCGCCCCGCTGTCCATGAGGCACTTCCCGATGATCGCCGCCATGGCCAGAAGCACGCCGATATTCCCCATCATCTCTCCGAAACGTTCGGTGACTAACGGAATCGCCTCGTTCACCGGAATCCGGTCGGAGAGTAACGCGACCGCTAACGCGGCGGTAATCAGGGCCAAAAACGCATGGAATCGAAGCACTAAAATTAAAAACAGGATGATTCCCACTCCGGCGACTAAACAAGCAACAGGACCAAGCATTGATTTTCCTCCTGAATCTCCTATTGAAACGTCCCTTTATTTTATTTATATATCACTACCTAAAATCTTACTTTTCAGATAGTTATCAAGAATAAAGGAGGGAATAGAAAATGGTCAAACCTCTATTCAATTACAGTCCGAGATTGTATTCATTGGGCGAGTTTATCATATCCTCACGAGGGTGCAAACCGGGGTAGGCCATTTTCGAGGGTTCGGTTGGCTGGGTGTAAAAGGATTGAGCGGGAAATGGAATAGGATTGATCCCGAATCGAATAATTTATTACGTTTCTGGAATTGATTTCAGAAGATCTGAATTAAATTGAAATAGATTTGATTGTTCGAAGGAATTAAAAACCGGGGAAAGAGGGTATTTCCGCTTGAAAATGGTATCTCAAACTGGATATAACAATATATATGAAAAAAAATCGATTTTTTTCTCAAGTTTTCTATAAACCTGCCGAAAACTAATGACGATGAGGTTAGAAATTTTTTCTTCCCAATGTGAATTGAAATAAAGTCGAGGGTGCAAGAAGAGAGAAAAAAAGGGTTAAATTACCAAATCCGCCTGCAAGAATGGCCTCGGAAACCTTCAAACGGGAATCGGTTATTTAACCCGGAATTTATTATACCTTGTTTTTCTTATTTATTGTAATGCTATATGAATTATCGGCGATTTTTTCTGTCTCTTAAGAAATAATACAGAAAATCTTAAAATATTTTACGAAGGAGGTGGTGCATAAAACGAATTGGATAAGGGGTTAAAAGACCAGATCCGCCTGCAAGAGGCCTCGGAAACCTTCAAACAGCGTTCTGATTGATTTTCACTTCATTATTCCTCCCTCATCCAATTAATCCCGATTGAATACCTGTTACTCAGAAGCACTGAGATCGACTGGTTCTCTCCACCAGCGGTCGTGGAGAGAACGAGCCGATTGATTTCAGGTTCAGAATTATACCTGGTTACTCATTACTCATGGATTGAAGTTACTCGTTGGATGAAGTTACTCACAGATTTATCGAAATAAGTATTTTCGTATTTTCCTCAAGGAGGAAGTGGAACAATGTCAATAACTCGGATCAATAACAATATTTCATCACTTACAGCACAAAAAAATGTCAACAAAGTGGGGAATCAGCTCTCGAAATCGATCGAAAGGCTCTCGTCGGGTTTGCGGATCAACCGCTCTGCCGACGACGCAGCCGGGATGTCGATTGCGGGACGGCTGAAAACCCAAACGGAAGGATTGAGTGTCGCCAGAACCAACGCGCAAGACGGGATCAACCTGATCAACGTCGCGGAAGGCGCACTGGAAGAGACCACTGTCCGGCTGAACCGAATCCGCCAATTGGCGCTTCAAGCCGCCAACACCGGCGTGAACGACATGGGAGCGCGGTCGGCGATTCAGGACGAGGTGTTTCAGAGTATTGACGAGGTCACTCGAATCGCCAATACCACCCAGTTCGCGTCCAGCTATCTTCTCAATGGCGATTTTGGGATTCAATCGGAACTGAAAGCCGGCCAAAAGGATTTAGGGATCAGCATCGACGCATCGACGGTTGCCAGTACCCTCAAAAATGGAACGGCGTTTTTGAACATCAAGCAGACCGAAACTTCATTCGCACAAATCGTCGGCGGAGATGGCACGGGCGCCAATCAGATACTGAGCACGGGTATCCTGAATCAGACGGATATCGCGGTGACAACCGGTCTCTTTTCGGATGACGATCTATTCGCGAATCCGTTGACGGCCAGTCAACAACTGTCGACGAATACGTTCTTCAACGGTATCAGTATCAGCCAACAGGACTCCATCATCTTCGAGGGTGTTCTAGGCGATGGCAAGACGAATTTCGTCGGCGCGTTCAGTGTCGGCGCAACCGGTTCGTTCGCGGATTTAAAAACTGCGGTTCAAGGCGCTATCGACAGTGCGGAAGTCGCCCTGTTCGGAGTCGGAACCACGGCCGATGTGCCCACATCGTTCCGGTCCACGGTAACCCTCGGCTCCGGATCGAACGCGGGCAGGCTGGAAATGCACGGTCAGGGCGAATTCGCCAATCAGTCGTCGATGGACCTGACACTGATTCGTGGAACCTACATCGCAACCCGGTCGGCTGGCGTAACTCGCTCCGGCGCAATCGGTGCTCAGACTGGAGCATTGGATGGCCAGGGTCAGGTCGGTAACTCGGTGTTATCCGTAACCGGTTCAACTTTCAAGACGGGTAATTTCGAGATCGTCATCGAAGACGTTCAAGAAGCGACTCAGCAGAAACTCGAGTCAAACATTGTGTTCCGTGACGAAAACGGCTCGATCATCAATCGGTCGGTTTCGCTGGGTGGGTCCGCCGCGAAGGCGCTCGTGATGAACGGTACTTTCGTCAACGGCCTCTACGAAAACGGTACGACGCTGGGTGACGGCGATTTGGTAACTTTGACCGGAGTCAACACCGATGGAAGCACTTTCCAGGGGACATTTACCTTCGCCAGGTCCAGCGCCGGCGTTACCGAACCGGACACCGCGCTCAACGATTTCAAATTCGGAACTGTCTCCGGATTGATCGAAGAGTTCAATTTCCGAACCCGCGATTTCCAGGGAACGAGCACGGTCACGGACGGAACCCAAACGCGCTTTGAAGATGCCGTCTTCACTTACACGCAAGCAGGTGTATTTCAACTGGTCGACGATCAGGGACGCACCAGTGAAACCAACTTTACACTGACGTTCCAGCGGAATCCCACCGATACGTCTCGCGCGAATTACACCTTTGCGGATGAATCGACCTTGATTCAGGATGGCTACGCCGAACAGGCGAGTTTCAGTATCGATGGCGGTGACGTCGTGCGGGCCGAAGCGGGCGATATCATTACCCTCACCGGGCCGATCGACACGAAAGCAGGCTCGACTCAGTCAGAAGTGACCTTCCGCGTCGGCAGCAACCTGAGCAAAGGAAGCGACGTGCTTCAAAACCGCGCGGCGGAATACGAAGGCGCACTAAACGGTGGTGAATCCATCACCTTCCAATCCGGCGATCAGGACGTGACCTTCGTCAGCAAAATGAAGACCACGGAAGCCGCGAGTTTCATCACTATCGACTTCTCCGGACGGGTCGGTGTCACCGGTGACGGATCAGCGGAAGATTCAGGCCAAACGATTCTGATTTCGACCGTGAACCAGGGGATGAACTTCCACATCGGTGCGAATGCCGACCAGAACGTGACCTTTGCGCTCGGTGATTTGAAAGCGGACAACCTCGGTTTCGGGCGTAACAGCGGCCGGACAGTAAACGACATCGATGTGAGAACGCTGGACGGCGCAAACGAAGCGCTCAGGATTGTAGACGAGGCGCTGACCCAGGTTTCCAAAACCCGTTCGATCATGGGTGCGGCGACCAACCGCTTCGAAGCGACGATCGCCAACTTGAGCGTCGCTCACGAGAACCTCACGGCATCCGAATCGCGAATTCGTGACGCGGATATCGCGGCGGAAACGTCGGACTTCACTCGTAATCAGGTCATGCTCCAGGCCGGTGTTTCGGTCTTGGCGCAGGCCAACTTCCAAAACCAAGGATTTCTTGCACTTCTTAGTTAAAGAGGTGAATAAGATAACGGGCGGGATGTTTTCCCGCCCGTTATCTTCCTCGATTTACTTTCAAAATCCTTTCGTTTGGGCGTTTTGAAACGCTCTCGATCTAAAGGTACTTTTGAAAACCGTTTTTTTCGGGATAGTTAAGAAATGGAGACCGGACAATTGATGGTTCAAGGAGAACCGCCGATCCCTCCTTCGACCGGTTCGGTTTCCTATTGTCGGGATCATTGTCGAGGTTGGAAAACCCAGTACTTCCTCCGACACTTTAACTAACCCGGCAACCTGCGCCCGACCGTTCCAGTGAAGCCAACGTTGATAACCTGACCGCCATGAGACGTGGAACTGGAACGTCGGGCGAAGGCATATATCAGTTGTCTGGGCTTTGGATTGAGTTTTCAGTAATTAAACGTTTATCCTATCAGTTCGACTCCTGAACCGACAACGATCTCTCCGACACGCTGGCTTCCGATCAAACGGTTTAACAATCGATCCGCATCACCGGAGCGCACGACCAAGACCATCCCAATGCCCATATTGAAAACGCGGTACATCTCATCGAGCGGGATCGAACCTCCGTTTTGGATGAGTTGAAAAATGGCTGGGGGCGTCCAGGTTTTCAGATCGATTTCCGCACCGCATCCATCGGGAAGACTTCGGGAAATGTTTCCTTCGAATCCGCCGCCGGTGATGTGAGCGATGCCTAAAACGTCGGCAGTTTCGCGGGCGACTTCGATTTCGTGGAGATACGATTTATGCGGGATGAGAAGTTCGTTGCCCAGAGGACGGCTTAAACCTTTGGGGGTCTGTTTCAGGTCCAAACCCATTTCGTCTATCAGGATAGTTCGTGCCAGGGTGTAGCCGTTGGTGTGAAGACCGTCCGACGGCAGTCCGATCACGGCGTCGCCGGGTTCGATCCGGCGTCCGTCGACGATGCGGTTTTCATCCACGATCCCGACGATGCTCCCGGCCAGATCGTATTCATCTTCAGCGTAAACATCGGGCATCTGAGCGGTCTCACCGCCGATGAGAGCCATTCCCGCATCGGAACAAGATTCGGTCATGCCCTCGATCAACTGAAGGACCACTTGGTCGTCCTGCTTGCCGCACGCGAAATAATCGAGGAAGAAAAGCGGTTTGGCTCCGCAAGTGAGGATGTCGTCGATGGAGTGGTTGACGATGTCCGCTCCGATCCCACGATGTTGGCCCATCGCGATAGCGACCTTGGTTTTCGTACCGACTCCGTCCACGCTGGAGACGAGCGTCGGCTTTTCCATTTCCATATCCGTCAGAGAAAACAGCGCGCCGAAGGCTCCCTCTTTGTGCAGGACGCGAGAGGTATGTGTCTGCCGTATCCGTTTCGCTATCTCTTTCTTGACGCGGTCACCCGCATTGATATCGACACCCGCTTCGGTGTATCGCGATGATTGGTTCATAAGTGTATTCACCTTTAATAAAATCGATGGGATAAGAGAATTGAAAGCGAAATGTTATAATTCACGAACGTTCACTCTTAACTTGACCGGCGTGATGGGTCCAAGGTCCGTCATGCCGTTTGCTTGCACCCGGACGGACAGGGAACCCCTGGAATTCCCGACGCCGTTTTCGCTTTCCTCCCGGACTAAAAAAACCAGATCGTATTCGCCTGCCGGGATGTTTTCCAGTACGAATTCATTCCCGGCGACGGGGTAGGATTGTACGCCCAAAACGTTCAGGCCGGTAAGCGTCATGCCTGGTTGAGGGACGAAAACACCTCTGATCCCGCCGGTGGAATTCGTGGATTCTAATTCATAATTAATGTATTGAACTCGTTTCACATTTAAAGAGATTTCGACTTTTCCATCATAAGGGGTATATCCTGGAGCCGTAATCCGAATGCGGTATTCTCCCAGTTCGGTAAACGTGAGTTGATACGTCCCGTCGTGGGTATTGACGTCACGGTATAGAAGGAAAGGTGCTCCCTTTCGGTTTTTGGGAGTTCCCACGATGGTCACGTAGTAATGGGTGATGATTTGGCGCGTCTCGATATCAATCACTGTGCCCATCGTCAGGAACTCGCCGGGGATCAGTTCCACATCGGCATTGGTCGAACCGACCGGGATGCGGTATAACTCGCCGGTCATGGGAGGGTTGGTCTCTAACCGGAAATGCAGATCGTAAACGCCATCGGGCAAACCGGTCAGTTGGTACTCGCCGGTGGGATCGCCGATTGCTGTTACGACACCGCCACTCGGTAAATAGACCGTCACATTCACTCCCCCCATCAGCTGGCCGGAACTGTCGCGAATCCGGCCCTGGATGATTCCACCGCTCTCTAAAGTAATCGTAACCGATTGCTCTTGTCCGGGCGAAAAGACGATCCGTTGACGCCCGGTGGCATAGCCTTCTTTGATCGCTTCGATTTCATGCGTTCCCTGGAACTGAACGAGGGATTGCGCCGCCGACGTCACGCTTTCAAAGAAAAACGATCCCGCCCCATCGGTGGTTGTTTCCTGGACTTGATTCTGGATGAGATCGCGCAGGACCACACGGGCATCGGGAACCGCTGCACCGGAACGATCGACGACGCTTCCCGACAAATTGCCGATCCCTTTAAGAATGATGGTCACATCGGCCAGTTCTCCACCGGTCCCGGTGGGAAGAGGATCGCTCATCCCTGTGCCTTCTTCCGAATGAGTGGCGAGAAGGCGGATGGATGCATCTTGGGTCGAGGTGCGGCCTTCGGCGGTTAAAACCGGAACACCCGTCAAACGGAAACGACCATCGGATCCAGAAAAGGCATGAGTCGATTCAAAACCGGCAATCGTGACATCCGCCGCCCGGACGGGCTGACTCTGCGAATTGAGAACGACACCGCCAACAGTCAGACCGGCGACCGCCTCGAAATTAACGTTGGTCGCGCCCTTTTCAAAGATGCGAACCGTTTTGAAATCATCCCTCACAGGGATCACGATATTCAAGGCGCTGTTTTCTGTGGGGATGCTGGAGACGAGATACGTGCCTCTCCGGACCGACGGGAATTTATACATGCCGTTACCCGAAGTGACCGCCTCATATTGGTCCCCGTCCGAACCACTGTCCTGACGGACGGCACGAAGTTTGAATCCGGCAACACCTTGGCCGGTATCTTTCATGGTGACATTGCCTTCGATCGAAAAAGCGGGTTGTTTCAGATGTAGGACGATTTCTTTTCCAACAGGGGGAGTCACCTCGACCGTTCCCTTGCCCTCGTCGAGATATCCTTCTTGAGAAGCCGCAATCTGAATTTGGACCTGCGGAACAGACGCGATTTCAAAACGGCCCTGCGGATCGGCAGAAAGATCGGTCATCCAGATTCCCTTCAAAGCTTTGAGATGGACCTTGGCGAATGAGACCGGCGCGCTGTATTGGTCCAGCACCCGCCCCGCTAGAACGCCTTCCTTCACCATCGTCAAAACGAGACGGGTCTCTCCAACCGTCACGTTTGCCTGGACGAGCGTTTGATAGCCCGCCAGCGTAGCGATCAAGGTGACGGATGGGACTTTGATTTCCGTAATCGAAAACCGTCCCTGGACGTCGCTGTAGGTGGGATCATCTCCTTGAACGCTAACAGCCGCTTTCCGAACTGGGATTCCGTGTGTATCTTCGACGATTCCGTGAATCGCTCCCGGCGCAGGAACGATATCCGATTGATTGGTTTGACCGGCGTCCAGTGAAGATGATTGGCCGTTCGCTCCAGTCGAGGAGGCGATGGTTTGACCGCTTGGTACATTACCGGAAGGAGTGGGGCCGTTCACTCCATTTTCGGTTCGATCCTTGTCGGAGGCTGAAGCCGAACCGTTATTGCCGTTAAGTTGTGTCGTATCATTACCCGGTGTGACCTGCGCTTGAGTGCCGTTCGGCGATGTCCCTTGCCGGTCATCGATCGACGATGGAAGAAAAACGATAATTCCCATGACGAGTACGACAACGACCGCCAACGCAGCAGGTAATAGATAATTGGAACGCATTCACAAATCTCCTGGCAATCAATTCATTATTCTTATACAAAAAGTCGGGGTAAACGCCACAACAGTTATACGTAAGATGGGCCATTCATTATCGATCCATCGATTCCAATAAGATTATATCCAGTTTATCACAGCTGGAACAGAAGAAAGAAACTTGTATTGACTCAGTAGATGAATGTCTTTATGGTGAAACGGTTTGAATGTCGGTGAAGTCACACACGAGCGCCGAAGATCGCGGTTCCCACCCGGATCAGCGTTGCGCCTTCCTCGATGGCGGCATGGAAGTCATGGGACATGCCCATCGATAGTTCCAAGCGCTCTTCAACGCCAAGCAAATCGTTTCGGTAGCGTTCGCCCAGTTCGCGTAAGGCTTTGAAATAGGGCCGGACCTCATCGGGATCCGGCTCGTAAGGTGGAATGGTCATCAGGCCCCTGCAGCGAATTCGGGGAGCGTTTTGAAGCGCTTCCAGAAGCGTTTCCAGTTCACCGGCGGCCACCCCGGATTTCGATTCTTCCTCCCCCACATTGACTTGTAGCAGAACATCGGCAGTGCGACCAACTTTTTCCATTTCCCGATCGATGACGCCGATCAATTTGGGGCTGTCAACGGAATGGATCAGATGAAAAAGAGGTAACACCTTTTTCACTTTATTGGTCTGGAGATGACCGATCAGATGCCACTCGGCCTGTAAATCCGACAGTTCGGCAATTTTCTTCTCCGCTTCCTGAACGCGGTTCTCTCCAAAAACCCGCAAACCGGCGTTGTAGGCTTCGCGAACGATTTCCGGAGGATAGGTTTTGCTGACGGCGACGAGTGTGATATCGCTGGCGTTACGTCCGCAGCGTTCGGCGACGGAATGAATGCGGTCTTGGATGATACGAACCGAGTCGGAAATAGAATTCATCGTTTATGATACTTTCTGAAACTGAACCGGGGGAACACCTTACGGCGTTCCCCCGGAGGTTTTCGTGTATTGAGAGAGACTTAACGGTTAACCGGCACAGCCAGTTCGATATCGATCTGGGTGTCGATGTTTCCAGTGTACGGTCCGACAACCGGAACGGCAACCGCAGGTTTACCATCGACGATATAGTTGGTAACTGCGCCGCTCTCCGGGAGGAAGGCCGCACCGTATCGGGTGGCCGCGCCGCCGTTGTGGATACCGCCGAATCCGTCGAGCATAAAGGTTCCGACGCGGCGATTGGAGATTGTCACTGTGTTACCACTCTCATCGAGGCCGTAAATCGGATTGTCACTCACTTCAACCTCAAGATCGCGGGCGATATCGATCGGGAAACCGCTTTCAAGATGACCGAACGGAGCGATCGATTTGACGTGTTCCAAAATCGCGGCAGTTACGGTCACATCGGCGAACGGAATGTATTGAACCATACCGTCTCCTGCAAGAACACCCACACCGATGAATTCCGTTCCATCCGCGTTCGGAACCAGTTCGAGGTCCTTATAGAGACTGCCGCCGGATCGTAACGAACCGATCGTCAATTCAGGCACAATGGACGCGTTGGTGGTATCCAGATCGGGGGCGGTCCCCACTTTGTGGACCATGCCGTTTGAATCCAGCACATAAGCGCCGGTTCCAACGAGATCGGAACTGAACTGACTGTTAGTCACTGCAATGGTCTTGCCACGGAAGACTTTCAGCGAGACGGCTTTCGCACCGCCCAGGTCAACCGTCGTTTCGAGCGACTGGCTCGCGCTGCCCTCGGCATTGATCTGACCGTTTTCGGAGATCACGTAGAATCCATCGTTGCCGGCGGGTTCGAGATCAACCAGCTGGGCGAAATATTTGATACCGACTCCATCATCGGTCGGTAATGCCATCACAGCAATAATGTCGCTTTTGAACTTGCCGAAATTGATCGTATTGCCATCGTTATTAATATCGATACCACCCCTATTCTCACCACCGGTGGCTCCAAGACGGCCACTTACAGGCGGGGCGGTTCCGATGCTTCCACCTATAAGGAAGTATGCGCCTTCCGAACCGTTACCTCCATCGGCCACTTCGCCGGAGAATTCTACGTCGCGGGCAATCGGATAGGGGACGCCATCAATAAAGAGGAAAGGTCCAAGCGCATCGGGATCGATCAATCCATCGAGGTCGCTGCCGGGAATCAGTTGCCCAACATCGTTTGATGTACCGATATCGAAGTTATCGATAGCGCCACCGCGTGGATAGGTTCCGCCCAATTCGTCGAGTGCAACCAAACCGAGTACGGGGTTGATCTCAATCGCCGTTGCTGTCGGAGTTGGCGACGGGGTGAAGGTCGCTGTTGGAGTTGGAGTATCCGTCGGGATTTCCGGTGTCGGTGTATCGGCTTCCGTTTCGACTGGAGTCGGTGTATCGGTCGGGACTTCCGGAGTTGGCGTATCGACTTCCGTTTCGACTGGAGTCGGCGTATCAGTCGGAACTTCCGGTGTCGGGGTATCGACTTCCGTTTCGACTGGTGTCGGGGTATCGGCAGGAGTCTCTTCCAAAACGGTCACGACGGAGACGGTTACGAGAGCGCCTGCCAGATCGTCCAGAACGTTTGCAAAGGAGAGTTCCACATCACCAGCCGCCGAGGCTGTGTAATTCAGTGTCAGGAGAACACCGTCTTCGGAAACGATGCCCGGTCCGCCGACTGCACCAATGCGAACGGCTCCCGCCGGATCGGCCAATCCCCTGGCATCGAGGACCAGGAAGTTATCAGTCAACGTTCCAGCGGTTTCAACGGAAACGAAGTCCAGGATATTCGTGGATTGAACGACATCGAAACCGAATGCGTCTACATCGACAGGATTCTTGATTTCGACGGAGACGGCAATGGTCTCACCCACATTACCGGAAGCGGAACCGAGGATCAGTTCAATTTCTTCGGGCACGGCGGTCGGCGTTTCAGGTTGTGTTTCCTCGACAGGGGTCGCCGTTGGTGGTATGGGTGTCGGAGTGTCTGTTGGAGGAACGGGCACCGGTGTATCCGTCGGGGATTCCACGGGCACCGGCGTATCCGTCGGGGATTCCACAGGCACTTCGGTTGGGGATTCGACAACCGGTGTTGCGGTTGGCGTTTCTACAACCGGTATCTCGGTCGGCGTTTCCACTGGTGTTTCAGCAGGTGTTTCCACCTCTTGCGCCCAGATGGAAGGACAAGTCAAGCCGGCCATACAACCCATTAAAAGTAAAACGACGAAAATACGTAACGTTTTCGCGCGCATCAAAATCGCCTCCATTTTTTTCAGAAAAGCCCTCGAGATAAAATACTAACCTACTTAAAATACAAGAAATATGTACAAACGTCTACCCTAAATCGGAAAAAATGCAAAAAACTTTTATTTTTATACGAACAGTTTCCAAAATACAAACATTTCGCTGCGTTGAAAATCAGCATAAAACCACGGATTTTCAATACCGAAAAATTTTCAAAAACCGTCCAATTCTACTGAGTAATCAAAACATCCGGCGCTTGTGGAACGCTGCCGTTATTAATTTGAGTCGCCGTAATCTCCGTGGCTTCGTCGATTGCCAGGGTATCAGTGAATTTAATTGAGGTTCCCGCGGAGATATCGCCGATTACCTCGAACGTGATTTCCGCAATCCGCGCATCGCCATCGAAACCGAAGCCATCGGGGATCGGTTGAACGGTGGAAAGAAGCACAGTGACGATATCGTCGATTTTCCCTTTTTGGTTGCTGATATCGGGAGATTCGAAGATATCGACGCTTTCGCGGCGTTGGGACAGATCGCTGTTCGCGTTATTGGTCCAGAAAATACCGGGCTGATTGATGAAAGGCACTAACGCTTCGATATCCTTGCTATCAATTTTTCCGGCGCTTTCATCAGCCGAGTCCAGATCGAAGTAAGCGTAACCGTCCTGATCGGTGGGCTGATTGAAGCGTTCGGCCAAAGTCAGAACGTCGGCGATATTGGCTCGTCCGTCGAAGTTGATATCCCCTTGGGATTCGTGGATATCGACAACAGCCAGGACAGCTGGATCGAACTCTAAATCGCAGTTGACTCCAACCAGATTCTGCGCCCCTTGGAGAACGAGAACGGCCGTGAAGGTGGTTTTCCCATCGGAATCAAGGAAAACAGGCTTGTTCTCCGCGTCAAGAGCGGTTGCTGTTTGGGTGTCGTTCCCATCGGAAAAGTCCAGAATAAACACCGCGTTGGTGTTCGCGCCATCTTGCGCAATTGCTGGAACGCTTCCGAACAGGGAGACAATCAGGAATGCTGCGGCGAGGATTTGGATTTTCGTTAGATAATGCACGGAACGTTAACCTCCGCTTCCCTAAATTTCAAGACTCTATGCCAAGAGATTCCCGGGAGAAAATGGCGGGGCCGACGAGACTCGAACTCGCGACCTCCTGATCGACAGTCAGGCATTCTAACCAAACTGAACTACGGCCCCGTTTATTTTACGTTGAGTAAATCCATTTTCACCCGGGAATCGCCCTTCATGGGCAAGACGGGGATCGAACCCGCGACTTCCAGCTTGG
>CAZSIZ010000057.1:0-24584 GCA_964606645.1 uncultured bacterium
CACTGCCCAGCCTCGGTCTTCTGACGCTGGCCGGGATGACGCCGAAACGTCACGAGTGCGCCTACTTCGATATCGAGGATATCAAGAAAGTCGAAACACTGCCAAGCGGTTTCGACTTGGTCGCTATTTCAAGTTTCTGCGCCCAAATCGAGGAAGGCTACGAGGTGGCTCGCCGATACCGGGAGCAGGGCGTTGCTACCGTGATGGGCGGTTTGCACGTCACTGCGCTGCCTGACGAAGCGGCACAGCATTGCGACGCGGTGGTGGTGGGTGAAGGAGAAACGTGTTGGCCGGAATTGTTGGACGATGCGGAGAATGACCGTCTCAAACCACTCTATACTTCGGACGGAACGTCCTTCGATTTGGCGGATGCTCCCATGCCCGCGTTCGAGTTGCTGGACCTATCCAAATACAATCGCCTGACGGTTCAGACCAGCCGGGGATGTCCTCATCGATGCGAGTTTTGCGCGAGCTCGATTTTGCTGACCCCACGTTACAAACAGAAACCCATCCCGCGTGTGCTGGCTGAAATCGACTGCATCCTGGAACGATGGCCAAAACCCTTTATCGAATTTGCGGACGATAATTCCATTGTCAATAAAACCTATTGGAAAGAATTTCTTCGCGCGTTGGAGGATCGACAATTCAAATGGTTTACTGAAACGGACCTTTCGTTGTACGATGACGACGAACTGCTCTCCCTGATGCGGGAGAAGGGCTGCGCCGAGGTGCTGATCGGTTTTGAAAGTCCTGACGAACCTTCGTTGGACGGGCTTGAAATGAAGGGCGACTGGAAACGGAAACGCTGGCCGGACTATAAAGAAGCGATCCGGGCGATCCAATCGCACGGCATCCGGGTGAACGGCTGCTTCGTTCTCGGTCTGGACGGTCACGATGCGGGGATTTTCGACCGGGTATTCGACTTTGTGCGGGAAACGGAATTGTTCGACGTGCAAATTACGCTTCAGACGCCCTTCCCAGGTACGCCGCTCTATCAACGACTAGAGCAGGAAAATCGACTGCTCTACAAAAACGCCTGGGAACGCTGTACGCTTTTCGATGTCAATTTTCAACCGGCTCAGATGTCGGTCAAAGAATTAGAAGAGGGCTTCCGCAATCTCGGCGTTCGAATCTACGACGAGACCAATACCCAACAGAGACGCGAAACATTCAACCGTGATTACTTGAGACCCGCCAGACAGCACAAGGAGAAAAAACCATGACCAATCTAAAGTGGATCCGAATGTTGTTTTATGCCATCGCGGTTTACGACGGTGTGCTGGGTGTGATTTTCTTTTTCTTCCCGGTGTTTTTCTTCAATACGTTCCAGGTGACGCTGCCGAATCACTTTGGGTACGTTCAGTTCCCGGCCTGTCTCCTGGTGATTTTCGCTCTCATGTTTTATGCGGTCGCCCAGAACCCGGTGATGAACCGCAACCTGATTCCTTACGGCGTGCTGCTTAAAGTTGCATATTCGGGGATCGTTTTCGGGTATTGGTTTACCTCCGGCATCCCGAATATGTGGAAACCCTTCGCCCTCATCGACACGGTTACAGCAGTTCTCTTTATCTGGGCTTATATTAACCTTATTCCTGCAGGTGATGATACCAAGCAATCTTAGTGGAATAGTGGGCTACGCTCGCGCTTTGAGCCCACCCTACCTGGCTCATGGAGATAATCCTCATATAAATATTGAAACATTTGAGCCATCTAATCTATTCCCCAGTGATAAAGAGTTTATTCAAATAGAAAATGAAAATTTTTACCCAAAAAAGGATTGAGGATTTGAAATGAAAACATGGCTAATCGACCTAGAAAAAAAAGGACTAACCTCATTAAATAAAGGTGACTTTAAATCTACTGTTAAATATTTTTCAATAATTTGTGCTGAACAACCTGATTATGAGCATGGTATGTGTTTCTATCATCTTGCCTGTGCTTATGTAGAATTAGGTGAATTTGATCTCGCTAAAGTAAATTATGAGAAATGCCTAGAATACGTACCTGATGACTATATCAGATTAGGTGGCTATGCTTCATTCTTATATTTGCATGATGATCCTAAGAAAGCGTTCGATGCATATCTAAAAATATTAAAAATAGAATTTGCTACAAATAGTATAGATAATATGAATAGTAGTATCTCCGCATTAAAAGCACTTGGGAAGAAGATTGGATTGTCTGAAGCTGAAGTATTACAAGAAATTGAAAGTATAAAGAATTAAGATCTCGTGTCCTTTCGATATTGCTCTTTGACAAATGTTTTTTTCTGTCGTCGTACGTCTACGGCAATTACATCGACGAAGTCATCAGCATGTCACGTGGTGGCAACGACTACTACTACCACACCGACGATCTCTTCAACGTAGTCGCCCTCACAGACAAAGATGGTAATGTGGTCGAAACCTACGATTACGATGATTACGGGAATCCAACCACAACGAGTTCTGTAGGAAATCCCTACCTCTTCAACGGCCGGCGCTACGACGAAGAAACCAGCTACTACTATTACCGCACCCGCTACCTGGATCCTCAGGCAGGCCGCTTCACCACCCGCGACATTATCGGCATCTGGGGCGATCCCAACAACCTCGGCAGCGGCTACACCTACGTCGGCAATAATCCCTGGACGCTTGTTGATCCCTGGGGGTTAGAACAAGTTGGTATCTTCGCTGTGGGTGATAATGCTGAAGAGAGGGAGCAGTTTGCAAAAGGTTGTATGGAAACAAGTACCAAATTTGGTGAAATTGTTATTAAATTAACACCTCCTGTTGCGGCATATCTAGCAGTAGAGACTATTTTTGATCCAAATTCGTCTGGATGGAGCAAAGTACTGTCAGTTCCAGATCTAATTCCTGGTGGTAAAGTCGGAACAACGGTTGTTACAACTACTGAACGAGTGGCCTGTTGTATAGGAAGAAACCTTGTAGACGCTTGGGGATTTTTTAGAAAAGTTGATAATGTTGATGATATAATAGATGCTGGTAAAAAAGCCTCAAATAGTGGAAGAAAAGCACTTGCCCTTGATAATTATCGTGGTCGTTATAACGCCTGGAAGCATGCTCAAGGAAAACCGAGATTACCTGATGATTATGATGCACACCATAAAATTCCACTAAGATACCAAGACCATCCTGAATTCCAAGAATTTGATTTTCATGATCCAAGCAATATTGAAGGAGTTAAAGGATCAAGAGCAGATGTAAATATACACAAAGATATTACTAACGAATGGGAGAGCTTTCACAGTTCAAATCCTAACGCAAGTCGCGCAGACATTGAATCATTTGCGGATGATATCTACGATAAATATTCATCACATTGGTTTTATTAAATTTGAATAAGAGGTGAAACAATGAATGTAACAAAATGGATTAAAAGTGCTAATTCATTATTAGACGAACTAGCTGAGATTGATATCGATTATCCCATTGGTGAGAACACTATTAGGTTACCAAAAAATAAGGATATTGTTAACTTATATCTCTCTAATATTGGCTATTCAAATAATAAGAGTCTACTTAATTTTTATTTAGCCTGTGATGGATTGAGTTGGCCTGATGTTTATAACGGATATTTCATCAACTCTATAGAAAAACTCAATGAAAAGGAACAGCTACAAAAAGAGATTCCTGTTAAGGTTACAGGCATTTATGAAGATTCTATAATAGTTTTTGGATCTGATGGTGGTGGTGAGTATTTTGCTATAAGAAAAAACCATGATGATATACTTAAATTACTTATAGGTCCTGTTCATAACGGAATATATGATGGAAATTCAGGTAAAGTACGAATAATTGGAGAAACTCTTTCTGAATTTTTAGAAAGGTTATTAGCCGATTTAAAAGCATTTGTTCTTAATGAGGATGGACATACGTATCTTTCATAAAATCTATAAATATAAAGTTCAACAAAGAAAAACGTGCATCTTATCTTATTTATTTGAAATCACTAGTGTCCGGTCATTGCTGGTTGATTTTAAAGGATTTACAAAATGAAGTATTTAAAAAAGAAGCGTAGGGTGGGTCACGTCTTATCGACCCACCATTCATATTCATGTCACCACCCTTATTCACCGACACGACTTATGTCCTTTAGCCACAGTCGATGAATTCCAGGTCGATTTTGTTGGGGATGATTCCTTCTTGATGGCCCTGGTCGAGGAATAGTTGGTAGGATTTCTTTCCGTCTTCTCCCAGGTGCAGCGTTAAATCGTTGACGTACATGCCGACGAAACGGTCGGCTTTGTCGGCAGGCATATCCCCGGCGTAAGTCAGAGCGTAAGCCAGCGCTTCCTTGCGGTTCGCCAGGCTGTACTCGATGGTCTGACGCATGACGGGGGCGATTTGAGCCAACGTCTCTTCACCTAAATCCTTGCGAATCGCGTTTGCGCCCAGCGGCAGCGGCAGACCGCCGGTCTCTTCCTTCCACCACTCGCCGAGGTCGATGACCTTGTGCAAGCCCTGCTGTGTGTAGAGCAACTGGCCTTCGTGGATGATTAAACCGGCATCGACACGGCCCGCGATAACGGCGGGGATGATCTGGTCGAACGGGACAACATCGTAGTCGAACTCGCCGATGCAGAGACGCAGCGCCAGATACGCCGAGGTCATTTTTCCAGGGATGGCGATCTTGACGTTTTTCAGATCGTCCACGCTCATCGGCTCGCGGGTCACGACGAGCGGGCCGTAACCGATTCCCAGGCTGCCCCCGGCGGTGAGGATCGCGTAACGGTGATGGACGTAGGCGTAGGCGTGGACGGAGATGGCGGTGATGTCCAACTCGCCCACGGCGGCCCGCTGGTTCAGCGTTTCGATGTCGCGCAGGATATGTCGGTACGTGAACGCGCCCGTATCGATCTTGTTCTTCGCCAGGGCGTAAAACATGAAGGCGTCGTCCGAATCGGGGCTGTGGCCCAGTGTGATTTCCCGTTTCTGCATGGGATTATTGACTCCTTATTATTGTAGTATTACTTATAAAGTAAAAATTATCGATCGACCTTCTTCAGGGCGTTTAATATAGAAAAATAGCCCCGGCCCAGTTCGTTTGACAAAGCGTCGATGGTTTTTTTCTTCGTTTTATGAACGGAATACAGTTCGTCGTATTTTTGCTGCATGGCTTCCAGCGCGTCCTCCGTCCACGGTTCGCCCTGGCTGAATAATAGTTCCTGCTGAGGCTGGCGGAGTTTTTTTAGGATCGAACCAATCTTGACGTCTGCCATTCCTTCCATCCCCGAATCGAAAGCGTCCTGGTTGATTTCGAAGCCGCAGGCGTGGCGGTTCAGGCCGACGGCGGTTTGGGCGGTGGAAAAACCGCCCAGGAAGAGATCGCAGACGGTGTCGCCTTCGTTGCTGCTGTATTGGATGATCTTCTTGAGCAGTTCGAGGGGCAGTTCGTTCTTGTTTTTGACACGGCCCGGCTTGTACTCGCGGTTGATGATCCAGACATCCTCGCGGTCGAGGTAGTTACTCGCGCCGCCATTCCCGTTTTTCTCGTTCGGGCCGAAGCGGCAGTTGGTGTTGAACGTGTGCTTCGCGCCGGGTTTGACGGTGAAGAGGATATGGTAGTGCGATGAAACGTACTTGGTTCTCGTATAAACGCCGAAATTGTATTTCCAGATAATGTGATTGATCGGTTCGAGCGATGTATTTCTAAGCGCGTTGAGGATGTCGATCAGGTTCGTGTAGCCGGAGACGATGTACATCGAGCCGCCGGGTTTTAAGATACGCTCGGCCTGCTCGATCCAGGCTTCGCTGAACGTCGGATACTCCTCCTGGGGGATTTCAGTATAACCTTCCAGGACGAATTCCTCCTTGCGGTTGTAGTGCTTGTGCAGCGTGTGGCCGTCGATTCCGTAGGGGGGATCGGTGACGATCAGATCGATGGAGTTATCGGAGATGTGTTGCTTGCATCCCTCAATACAGTCCTGATTATAAAACTGGTTTTCGTTCTCTGACATTGTTTATTCATTTCGCAGTCGTTCGAATAGTGTCTTAGTGTATCCCCGTTCAGCCAGCAGCAGGATGGCGTTGGTGCGGTCCGGATCGATGGTGAATCGAACCGTGGCGTCCTTGACCTGAAGCGGCGTCTCTTCGTACGTTTTCCATTTCCCACCGACAAATTCTCCTGCGACGAGGATCGGATTTTTGATTGCAGGGATCGACATCTCCAGTTCGCCGGGGCGGGTGGGGAAAATCCACAGTTGCTTGCTTTTTGGAATCGGCTCACCTTCAACGCTTCGGATCATGACGTGCGCGGAAGTTCGGGCGATGCGGCTGTTTCCATAACGGATATCTCCGCTGCCTTCGATGGCGGTGAGGTCTCCACGCCGGTCGATTTCAGCCAGGGCGGTCTCCATTCCGTCGATGTCGAGCGTTACGGCCTCAGAGACAGTTTGGAAGCGGTACGTTTTGGCGTCTCCTTTTTCGTTTCGGAACAAGGTATAGATTCGTCGGCCATTGGTTTCGGGGATGGAAAAGAGATGCAGGCTAGGATCGTTCGGTTCGAGCGGGATCGTATTCACGCCTGCGGCATCCAGCAATTCGGGATACGGGTTCCAGGCAAGTGCTTTTTCGTTATCCATTTCGACCGGAATGGAGTCATAATGGACGGTTCCCTGCCCGGTGCGTGATGTCTTGAGCGCGGGACGGTCGGTGAGGGATTTGAGCGAGAAGGGTTTCCTTGGCTCCTGGTCGGATAATCCCAAGCGCTGATAGCGTTGCTTTCGCGTGGGGCGGCGGGAGGCGTCGAAGGCGATGTCACCGGAGAAATACAGACAGCCTCCCCGCTTCACGAAATCATGGACCGAATCGAAAGCCTTGTCGTCGGGACAGTAGGGAACCGGCCATAATAATACTTTTGCCGAATCGGGAAGCTCGCTCAGCGCGTCTTCGTCGATTACACCGAAATTGATATGACAGGCGAACAGCATCTTCAGGGCATTGTGCAGGGCAGCGTAAACCTGGTGGGTATTCGCGCCGAAGCGGTGACTGCCGGGGATCAGCAGATAAACGCTTGGAGATTCGTATTGGGGACGGAAGGCCGAGAAGAAGAGGCTCATGTTACGGTAAGCGTTCAGCCAATCCTTGGGAACGGTATCCTGCGCGTGCGTCAGGCCCCAAGGGAAAACGCAATCGTCCAGGTCTTTCAAATCCCAGCTCAGCGCCATCGAACCGCCCATGCCTAACGTTTCATGTCCGACGGCCAGGAAATGCTGGATGGAAGCGCGTGTCTCATCAGCGAAACGTCCGTGGGTGCGTGCTTCGTGAGCGTCCCACGCGCCGAACTCGCCCACGGACAACCCCTGGCCCCGAAAACGGCGGTCCGTCAATTTGAATGAGAGCGGAAAACGTTCGACAGGGCCGTGGTAGTGAGTGCTGAAGAAATCCAGCGCGGCGGTGGGCGAAAACTTGTCGGCCTGCCACTCGGATTGTAGGAAACCAACCGTGGTCAGCGCGTTTGGATTACCGGATTTGATGCCCTTGACGTTCGCGTCGATCCAGCGCTCGCAGAGTTTGGAACGGAAACGGTTGAAATCGGCGGCGCGGGGATTTTCCCACTCATTCGGCCCCGGTTCACAGGGGATGTCGCCGAGCGATTCTTTCGGGCGGTAACGGCCCCACGCTTCTTTGAGGTTTTCATCCGTCTGGTGGATTGATTTCAGGTACTCGTTCCACAGCCGCTTGACGTGCGGGCGGTTGGCGGGACGAATCGACGGTTCGTTCTGGATGTCGAAGAAAACGTGCGGCTGGTTCTTATAGCGAGCGGCCCAAAAGTTCGCCCACGTTTCCTGTGCATCAAGTTCCTCATCGGTCAGTTCGACTGGCAGCCAATCATGAAGCGTCAGGAAGAGGGCGACGCCGTGTTTTGCGCACAACGCGACCAAATCATCGGTCTGCTCGATAGTTTTTTGGGGCGGACGCTTGGCTAAGTCGAGCGACGAATGAGCTGCGCGCCCAGCATGCCCTTGCGCCGCGAACGGCGAGAAATGAAGCACGCGCAAAACCCGAAGACCGTTGTCACGCATTCTCTGCAAATCGTGTTCCCAGGTGGCGGGATTTTCCCTGGGCGAATACCAGACGACACCGGTCTGGTTGGCCCCGAAGAGAATCGTCGGGTTTCCGTTGACGTGAAAATAGTTACCGGAAAACGTGAATTCGGTTTTGGGAGTATCCTGGAGAGAGAGGCCGCTTGGAAGGTAATCATTATCGAACGGTTTTATTTGGCGCGAACGGATGGCTTGGACGGTTTGCGCCAGTGTGACCAGCATTTCTGGATAGCGTTTCGAGAAAAGGTTGACATTCGTCACGCCGGAAAATGCCCAGGCCGAGCCTTGAAAGGGGCCGTCGTGATGAACGGCTAAACTGAAAACAGCACCGCGTGGGCGGGCGTAGCGGTCGCGGGCGGTTACGAGCGGATTCAAGCGGGCATAGGCATCGGGGAAAACGGGATTGTTACTGCCGGTCATCGCAGTTGCGGGAAAACCATCGATCGAGATTTCCCGCGTCCAAACTTCCGAATCGAGCGGCGAGCGTTCGCTTTTCCCGATCGAAACGGTTCGCTTGAAAGGATACGTGGGATCGAACAGGACAATCTGATCGGGCTGGAAACGGATCCAATCACCCGGCTTGCCCCGGCGTCCTGAGAGAAATTCTTTGGGATCGTTCGTTTCGTATTTCTCCCACTGCCCGTCTTTCTGTTTCATCAAATCGTCGAAAGCGAAACCTCCCAGCGCGATGAAGGAACCGCCCTGTTTTAAGTAGCGGATCAATGGATCTCGCGCATCGAACGGAAAACAAGCGCCGTAAGGCAGCACCACGATATCGAAGCGGGTGGAGTCGAGGAAATCCGGATCGGACAGTTCGGCGCCTGAAATCAGGCGGGCCGAAATGTTTCGAGAGAGGAAGAAGGATTGGAGTTCCTCTGGATCGGCGTGCGACGGCTGGGGGGAGAAGGAATCATCAAGAATCGCCAATTCGGGATGCTTCGCTGTTTCGACGGCCGTTATGGATTGTACGAATGTCGTAAATAATAAGATCCAGACGAGTAATCTTCGCATCATGCTGTCCTTTCAATCCAGTTTCGTTGGTTCCCGATCCTGCACGAAACGGGCGAATCGAAGCCACGTCTCCAACGGCCATTCTTCGGCGCGTTGATCGAGATCGAATGCGGCTTCGATCTTCTCCATGAGTTCATCATCGAAGACACGCCGCTTGATCACGGCTCCCCGAAATTGCTTGCGCAGTTTCTTGCGGCGGTGAATAAATCCGATATGGACAACGCGCTCGAGAAAGGCGCGGGCGAACGTGATATCCGCCTCTTCATTCGTCTCGAATTTCATGAAGACCGACTCGACGTTGGGCTGAGGGAAAAAGTCGCGGGGGGAGACGAGGCGGATTTTACTTACGTCGAATAAATAATTCAACACGATCGAGAGCCGCCCGTAATTCTTCGTCCCACAATCGGCGGCGATGCGTTCACCCACCTCTTTCTGGATCATAAAATAAAGCGACTTGAATCCCGCGCCACTGTAGGCCAGATGAAAGATCAACGGGACGGAGACGTTGTAGGGCAGATTGCCGATAACGTGCTCGATTTGACGGTCTTTGGCCAGCGAGGCGAAATCGACCTTCAAGGCGTCTTCGTGGATTACTTCCAGATTGTCGGCGTTCGGGGGATTCATCGTGGCGAGTTCGGTCAGCAGGCGCGAGAAGGTTTTATCTTTCTCCACGGCGGTGACGCTCAGGCCGCGCTGGATCAGAATCCATGTCAGGTGGCCCAGTCCCGGACCGATTTCGATGACACGGCCTTCGGTGGGAAACTCGGCGCGGTTGAGCAGGGAGACCATCAACTCGCGATTCAAGAAAACGTTCTGTCCCAGCGCTTTGGAAAAGTATAGGTGGTTCGCTTGCAGGAAAGCGACCAGGCTTTTTCGCGAATAGAGAAAATCGTACGGTGTTCCGCCGCCGTCCAAACGGTTGCTGTCCATTGAATTCAATGCTATGGTCTCATTTCTTATCAAGAAAATTCACCCTGCGTTAAGAGGAAATAGCGATGCCTGTCAATACGATAGCCGTTGAGAACGGTCAAGTCAAAATGATCGATCAAACCCTGCTGCCCACGGAGTATCAAATCATCACGATCGAAACCGTCGAAGCGATGTGGGAAGCGATCAAAATGCTGCGCGTTCGGGGAGCACCCGCGATCGGCGTCGCGGCGGCCCTGGGCGTCTATGTGGGGATCAAGAATTCAAACGCCGCCGATTTCGATTCGCTTTGGGCCGACGTGGAAAAGACGTGCGATTACCTGGCGTCGTCACGGCCCACTGCCGTGAATCTGTTCTGGGCACTCGACCGTGTCAAAGTCTTCGTTAAAAAAAACGCGTCGCTGCCGGTGGGTGAACTGAAGGAGAAAATCCTCGGACTGGGCGTCGAGATGATCGATGAAGACAACGCCGTCTGCCGCGCCATCGGCAAGCACGGGGCGGAACTGATCAAAGACGGCGACGGGCTGCTGACTCACTGCAACGCGGGGGGACTGGCGACTGCCAGCTACGGAACCGCGCTCGCCCCCATGTTCACCGCTCACGAACAAGGAAAAAAAATAAAAGTCTTCGCCGACGAGACCCGGCCGCTTCTCCAAGGGGCACGGCTGACGATGTGGGAACTGCAAAAAGCAGGCATCCCGGGAACGCTGATCTGCGATAATATGGCCGCAACCGTCCTATCCAAGGGATGGGTGCAGGCTGTGATCGTCGGGACCGACCGGACGGCCGCCAATGGGGATGTCGCCAACAAAATCGGAACGTTCGGGGTGGCGATCCTGGCAAAAACGTTTGATATTCCGTTCTACGTCGCCGTGCCAACCTCGACGATCGATATGACGTTGCAGCACGGTTCGGAAATTCCGATCGAGGAACGCGATCCCAAAGAGATCACGCACGGGTTCGGACGCCAGACCGCGCCGGACGGGATCGATGTCTACAATCCCGCATTCGATGTAACCCCCCACGAATACGTCTCCGCACTTATTACCGAGAAAGGCGTCGTTCTTCCACCTTACGACGTGAACTTGAAAGCGTTGTTTGTGGGATGAGGGCTTCCGGGATCGATTGGGGATTCGGATTTTCGATAAGTTTTTGCATTATCACACACTCTCACCCTCATCCTAAAAACCATCATATCCGCTTACAGTACATCGTGTCCGACTGCCAGCGCGACGCGATGTACTTTCCTAGACGGAGAAGGGGCAAAAAGACTTACAATTTCAAATCGTGAAATTTATTCCTTTTCGCTAGCCTTTTCTTGTGGAATCTACTATACTTACATAGTAGAGACTCGGTTTGAGTCTCTACTATCAGTTAAGAAGATAGAGAAAAAGGAGTTGAAAATCCAAACGGACAAACATGATGATTCAGGCTGGCATTATCGACGAAAGGGAGCAATGGATTGAATTATGCTATCTCGATTGATTGAAATGGTCAGTTTTATTTTGGCGCAACAGTTGGAAAACGACGAAGACGACTGGGGTCTGCTTCGCAGTGAATTGACCGAACAACTTGAGGGGCGAGGATTCAACAATCCAGAAATCGATATCGCGTTCGAGGTGGCGAACCGGATTCGGACCCGCATCGAAGATGGGGCCGCTATCTCCCTGCCACTGAAGTCCAATCTGATTTACCCCATCCTGGAACGTATGCGACTGACGAAGGAATCACGCGGCTATCTGATGACGCTCGTCCACGAGGGCGTGATCACCCCGGAGATACGCGAAGAGATCGTCGAACGCGCCTTTTTCCTTGACTCGTTCGAGGTGAATATCGAGGAAGTCCAGTATTTAGTGAACCTCGTACTCAGTGGAGACAGCTGGCCCGGCGAAGATTCCCCCTCCATGTCCTACGTCCTTCAATAGAAACGAATCAACGGTTACAATTGCCTATCATGAACCTGTGCTGGGGCCATTCTGCGCCGCGTTGAATTGTACCGGCAACAAACTGGAATGATTAGAATTCCAAAGGAGATCAGGTTGAGCGAGAACGGGAAAAAACCATCGATCAACGAGCAACTCGCCTCGTTTCGTGAATCCATCGATCGAGTCGATGGGCAAATACTCGACTTGTTGAACGAACGGGCGAAGATCGCGCAGGAAGTGGGGAGAGTCAAGAACAACCACGACACTGAATTTTATATTCCCGCGCGGGAAAAAGCAGTGATTCAGCGCCTTCGGGATATCAATCCCGGCCCACTGCCTTCCGAAGCGGTGGGCGCGATATTCCGAGAGGTGATCAGCGCCTGCCGGTCGCTGGAGACGCGGTTGACGATTACCTACCTGGGACCGGAAGGGTCGTTTCATCACTGCGCCTCGAAAGCCCATTTCGGCAGTTCCTCCCGTTTTTTTCCAGTCGATACGATCAAGGCCGTCTTTCACGAAGTCGAGTGTCAACGTGCCGATTACGGCGTCGTCGCCATCGAGAATTCAGTCGAAGGTAGCGTCGGCGAAACGTTGGACCGGCTGGTTCATTACAAAATTCACATCGTGGGGGAACTCTTCCTCCCCATCTCTCACAACCTGATCAGCCAATCCGAACTGCACGATATCCAGCAAGTGTATTCGCATCCCCAAGCGTTGGCGCAGTGCCGAAACTGGTTGGAAGCGAATCTGCCCAACGCGAAAGCAATCGATGCGTCCAGCACAACGGCCGGAGTCAAGCGCTGCCAGAACGAACCGAAGTCGGCCGCCATCGCTAGCTCGCTGGCGGCGGAAATATACGACGTTCCCATTCAAGTGCGGGAAGTGGAAGATTTCGCCGGGAATACAACCCGGTTCTTCATCATCTCCACCAATCCCAGCCCTCCTAGCCAGGACGACAAAACGTCTTTGGCGGTTTTCTTACGAGATAAGATCGGGGCGCTGCATTCCATGCTGGAACCTTTCAAGACCGAAAACATCAATCTGACCAATATCGTGTCGCGGCCGACGAAGGAAGAAGCATGGCAGTATATGTTTTTCCTGGAATGCGACGGACATTTCCAGGATGAGAAAGTGATTAAAGCCATTCGACAGATCGAATCGCACAGCCTGTATGTGAAAGTTCTCGGTTCGTACCCGAACATTCATTTCACATCGAAAGCCAGTTAGCAGCAGGGATTAGGGTTTAGGGTTCAGGATCTTATCAGTAAAAATTGATCGTAAAGCGGTTATATAAATTGTGGTGCAGGCTTCCAGCATGCTTCGTTAAGCAATATTGCAGGCTGGAAGCCCGCACCACAAAACAACTGATAATTGATAACTGTATCTAAGGAATTGAGAATTGAACACGACTCTACCGATAAAACGGCTTGGAATTTACGGCGTGGGCCTGTTGGGCGGATCGCTGGGACTGGCGCTGAAGACCGTTAGTCCAACGGTCGAAATCGTCGGAATCGGGCGGTCAGAGCAGCGGCTTCAACTCGCCCAGGATCGGAACGCGATCGACGCCTGGACCTGCCAACCCGATTCCATCAATCCGCCGCTCGACGCGCTGGTCGTCTGTACGCCGGTACGGCTGGCGGCTCAAACCATCCGAACGACTCTGCCTTCGCTCAAGCCTGATGCGCTGATCACCGACGTCGGAAGCACCAAAGCCACCTTAGTCCATGCGTGCGAAGACCAAACGAACGGCCGGGCGCGCTTTGTGGGGTCGCACCCGATGGCCGGTTCGCACGAATCCGGAATCCTAGCCGCGAAAGCCGATCTGTTCGAGGATAAAATCTGCATCGTGACGGAAACCGAAAGTTCCGATCCGGATGCAGTGGAAGCCATCTCCAAACTGTGGCGGTCGATTGGGATGCGGGTCGTTCGTATGACGCCGGAAGAACACGACCGGCTGACCGCGTTCTCCAGTCATCTGCCCCACCTGACGGCTTCGGCGTTGTGTCAGACGGCGCGGGCCATCGGTGAGACGATTGAACCGGTTTTGGGCACGGGATTTCACGACACGACCCGAATCGCTGCCGGGGATCCAACGATGTGGCTGGATATCTGTTTTGAAAACCGCGAACGGATTCTGGACTCCATCGACTCGATGACATCCGTGCTCGGCGGCCTGCGCCGCTCACTGGAAACGAAAGACGAAGGAGCGGTTCTGGAATTTCTCCGCTCCGCTTATGAATGGAAGAAACGATTTCCGTCGGGATGATCCCACTTCGAATCACAAGCCCGCATCTCAACCGGAAAATACGAACGACAGGAAAACGAGGATCGTGCCAGTGTTTGACACTATTTATAAAAAGATAGCGCGTCCTCTGCTTTTTTCCTTCGATCCCGAAAACGTCCACGACTGGGTGATGGATAATCTCGGCTGGATTCGACCACTCAAGCCTGTCTTGAAACCCATCCTGTCTCGCAACGATCCCCGATTTCGGCAGGACCTATGGGGTCTGACATTCTCCCACCCAATCGGGCTGGCGGGGGGATTCGATAAGAACGCTCAACACACCGATTTATGGGAAATGCTGGGATTTTCCTTTATCGAAGTAGGCACGGTGACTCCCAATCCTCAAGCAGGGAATCCCAAACCACGCTTGTTCCGCTACCCCGGCCAGCAAGCGCTGGTCAACCGGATGGGATTCAACAATCACGGATCGCAAGCCATCGCCCGGCATCTGGAAAACGCGCGTCCCCGTTCAGCCGTGATGGGGATCAGCATCGGTAAGCAGAAAGAGACGCCCGCCGATGATATTTCACTGGTGATTCGGGACTACCTCGTTTGCCTGGATCGGCTGCATCCTTATGCGGATTATTTCGCTGTCAACGTCAGTTCGCCCAACACGCCCGACTTACGAACGCTTCAGCAGCGGGAACCGCTTTCCAAACTGCTGACCGCCTTGACCGAACGGCTGGAGGAATTGAAAACAGGGGAACACCGGACACCCCTGTGCGTGAAGTTCGCGCCGGACCTGAGCGATGACGAGATCAAGGAAGCGGTCGAGGTCGCGCTCGATTGCGGAGCTGACGGCATTATCGCCACCAACACGACCAACCAGACCGGCGATCTCGAAAACGGTGGATTGAGTGGAAAACCATTGCGTGAACGGTCAACACAGAAAATCTCGCTGATCGCCGAAATCACGGGAGGCAAAACACCGATCATCGGATGCGGCGGAATTTTCACTGCCGAAGACGCCGTCGAGAAAATCCAGGCGGGTGCCTGGCTGCTGCAAATCTACACCGGCTTCGTCTACCAAGGCCCCAAAGCCGCCTCCAATATCCTTCGCGGTATTCAAAACATGATGAATGCCCAGGAACTAGACCACGTTTCGCAAATTCGAGAATAAATTATTAACCTCCCCTTCCTTTTCTCTCAAATAAAACTACGAATAGTCAGCAGTTATGAACAGATATGACAAAATGGCTATTTTTTTTGATAAAATGTAAAAGGAATCTTGACTTAAATGATGTTGTTTTGATTAAATTAGAGTGGTAAACCAATTTCTATCTTAAACACTTGGGGAGGTAAGAAAATGAAGACTTTTCGATTTATCTCGATGGCGTTAACCGCCTTGGTCTTGATGGCGGGTGCTACGGGCGCTTTTGCCGGGGTTCAGTACAGCAACGATTTTGAGAATCCCAGCAGCGAAGACGTCACTGAAGCGTATCCGGAATGGATCAAGTTCGCCGATGGTTCCGATTGCCATGCAATAAACGGACGCTTGGAATGGTATGGCAGCGGTGGTAACGATGACTGGATTCGTCTGGAAAAAGAATTGCCCATGGAATACACGGTCGAACTCGATTTCTTCACTCAGGAAGGGATCAACGGGCGTTTCTCGATCTTTCCGATCGCGCAGCCGGAAGAGAGTATTTTCGACCGGCACCATTACTTCATTCGTAAGAACACCCATTACTTCAATTTCGCCGATACGATCCCCAGCGAAGGACCGTTCGACGCCAGTCTGCCGATCGGATCGTCTCCGCACCGGTTCCGGTTCGAAGTGGCGGGCGACCACATCGCCTTCCTGTATAAGGATCGAGGCGAGGGCGGTTGGATTCTGGTTGACGAGCGCGATTTTCCGCCGTTCCCAGAAGCCCCGCGTTTCTTCCAGCTTGGTTACAACCACGATGGTGGTTCGGCTGGTTTGCATTGGGTCGACAATTTGGTTATCAGTTACCGGGAGCAGAACATTTTCAGTTATAAAAACAACTTTGACACTCCTTCTGCTGAAGACGTCCAAGAAGCCTATCCGGAATGGATCAAATTTGCGGATGGCTCCGATGCACACGCCGTGAACGGACGCTTGGAATGGTATGGCAGCGGCGGGAACGATGACTGGATTCGCCTGGATAGAGAAGTCCCCATGAATTTCGTCATGGAACTCGATTTCTTCACACAGGAAGGAATCAACGGACGCTTCTCGATCTTTCCGCTGGCGCTGCCGGGCGAAAGCATCTTCGACCGGCATCATTACTTCGTTCGTAAGAACACTCATTATTTCAATTTCGCCGACACGATCCCCAGTGAAGGACCGTTTGACGCTACCCTGCCGGTCGGATCGTCTCCGCACCGGTTCCGGTTCGAGGTGACGGGCGACCACATCGTCTTCCTGTATAAGGATCGAGGCGAGGGCGGCTGGATTCTCGTCGACGAGCGTGATTTCCCGCCGTTCCCGGACGGCCCGCGTTACGTTCAGCTCGGCTACAATCACGACGGCGGTTCCGCCGGCCTGCATTGGGTCGATAATTTAGAAATATTCGGATTGGCCGAAAACCGGGCGGTGGTCGAACGGGCAATCGGCGCGCAGAATTTTGAAGCGGACACACCGGTTCCCGTCGGTCTTCGTGTTTCAGTGACCGGAGCGATTCCCTCGCTGACCGTGACTGAAGGCTTTCCTGAAGGATGGCTGGTCGAAGATATCTCTCACGGCGGAGTACGGGTGGATGGGAACATTATCTGGTCGATCACGAATTTGGGTGAAACCATCGATCTGACCTATAAAGCTCGCCCGCCCCGCTTGATACGCGCACGTGTCGCGGGATTTTCGGGCAGCGCCGATTCGGGCGATGGGGAAGAACGCGTTGCCGGTGATACAGCGATCGCCATGCTGCTGCCGTATCTGTACCGTGAATCGATCGACTACGATTTTTCAGGCAGCCCCGTCGATGGGAAAAACTATCCAATCGGACATGCCTACGGCGAACGCTATGCCCAAGGCATGGATGGGATTCCTTCGGATACGCCTTACGAACGACCAGGAGACGGTTCCATTCCTGCGGTCGGCACGGAATTTGTATTCCCGGCCGGTGATGATTTCTTCATGGGGAACCCGACGGGAGGACGTGGAGGAACGTATACATTCGACGACTACCGCGACCAGGAGGAGATCGTTTTCGAGCATGGCGCCAGCGATACCAATGCCGGTGTTGGGAGCGATAACCTCGGCGCAGGAGACTGGGTGCGATACACCTTCGATTTAGGGGAAGGCAACCAAGTTCTTCTTCTGAATCTGAGTGCCAATACCTGGGGTGCAGGTGATTGCCCGATCGATATTTACGCAGACAACAAATACGTCGGCGAGATTCTCGCGCCGAATTCCGCACCGAACGAGTACAATTTCTATACCATCGGGCCGTTTGAAACGAGTGGCGGCGTCCATTCGATTGTCATCGCATTTCCCGGAGCGAATGTACCTGATGGGATCGGGCGCTTGGAAGTGGTCAAGGTCAGCGGGATCGGAGCGGTCACTCGCAAACTGACGGAAGACGGATTCTTCGATCCCAGCCAGCCGCTGAAGGTGTCCCTCACGGCGGAAGCCTTGTACGGATCGTACTCGGCCTTTATCGATGAACGAATGCCCCCTGGATTCGTTGCCACCGATATCACCGACGGCGGTCAGCAAATCGGGGATCACATTATTTGGGAACTGTCGGCGACGGATACATCAACAACCGTCGGTTACACATTGCAACCGTCCGAAGGAACGAAATTCCTGCTGTTCAGCGGTTTATGCGATGTCGGGCTGCCGCTGGCCAAACCGATTCGCGGTGATGTCAGCGTGACGAACGAACTGTGGCTCTTCGGTGAACCGGATGCCGATTCCAAAGTCGATGGCTTCGATGGAAGCGCGCTTGTTGATCCCTGGTTCATCGAATACGGAAGCGATCCCGCACTGGCTACTGATTACACATCCGGCGTGAGGGTCGATGTGGCCGACGGCAAACTCAGACTCGAAGCCGATCCGGGCGGAGAAGCGGGACTGTTCGACGAATGGACCAACGGCCGCCGCGCACCGATGATCCTGCGCACCGATGTTCCCGCAGGCGATTGGCGAATCGAGGCGGAACTCACTCTGGCCGACGCGTATATCTGGACTGAATTCCACACCGGAATTGCCGTCACCTACAACCAGGGCGACGATACGGACGTCTCCGGTGACGAGTATCTGTTCGGATTCTATGGGAATGAGATTCGTGCCGAACTGACCGACGGCGGCTCGATGGGTTCTCTCCAATATCATAGCCTTTCGGATGAGTTCGACTGGATTGATTTGTTATTGGCCGGGGACGTGACCGCGGCGATCGCCGTGACCAAACGGGGCGACTCGCTGATCTTCAGCGCCAAACTTCCGGGACGGCCCTGGCAGCTGGCCGGTCCTCCCACGCTGGAAACCCGGACTGCAACCCGTATCGGTTTGTTTACCAAGATTTGGGGGACAGAGAATTTCGCCATAACGGAATTCGACAAATTTACCCTCAGCCCACTGACCGAATTCACGGCTGTGAGTCTCTGGGAATTGTACTAACGAAGCCTCGATCCGGCGATTCGGCATTGCTGGATCGATCGTCTGATTTCAAATTCAACGCGTATCCTGTTCGCTAAACCGTTCGGGATACGCGTTTTCTTTTTTATTGCGGAACCGCAGAATCGCCTGAACGAGGTTTTAGGATGGATGATTGTCTGGCTGAGAAAAATTTGCTAATACATTCCAGTTGTGTTAAAATTTAACAGACATCGATCCACAGGAGAAATTTGATGTTATCCATTCAACTCGACCCAGACCTGGAGAAACGCCTGGACCTCCTTGCGGAGAAGACAGGCCGCTCCAAAGCCGACTATGTCCAGGAAGCGATTCATGAATACCTTGAAGATATTGAAGACCGTCACGTCGCGATTGAACGCTTAAACAATCCCGGCAAACGCTGGACGATGGAAGAAGTGGAGCAGGAACTTGGTTTGGAAGATTGAATGGGACGATCGCGCAGTCAAGGATATGCGCGGTTTGAGCCACTCCGATCAAAAAGACATAGTCCGATATCTACGCGAACGTATAGCGACCGATGAAAATCCCAAACGTTTTGGTAAATCTCTTACAAGGGAAAAATCGGATTATGGCGATATCGCGTCGGTTCGTGCCGTATTATCTGCCGTATTGAAGACAATCGTTCTGTCGTTATCGTCATTGCCGTTGGATATAGGAAAGTTATTTATAATTGAAATTTCAGTTACCGATTGCTTCGTCCAATTCGCTCTGAGCAAATTCTAGGAATCGAACGCGAATTTTCATTTTTGGTACTTTTCAAGAACTCGATCGAGTGGGATCGCGTTCAGGTTTCCTTGGTCGAAAGCGTCGATTCTACTTTCCGATTCGATGGCCCAGTGTTCGGCAAGGCTTTTATCGACCGGATGCAGGCTTACCATCAATTTGTCGATCAGTTCGGCTTTCTGCTCGGCGTTCAGCGTTAAAGCCTCTTTGATAATTTTGCTGGAAGAAACCATTATTTTTAACCTCAACGTATATGATAGCATCCAGTCTTACTTAACAGCAAGAGAAAAATTGGAATCAAAAAAGAAGCAGGCTGGAAGCCTACGCTACAAAACAACAAGAGCGGCCCCCGGATAGGTTCCACAATCCGGGGGCCGTTTTCTTTTTCGGTTTCAACGCATGCCGCTGAACCGGGACTCGCTTATAAGCCGGTCAGGATACGGCGGTTGGCGGTAGGCTTCGGTGATGATTAAGAAAAGCGGGAATCCACATAGCGGATTCCGTCAACGACTTTTCTCCTCCCTCATCACCCTTCACCCTGCGAACCCGCATTAGAATGCCGGATCCAAATCGCAACCTGTCTCCTAACGAACCCACATGAGGACGATGGGAACGGATCACAACCCGTTACACTGCGAAACCGTATCCAAATTCCGGGTTCGGATCGCAACCCGTCTCCCTGCGAATCCGCATGAAGACGGTGGCAACGGATCACAACAATTCATCCTACGGACCCACATTACTTAACCGAAATCGATTTACTTTCCACCCTTGCCGAATCCTCAGTCAGTTAGAAGGGATTTCTTGCACATCCTAACTAAAGAGGCTTGCAATGCGTTACCAGCGGTGAAAAACGATTGGGTTAGATAAATTGAGTCATCGCCAGATCCATCATGTATGCCTGACCGGCATGATCCGTCCATGGATCCAAGCGCCTTCCCTGGCAGGTAGTATTACTATCGGCTAAAACCCTGATTTTCTTAAGCAGTTATCGAGATTTGAACGATGTATCACATCGTGAAGGGAGGAATGTAACGTTTCGATCAAACGGGGAATAATTTTCCGTCTCTCAACTGTAAATGTCGATCGGTTGACCGGGCGATTTCCCGGTCGTGAGTCACCATGACGACGGTCAGGCGTTTGGTTTGCTGCTGAGAACGGATCAATTCGATCAGTTCGGCGCTGTGGGCGGGATCGAGATTTCCGGTGGGTTCGTCCATGAAAAGGATGGAAGGTTTATTCATCAGGGAACGGGCAACCGCGACCCGCTGCAGCTCGCCGCCGGAGAGTTTGGCGGGCTTGTGAGTCAGACGACCACCGAGATTCAATTCGCGCAGCAAGGTCTCGGCACGTTCCCGGACGGCGTAGGCTGGTTGGCCCGCGATCATCGCGGGGATGGAGACGTTCTCCAACGCGTTGAATTCGGGCATTAAGTGATGGAACTGGAAGACGAAACCGAACTCCACGGTGCGAATACGGTCGCGACTGGTTTCGCCGAGTTTCGACAAGTCCTCCCCACGATAAACGATTTCGCCTTCGGTGGGTTCGTCCAGGCAGCCGAGCAAATGCAGCAGCGTGGATTTTCCGCAACCGGATTCGCCGGTGATGGCGGTAAACTCGTTTTCCCACACATCCAAATCCAGATCGCGCAAGACTTCGAGGTCCTCGTCGCCCGTGTGATAGACTTTGTGCAGGCGGCGGCAGTGAAGGATTGCTTCGCTGCCATTGGTTTGATTCATCGTCGCATCCTATCCGTCACTCATTCGACGTTTCAATTTCGACAATCCGGCTTCGACCTGACGCTCGAAACGTTTATCGGCCATTTTTTTCGCTATGGGCCGTGCTTGATTATAGCGTTCGAGAGCCAGTTCGTAGTCGCCCAACTCTTCGTATAGTTCGGCCACGTGGATAAGTACATCGATGGCCAGTTTCAGGTTCAACTGTTCTTCATAAGCCCGAACGGCCTGTTCGCGGTTATTGAAATGGTCTTCGTAAATCTGTCCAAGAAAGGCGTACGCCCGGTCGTTTGTGGGATTGACGCGCAGTTCTTCCTTGAAATGCGCGATTGCGTCCTGGTAATCGCCGGTTATCATGTCGATCTTCCCTGCCAGGAATTGTGTTTCCTCACGGTCCGGATCGATCAGAAGCAGGGCCTCAGATTGTTGCCTCGCCTGGGGATAGAGGTGCGATTCGAAGTAAAACGTTCCCATTAAATGGAACCATTGAGGTATGCAAAACGTCGGTTTGGTTTCCTGCAGGCGGTTTACCGCCCGCGAAAGATTGCGTTTTCCATGCCACACATAATCCAAACGGCCCAGTTCGTACAAGATTTTTCCATCGCCGGGAAAACGTTCGAGCGCCTGGCTGAGATACTCATGGGATTCGCTGTAATTCTTATAGGCCTCTTTGTTATCCAGTAACGCCACTTTCATCCCAGTCTCCATCGCAACGATCCCTTTGTGGTGGAGATGGCTGGCCGACAAATGTCGGATCACGAGACCTCCGGCGAATACAAACACCGGGAGCACCGCAAGCGCGGCGATCCAACGGATGAATGCGGGAAAGCGAATCATCCATTTCCCTTGATTCTCACGCGTGAGAATCAAGATTCCAGCCAGCGCCAACGCGAAGAAAAGCGAACTGGCGGGTAGTAGCAAAGGGAAATCGTATAGACATTGAATCGCCGTCATCACGGTAGCGGCGGAACATCCGTAAAGCAGAATGGTCCGTTTTCGATCCGTTGAAGATAGAAATGCACCTCGGATGGCGAACGCGACGGCGAAAATCATCATGGAAAGAAATAACGTGTATCCCACCATTCCGGTTTCCGCCAGGAATTGGAGGTAATCGTTGTGAGCGCGGTCGAAACGGATAGTGTTCATACCGCGCGTGACACGCTGGATACGTTCGGGATCGGTTTCAAGCGCCGACTGATAGACCGTCGGTAGATACAAAGGGGCATACCGCCCATGCCCACGGCCCCATACCGGACTCTCACGCCACATCCGAAGCGCCGCATACCAGAGCAACGGGCGCGATCTCATGCTGGTGTCATGGAAGGTTGCGGCGTGATAAAAGCGTTTTGTGATGCGGTGAAGCGGGCCTTGGCCGGACTCTATCTTGTAAGCGGTTCCCAGCACGACTGCGGCGAGCAATGTCAAGGCGATTGCCGGTTTCCAGATTCTCGCGATGAGTGATCGAAGGGAATGGCGTTGGATGAGCGTGGAAATGATGAAGAGCACCGCGACGATTGCTGCGGTGGGGATCAGACTCGCCCAGACGCCCCGCGTGACGGTTCGGATGAGCGTGTAGATCAGGATGACGGTATAGACTGCGATCGACGTTCGGGTCCACCAGCGCTTGGACAGACCCAACAGCACGACCAGCCAGATCAGCAGCATCCCGCCGTAACTGGCGTAGAAGTTGGGATTGCCCAGGCTGGACCAGATTACCCCCCGGTCCGCACTGATCTGGTCGCTGTGCCACTGCCAGTTTTCGCCCATCAGGATGAAATAGAAGTCCACCCCGAAGGCCTGGCCTAATGCGTAAATTACGGGGATCGATTGAACGACCGCCGCAAGTCGGATAAAACGAAGAAAATCGTTTGCGCCCGAACATGCGTCCGCTATCAGCATTGCGAAGAGTAGCCACGAGGCGGTGCGAAAAGCGTAATCGAATGAGAATTCGAGGTGGGTGTCGAAAAAGGCCCTGGTGAGAACGTAGCCTAACCACAACAGCATCGAAGCGTTCAATAGATTTAAGCGGACCTTATCCCGCCGCTTCAGCCATATCGGGACGCTTAACAGCAGCGCCAGGAGAACGCCGTATTCAAACAGGCGGAATTTGGACTCCGGCCCAGCGCTGATTCGGATGTTGATGTCGATCAGCACAGGGACGAGCAATAGCAGACTGGTAAGAACCAGCCTGCGTGTCAATTGGAGTCCGTCCCAAATTCGGTTCATATCAATCGATCTGACGGTTCGGCAAAAAGTGAAAGCCGGACGCTTATACAACAGCCCGGTCAAGGATGGCCGGGCTATTGTTGTCGTTGTATGAGATAGAACCCGTAAGTTACATATCCTGAATGCGTTGTGCGATGGCATCGCCGATCTTGGTTGTGGACATGCCCACTTTCTTGATGTCGCTGACGCCCAAACCAGGCAAAGTTCCGCTGGCGAGAAAATCGCTGACGGCTTTGTCCAGCATCGCCGCGGCCTTGTCTTCACCCATGTGCTCCAGCATCATCTGACCGGCTGAGATGCAGGCGATGGGATTGATGACGTTCTGCCCCGTGTATTTCGGCGCGGAACCACCGATCGGCTCGAACATGGACGTTCCACCGGGATCGGGATTGATGTTGCCCCCGGCGGCGACTCCCATACCACCCTGAACCATTGCGCCTAAGTCGGTGATGATATCTCCGAACATATTGCCGGTAACCATCACGTCGAACCATTCGGGATTCTTCACCATCCACATTGTTGTCGCATCCACATGGGCGTATTCGCGTTTGATATCAGGATAGTCTTTCTTGCCCATATCGTGAAACGCACGCTCCCACAGGCCGAAAACATTCGTCAAGACGTTTGTCTTGCCACAGAGTGTCAAGGTTTTGTCCTTGTTTCGCTTTTTCGTGAATTCGTAAGCATATTTGAGGCAGCGGTCCACCTCGAAACGGGTGTAGACCATTTCCTGGATCGCGACTTCGTTGGGTGTGTCCTTCTTGATGACTGCACCGCCACCGGTATAAATTCCGGCGCTGTTTTCGCGGACCACAACGAAATCGACTTGCTCAGGGCCTTTGTCTTTGATGGGGGTCCAAACGCCGGGATAGAGTTTAACCGGACGCAGGTTGATGTATTGATCCAGTTCGAAACGAAGGCGTAGCAGGATTCCCTTTTCAAGGATACCCGGTTTAACTTCGTCGTGGCCGATTGCGCCCAGGTAGATGGCGTTGTACTGGTGCAGTTCTTCGGCAGCGCTGTCGGGAAGCACTTCACCGGTTTCGAGGTAGCGGTCTCCGCCGAAATCGTAGTCGGTGTACTCGCATTTGAATCCTGCTTTCTC
>CAZSIZ010000058.1:0-5476 GCA_964606645.1 uncultured bacterium
TAAAAATACCGCACTTTTCGACCGCCACAAGCTCATTTTTCGACCGCCGTCACCAGCAATTGAAGGTTTTACTTATTCTCCCCAAAACAGTATTGATCCCTATGATTGTAGTCCTCCGTCTCCAGATGAATACATTGAGATAATAGACCCACGATTCAAAGTTGAATTATTGTATGATATCCCGGATCATACAATTTTAAATAATAGAAGGATTAGGTGGTATTTTGGGAAAGGAAATTTAAATTCAGCGATATCTCAAAGGCTTGATAAGTAAGTTTTGAAATCTCGGATTTTTTCGATTTTATCAGACAGTTTATCCAGATACAACCTGACAATAATTCGCTCTTGGCCAGGATTTGAATATCTCAACCCAAAAGCATGCTTTATAAATTGGTAATAAAGTAAAAAACACGTTCAGTGCCCACAAGATTCCGCAAGAAGATTGGTTTATGAATACCAATCACTCCATTCATTCGTGAATGTATCACACACTTGAGGCCCATTAAAAAACCTCCATCACTAGCGCTATCGATTGAGATAAGACCAGCGCCATATCGATTCCAATTCACGGGCTTCGAGTGATACGACACGTGTCGGACCTTCACGGGAGAAAAGTTTAACTCCCATTATTGGTTCTTTACCGGGGATCGCCCGCAGCGGCATATAGACTCGGCCCTGGTTGGCGAATAGTTCGATCGTCGTGCGGTCGATCAGGAGACGCAGCTGGATTTTCCCATCCACCGGTTTCAGCGGTGCCGTTTTGTTCCCATATTTCAACTGCTGCTTCTGCACGTCGTACGTCACCGGTTTCCCGCGAACAATCAACCCGAACGCTTCCGAATCGCCCACCTCGAACTCGGCGTCGATGTCGAGCGTCTCTCCCGTCAGCACGGGCAAATCCGTTTCGCCGGGATCGAGGATTCCGTTCTCCCATTCGATTTCTTCACCGTGGATTTTTTCGATCTCATCCACCGGATAAGCGAAGAGTCGAAGCCCTTCATCAGTCGTATGCAATGTAAGTCTCACCGGGAAGAGCATCATCTGATTGAACGGCATCCCCTCGGCGTTCACTCGCCCCCACGCGATCTGAATCCGCCGCCCGTCCGATTCGGGGATGTTCGTGAACGTCTGTGAGGCGTAGAAGCAGTCGCCGTAGTGGAACTTGATCTCCTCGGTCTCCGGCTTGAATTCCTTCCCGTCGAACTGGCCGATCAGACAATCCCCGCTCCCGCCATACAGAATCCATTTTTTATTGCCGGGATCGCCATCGACAGGCAGTTCGAACAGTTCCGGGCATTCGTGGAAACATTTAATTTTGCTGTGGTATTCCCATTTTTTCAGGTTCTTGGACGTGAAGAATCCCATCTCCTTCTTGTCGAGATAGAGCGCCATCACCCACCGGTCGGACGGTTCGTGCCAGATCACTTTGGGATCGCGGTTGCCGCCGTTGATATGCTCGATAATGGGATTTCCTTCATACTTGGTAAACGTGCGCCCCCGGTCGTTGCTGTAGGCGATCGACTGCGTGAACGGCACACCCTTCGATAGGGGATTCGTCCCCCCGGCAGACGTGTAAATGCAGACGAGCGGATTTTCATCCCCGGTCTTGAATCCCGCCGTATTGTTCGTATCGATCACTGCCGAGCCGGAGAATATCGTGCCCATCTCGTCGGGATGGATCGCGTCGCTCAGTTCGGTCCAATGCACCAAATCGGTACTCACCGCGTGTCCCCAGGTCATGTTGCCCCACGCCCAACCGTAGGGGTTGTGCTGATAAAAGAGATGGTATTCGCCTTTGTAGTAGACCATCCCGTTGGGATCGTTGTTCCATCCCCGTTTCGACGAAAAATGGAATTGAGGACGAAGCCGTTCCTGATAGATCGAAACCGCGTTTTTGATCGTGTCACCCGGAGAAACCGTTCCAAGCAGATCGGCGGGATCGCCACGATGACGAGTCGTTTGGAGGTTGACGGTTTCGCCCCCCCATTCGGTTACATCGAGAAACACCCAGTAATCCGGTTTTCCGGTAGCCAGTTCGATCGTGAATTCCAGCGCCGATTTTCCATCCACGATCGCCTTCACGAGTCGTTTTTTTCCTTTGTGTTTCACAGGGAAATGGAGATAGCGCTGGCCGATTTCGATCTCTCGGCTGATATCCTCGGCGGCGTACAGGCTCAAACAGCATCCCAACAACACGATTCCAATCATTCCAATCTGCTTCATCGTTCATTCTCCCGTTTTTTGTCGATTTGCCTTGAATGAATTCATCCTATCTAAACGAGCCGATTCCTTCTACTGGACTAAGGCGAATTATGTAAAAACGCTTTCAATTATCAAACCCTAAATCCTGCTGTTTAGATCATGTCCCGCCGCCAGACATCCATTGCCAACAGCCGCGCGATAAAATAGAATGATCGATCACAAACGATTCTTCACTCGAAAGGTAAATCCGACAATTATCGAATGATTATCGACATCAAAAACTGACGACTGATGAAAAGACAGCATCGAGCCTTCACATTAATCGAATTGCTCATCGTGGTTGCCATTATCGGAATTCTGGCGGCGATCGCCGTGCCCAATTTTCTGAACGCGCAAGTTCGTGCCAAGGTTTCACGGGCGATGGCCGATCTTCGCACGTTGGAACTTGCCATTCTTCAATACATGAACGACTGCAACGACAATCCCCCTCATTCTCACACATCGGATCAGAATCATTGGCTCACGACGCCGGTGGCTTACTTAAACGGATTTCTTTACGATCCTTTTCAGGACATCCCTGCGGCCAAGCAGTTATTCAATGACAATTCGCGCCTGGGATACACCCAATCTCAATATCATTGGGATCCTTACGATCTTCGCTACCACTCCAACCTGACGGCAGTCTACTTCGATGCGCGAGTTAATCCCGATTTCGGATTCAGGAAAAATTCGATCGGCATCATCTTCGGGATGGGACCGACCACTTCCTATCAGGGACAAAGCACGGTTGATTGGCATCCTTATGATTTGAGCAACGGTGTTTACAGCAACGGTTTTCTTCGCCGTTACGTACCCGGCCGCCCGAAAGTGAGTTTTCCGCTTCCCTGATTCAACCCAGCCGGAACCAAAACGTAATTCCTCATATCGAAACGCTTTTATATTTTCGCCCTTACCCTTATCCTTTACAGTCGGCGCGATACGATCGAACCAAGGAATGATAATAAACGGTAATATCAAATGTCATGAAACACTCAGCGCGTTTGAATAGAAAGAACGGCGAATGAGAATTTTATTTATCGGTGATGTGTTTGGCCGCCCGGGCCGCCGGGCGCTCGATCGTTCACTACAAAACCTGATGGCCGATTACAAGGTGGATTTTTGCATTGCCAATGGAGAAAATTGCGCGGGGGGTAAAGGAATTACCTATGACACCGCCAAAGAACTATATTCCTTCGGCATCGACGCCATCACGCTTGGCAATCACACCTGGGACAACAAGAGCGTCCTGTCGTTTATCGACGACGACGAGCGGCTTGTCCGCGCTTATAACTATCCCCCTGGATTGCCGGGAAAGGGATATACGATCCTGAAGGCCCAATCGGGACAATCGGTCGTAATCGCTCAATTGATCTGCCGGTTGTTCATGCAGAATGTCGATTGTCCCTTCCGCCGGGCAGACGATCTGCTTGAGGAACTCGGCGGACAATACGAAACGATCGTTATCGATCTGCATGGCGAGGCCACGTCCGAGAAGGTGGCGATGGGATGGTATCTAGATGGGCGGGTATCCGCCGTTCTGGGAACGCACACTCACGTGCTCACGGCGGACGAGCGCGTTCTGCCTCAGGGTACGGCCTACATCACCGACGCGGGAATGACCGGGGCGCACGATTCGGTCATTGGAATGGATATCGATAATGCGGTCGAACGCTTTCTCCTCTCTCGTCTATCACCGCATAAGATCGCGAAAAAAAATGTAAAAATTTCGGCGGTTGTCGTGGATGTCAATGAAGAAAACGGCCGGGCCAAGTCGATCGAGCGGCTGCAAATCGACGTCGAATCGAATCCGGAAGAATGAGTGAGATGAATCAAACCGAATCCATCCAACAGCCCTATACCGTATCCGGGATCACGGAAGAAATCCGGCAGCGGATCGAAGAACGTTTTGAATGGACCGAAGTGCGCGGCGAGATATCCAATTTCAAGAAAGCCCCTTCCGGACATGCCTATTTCCGATTGAAAGACGCCACGGCGATTTTGGAATGCGTGGCGTGGAGAAACACGGTCGTTCGTTGGGCGGGACTCGATCTGCGCGATGGCGACGAGGTGATCGTCGGAGGCAAAGTCACTGTCTATCCACCGCGCGGCCAGTATCAGCTCGTGGTTTCGGCGATTCGCCTGGCCGGTTCCGGCGCGCTTCAGAAGCAATTCGAACGATTAAAACAACAACTGTTTGAGGAGGGGCTTTTCGACGACAACCGAAAACGCCCACTGCCCTCTTTCCCCCGAAAAATCGCGGTCATCACCTCTCAAACCGGGGCGGCAGTGCGTGATTTCCTGCGAACGATCGCCTCCAACCGCTGTCCTGTCGACATTACCGTCTGTCCCGTTTTGGTCCAGGGCGCAGAAGCGGCTGGCGAGGTATCGGAGACGATTCAACGGGTCAATAACCAGGGCGGTTTCGATTTGATCGTAGTCTGCCGGGGCGGGGGAAGCCTGGAGGATTTATGGGCGTTCAATGAAGAAATCGTGGTGCGAGCCGTCGCGGAATCAGCCCTCCCCGTTCTAACGGGAATTGGCCATGAAATCGACTTCACCTTGGCCGACTTCGCCGCCGACACGCGCGCTTCGACACCGACCGGAGCCGCTGAAACGATCGCCGATCTATTCAACCGGCACCGGAGTCGGCTGCACCTTTTCGCCGACCGGCTGATCCGTTCCATCGGCCCCTGTTTGGAGTGGGAGAAAAAACGCTTAGCGGTTACTCAACGCGCTTTGAGGCGCTATCATCCTCAAACAGCCGTTTCTCAATGGCGGCAGCGGCTGGATGATTTCAGTATGACACTCATTCGCGGCAGCCGATCCACGATCCGGCAACACCGCACGGCAATCGAGGAAAAGAGAAAAACGCTTCCCGCGACAGCCGATCGTGAAGTCGAACGCAAAAAGCAGGAACTGAAACGGTACGTCCAGTTATTAACCAGTTTCGATCCCGCCCGGAATCTCGAACGGGGGTATGCGATTTGCCGCCACGACGATGGACGATCCATCGTCCGTCTTGCGGATGTCGAAATCGACGACCGGGTGAATGTTCACGTATCGGATGGATCATTTCGATCTGTGATTCTCAAGAAGAACCGAACTCATGAGCAAGAATAAAAAAAACGCCATCGATTTTGAACAAAGCATGCAGCGGTTGGAAGCCATCGTCTCGCAATTCGACGATGGCGGACTCTCCCTCGATCAAATGGAATCCTATTTCACCGAAGGCATG
>CAZSIZ010000058.1:5486-24570 GCA_964606645.1 uncultured bacterium
GAAAAATGTTCCACACGCCTGGACCAAGTGGAAACACGTATCACGAAACTGCTGAAAGACCGTCAAGACGAATGGGCCGAAGAACCGTTCGATGAGGACGATGACGAATAGCCAAGGGAGTGATGGATCGATCTAGGCCGATCCTGCCACTTCGATCGAAATTGAAAATGAAGAATTCTGACGACACAACGATCCCAGATGTTGACCCGCGCTTTAAGGATTACCTGAACCGCCGGAAAGACGAAATTGAAGAAGCGTTGTGGTCTCTCTTGCCGCCTCCGGAAGGGATCGCCGGACGGTTGAACGAGGCGATGCGATACCCCCTGGAAGCGGGCGGAAAGCGCATTCGCCCAATCATGGTTTTGATCGGCGCGGAATTCTGCCGAAACGTTCCCAACGACGACGTTTACGAAGGACGCTATTGGAACGGGACCGATGAGAAACTGAAAAAAGCGTTGTTGGCCGTGGCCTGCGCGATCGAAATGGTGCATACCTACTCCCTCGTGCACGACGATCTGCCCTGCATGGACGACGACGATCTGCGCCGGGGACGTCCAACCGCGCATAAAGTGTATGGTGAAGCGATGGCGGTGCTTTCCGCCGACGCGCTACACACGTTGGGCTTTCAATTGATTTCGAGTATTCCCGAACGTTTTGCGCTGCAAGCATTCCGCGCCACCCGCGAACTCGCCGTCGCTTGCGGGTATCCAGGGATGGTCGCCGGTCAAGCCGTCGATCTGGAGTACGAAACCAAACCGGGCAATGAGGAAATTTTAGAATACATGCACCTTCATAAAACCGCCGCCTTGCTCCGCGCCTCGCTTCTGCTGGGCGCGCACATGGCTTCCTGCACTGAGGAGGATTATCGTATTCTCCATGAAGCGGGCACAAAAATCGGTTTAATCTTTCAGGTCGTTGACGATATTTTAGATGTCGTTGGCAATCCCGAACTGCTGGGGAAAGAGACGGGGATGGATGAAGCGCGCGGAAAATTGACCTATCCCTCTCTGATCGGTCTCGACCAATCCAGGAAACGGGTTGAGTTGCTGCGCGAAGAAGTGCTTGCCCTGCTCGAACCGGAAAGCGGCCGAGCGAGGGTTTTAATCGATATCACGAACAAATTATGCCAAAGAAACACATAAAATTCGATTTCCTGTGTCTCATATCCGCCCAGAGGGAATGAATTTTTCAAATTATCCTATATAATATAATGCTGGATGTACATTTGGATGGGTTTTCGGCCCATCCATCATTGTGTAATAAACAGAATTTTTTTTCATTATTCAAGAGGAAATCAGGTCAAAAAAGATGGTGTTAGAACGGATCAAGGGGCCGGAAGATCTCGGCAGTCTGGATAAAGCCGAGTTAGAGACGCTCGCCAAGGAAATACGTCAAAAGATCATTGACGTCGTGAGCGATACCGGCGGTCATTTAGCGCCCGGTCTGGGAGCGGTGGAACTGACGATCGCCCTCCACCGGGTATTCGACAGCCCCAAGGATAAAATTATCTGGGATGTCGGGCATCAGTGCTACGGTCATAAACTGTTGACCGGCCGCTACAACCAGTTTCATACGCTGCGCCAATACGAAGGAATCAGCGGCTTTCCCCGCCGTTCAGAGAGTCCACACGACTGTTTCGGCGTCGGTCATGCCAGCACGTCGGTCTCCGCCGCGTTGTCCCTGGCGGTCGCGCGCGATCTGAACGGGGATGATTACCGTGTCGCTGCCATTATCGGCGATGGGGGATTGACAGGCGGTCTGGCGTATGAAGGTCTGGATCATGCAGGTGGACTGAAAAAAGACATGCTCGTCATTCTCAACGATAACGATATGTCGATTTCACCCAACGTCGGAGCGATTTCCCGCTACCTCAACCGGATCATCAGCAGTTACTACTACAACAAAACCAAAGAAGGCGTCGATAAGATTCTGGAAAAAAGCATGGGCAATTTTCTCATGCGGCGGCTGCAGAAAGTCGAAGAGAGCATTAAATCGTTGATCGTTCCCGGCGTCTTTTTCGAAGAACTCGGATTCCGCTATTTCGGTCCCATCAACGGGCACGATCTTACCAGCCTTGAAGATACCCTCTCGAACATCAAAGAGTTGAAAGGCCCCATTCTCCTCCACGTCATCACGGAAAAAGGCCACGGATACGAGCCGGCCAGGAACGATCCGGCCACCTGGCATGGAGCCAAGCCTTTCCACAAAATGACGGGTGAACCCAAAGCGGTCAAACGTGAGAAACCGGCTCCACCGAATTACACGAATATCTTCGGAGAAGTGATCTGTAAAATGGCGGAGAAGAATCCCAAAGTAGTCGGCATTACGGCGGCGATGACTTCGGGCACAGGCCTAACCGAGTTCTCTAAAAAATATCCCGACCGGTTTTTCGATGTGGGCATCGCCGAACAGCACGCCGTTATGCTGGCCTGTGGATTGGCGTGTGAAGGCATCCGGCCCGTAGCGGTCATTTATTCCACTTTCCTCCAGCGGGCGTTCGATCAAGTTTACCACGACGCCTGTATTCAGAACCTTCCCGTGATTTTCGCCATCGACCGGGGAGGCGTGATCGGCGACGACGGTGCAACGCATCAGGGCTTATACGATACGGCCTTTCTGCGGGCGCTTCCCAATATCGTCGTTTCCGCCGCGGCCGATGAGAAAGAACTTTCCCGGCTGTTATGGACCGCCTTGCATCACGATGGACCGTTTGCGGTCCGGTATCCACGCGCTCGCGGTGAAGGCGTGGAATGGTCGGACGAGGAAGCCCCTCTTCCCATCGGACAAGGCGAGATTCTTCAACCGGGATCCGAATGCGCGATTCTCGCTTACGGATATATGGTCTACCGGGCGATGGAAGCCGCCGAGATTCTCGAAAAACAAGGGATTCGGCCGACCGTCGTCAATATGCGCTACGCCAAACCCCTCGATACCGAAATGATCCGCCGATTGAGCGTCGATCATCACCATTTCGTCACGTATGAAGATCATTCGATCTGCGGAGGATTCTCCAGCGCCGTTTCGGAAGCCATGCACGATATGGGATTGGAACATCACCCGCTCTTGAGGCTGGCAGTGGAAGACGCGGTTATCGAACACGGTAGCCGCGATCAAATCTTCACCGAACAAGGCCTGATGCCCGATCAGGTGGCCGCGCGGATCAGAAAATTCGTTCAAGCACATAAACCGGCGATTGTAGCCGTCAAATAACAATTCTAAAGCAGGGTGGGTTAAAGTTTGTAGGGTGGATCACGCTTTTCGATCCACCATTTAATCTAAAAACGCAGCACAGCCCACCATTCCATACTCTCTCCTCTCCACCGGAGCCGCCCGATGCAATCCCTTCCAAAAGGAACGAACGTTCGACTCTTGTTTCAACGATGCGCTTGTGAGGATACCTTACTCGCCTCCCCCGAACCGGCGGTCACACCGATTCGTAAAGCGATTCGAGATTCCGGTTTGGAAGATTTAAGCGACACGCACCACGCCTTCGAGAACGGTGGTTATACCCTGGCCATCATCCTCGCGGAATCCCACATTATCGTTCACACCTGGCCGGAACTGGACCGCATGGCGCTGATCGAAATCAGTATCTGTGATTTCACTCAGCCCAATCAGGAAAAAGCGATCGAACTCGGCGAGAGGATGGCGCGTCTCTATCAACCGGCTGCCCGGCTGCGCGAAATCTCCACCATGATCCCCAGATTGCTGAAAACCCCGCTTCCCGGACACGGTCACTACGTGGAAGTGGATTCGCTGCTGAAAACGCGGGAAAACGCCATTCAGACCATTTCGCTGGTGGAAACCGTCTCCTATGGCCGGGCCGTCGCGATTGACGGTTTAATTCAGACCTGTGAGAACGACGATTTTTTCTACAACGAGCCATTGGTACACGTTCCCATGCTCAGCCATCCCTCGCCTCGAAACGTGCTGGTATGCGGCGGCGGCGATGGCAGTGCGGCGAAGGAAATCCTGAAGCATCCCTGCGTAGAAACCTGCGTCATCGCCGATTACGATCCCGATGTCATCGATCTCGCCAAAACCGAGTTAACCGCGATCCATCGGGGCGCGCTGAACGATTCGCGGGTACAGGTTCACGTCAGTGACGCAAAAACGTTTCTCGAAAACACAGATTCCCGATTCGATATCATCCTCATGGACACATCCGACCCCTCAAGCCGCTCGGACCTGTCGTTTTCCCCGGAATTCTATTCCGAAATTCATGAATGTCTGAATGAAAATGGCTGCTTCTGTTTTCACTTCGGATCGCCGTTCGCAATCGAAGAGGCCGCCGTTCGCAGGGTGTGTGAAATTCGGGATCGATTCGAATCATCGCACCTGTTTTCTCACTTTGTCCCTTCCTGTGGAACGATGGCCGGATTCGCAATCTGTTTCAAGACCAGCCAACCACTCATTTCCAAAAAAGAACTCTCCGAACGATACGCAGAACGGGGCTTAAACGATTTACAGATCGTCACCCCGGAAACATTCCACGCCTTATTCCTCATCCCGCCTTGGCTGAAAAAAATATTCCCCAAGAATTGAGCCGTTTCCCACGAAAATCGTCGAACCGGAAAGCGGCAGATTATTCCCCCACCCAGCCAATCCACACTTTTACGCCCATTTTATAACCACCTGTATACTCTACACTTACACCAACATAAGCCGAGATCGACATTTGGCATATCTTTTGCACCAATAGATTGTCAAATAAAGGTTGAGGCAGCATCATGGCCTACGAAGCGATTTCAAACCAATTATCAACCACCTCGTTGTACAAACCGACTCCCGCCAGTGAGTTGCAGAGTAATCTCGCCCATTTTTATCAGCGAACCTCCAACTTCGTCGATGAACAATTTGAAAAAATGATTGAAGATTCGGATGAGGTTATTCCTACAACAACCAGACGGAGCCAGGAATCCCATTCGGACGCACCACGCCTGAATCCCCAAGGCATGGGAACGCTTGTCGATCTTTACGCATAACAAGTTCAAATCCAAAACAGTGAATTAGTGAATAGGCTGCTTACGCTTATTGCCCGTAGCGTTGGATGAGTTTCTGGTAGCGTTGCTGGTATTTGGGATTATTGGGTTCGAGGGAAATCGCGGTTCGCAAAGCTTCCTTGCTCCGTTCGATTTGCTTGTTCGCGAGATAGGCCCAGGCCAGGAGGTCGTAATTTTCGGCGGAGGATTTTTCGACGATAACGTATTCCAAAATCTGACACGCCCGTGCCGGATCGCGGCCCGACGATAAATGCACTTTGGCGATGCTCTTCATGATTTCGATATTGCCGGGCACTAACGACTGGGCTTTCCTTAAATGTTCGAGCGCTTCGTCCCACTGCTTGAAACCACCGAGTAGAAGCCCCAATTTCAGACGATATTCCAGTTTTTCCCCATTCAATGACACCAGTTCGCGATACAGGCTCAAGGATTTTTCCACTTGGCGGGTGTTCTGATAGAGTAGGGTGAGCTGCTGACGCGCAGTTTCATTTTTCGGATCGATTCGGATCGCAGTCATGAAATGCGATTCGGCATCTTTTTGACGGCGGAATTGGTAGTAGATCAATCCCATGTCGATATGGACCGCGGCGGTTGATTGGACTGCTTTTTCCCGGTCTCTGGTGATGGGAAGACTATCGATCAGGTCCGTCTCTTCCGCTTTCTTCTTACGGAAAATCTTCAACTGCTCTTTGGCTTCTTCCTGCTTGCCTTGTTTGCGAAGAATTTTCGCGGACAAGTAGTGCGGTTCGGGAAGAAGCGGTTCGTCTATCGCCGCCTGTTCGGCTTGTTTAATCGCGTCATCAAGACGGCCTGCCGCCAGATAACGCTCACCGAGGTAAATCCGGGGAGAGGAATCCTTGGGATAATTCTTAACCTCGTTTTCAAATGCTTGTGTGGCTTCCTCCATCCGGTTGAGCTGCTGAAGGGAAATCCCCAACCGTTCGTTCGCCCGTTCGGCGCGTGGATTGAGTTTGAGTGTTTTTCGATACCATTCCACCGATTTCTCGTGCTGGTTCAGCCGCGCGTAGAGAAACGCGATCATTTGAGCGATGACGGGATCGTTCGGTTTGACTTCGAGTCCTTTCAGAAACGATTCGATCGCCGCTTCATATTGGGTTGCCTTGTAATAGGCATAACCTTTTGCGTTGTGGGCGTGGTACGTCAGGGGAAGGTCCTTTTCCGCCTCCTCGATGACTTTCAGGGAATAATCGAGAACGTTACCAGGCGTGATCGTATCAGGAGTGACCTGGGCTGAGGCGGCTTGAATTCCGCATAGACAGCAGCAATAGATAACGGCTGCGATTGGGTTCGATTTTTTCATGGCGCTTTATTTCATACCGGCAGTAGGGACAGGTCCCTGTGCCTGCCCGTGTTTATTTCACTTGATTATAACCCGTTCACACAGCAATTCCCAGGATACATTCGATTGATATCGAACCGAACGAGCGGCCTAACGGATTTCCAGATCGCAAAAACGTATACAAATTGACAGGGACCGAACGAAGAGTCCGGCCCCTGATGATAATTGATTGGAAAATCGCATCATGACCGGAACAAACCGGCCACAACGGTCTTATAACTCTTTGACGCGAATGTTCTTGAAGTACGCCGCTTTTTTATAATCGTTTCGTTGGATCGCGATCCCGCCTTTTTTGAATTTGTGCTTCAGGCCAGCGATCTTGCTGAGATCGACGCCATCCTGGACCACTTCGCCGTTGATCGTAACCCAAATCTTGACACCCTGAACCTTGATTTCGACGCTGTTCCATTCACCGATAGGTTTGTTGGCGTATTTAAGGGGAGCGACTTTCCCGTGGATCGCACCGGAGACTTTCGGGCCGGATGTTTTGGTTCCATCGTCAGCCAGTTGAATCTCGAATGCGCCTTTATACACTTCTTTCTTGGCCGTATGAATCAGGATGCCGCTGTTGCCTTTTTTGTCGAATTTGACATCGAAGCGCAGGATGAAATCTTTGTAGTCCTTCTTCGTGATGACGGCCCAGTAATCCCAGCCGCCGACTTTCAGAACACCGTTTTCGACCTTGGGACCGGCTTTTTCCATCCCTTGGACGATCCAGCCTTTTTTAATATCTTTCCCGTCGAAAATTTTAACGAAGCCTGCTTCGCTTTCCGCCGGGGCGGCCGGTAGAGCCAACGTTCCAACGAGCAGCGCGGCTGCTAAAACGACGATTGTTGCGAACCCGTGTTGTTTCTTGAAAACCATCAATACTTTCCTCCAATTTACCAGATTTTTTTCCGATCCACTCCAGGGTGAATGGCGGGATGTTTAAGGATGATGTCTTGGCAGAGACAGGAACATCAACTCATTTTTTATCCGCTTTTAAGATTTTTTCAAGTTCTACAGCTCTTTTCCCGTCGAGAAAACCTCACGGCAAAGAGAGGCCCGAAACGGCAGTCTCTTACCTCTCTTATCGAATTGAAAATAGTCGATGGCTAAGATTCTTTATTGAAAATGTGAAAGGAGAGGGTAATTCAGAGAATCGCGTTGCCAGCCAATAATCAACAGATGTTTGAAGATAGTGATCTTGTTCATCCTTATAATCCGGAAAATCCGGATTCAGACGACACGAATTCATTTATTCCCCTATTTCTGAAAGTGAAAAACTGAAACAGTTATTCTCACATCGTCTCTTCCATCTTCGCATAGATTTTTTTAGCCACTTTCTTCGCACCGGCTGTCGTGGGATGAATTTCGTTGAGCCACTCATTTTTTTTCAGTAGGCCCCGCGTTTCGGCGACATAGAAGATATCGCTGTTTTCCTCATTGAGTTTTTGCAGGTTATCACCAAGCCGGTCGATCAAATAATGGACGATGGATTTGTGGAATTCCTTGGGAACCTTTTTCTTCATCAGGTAAGGATACATCCACGATTGGCCTATTTCAAAATCGAATAGACCTATATCGATTACAGCTCCTTTGGGATCGGGGATGGGGTAGTCATAGCAGTGCGTGATGATTTTGATCTTTTTATTCGCCGAATAATCCCGACAGAAACCGATCAGATCCCGGTAAGCATTCTCAATCTGAGCGATCCGGCGATCCAACCGGCCCTGATAGAGATAATCGCGCCAATGGTCCGAGACGACGTCGTTTTTGAGGAAAAACTCAAAATCGAATGCCCCGACGATATCGTTACCACCCCCGGAGAAAAGCAGAAAATCGACTTTGCTTCTATTGATGATTTTGAGTGTCTTGATTTTCCGTTTTCCGGATAACATTTCGACGGCTTCGGCCCCGCATTTGGATATTTGCAGGATATTCAGTTTTTTCTTCATTTTGCTCAAATGAATGATGACATTTCTGGCCTTGGCAATCGCCGGGTAGGCGAACCACGAATCACCATAGGCGACAACGTGCTTGCGGTTCTTTAAACTTTTAACGCGGCGGGCAAACACTTTCGGCCGAGTCGTATAATACTTTCCGTAAATAGATGATTGGGATTTTTTCGCCATGATTTCCTCCTGAGTTATAGAGCATCTAATGAAAGGTCGTATCAGAAGAGAGGGGTCTGTGTCAATAGTGGATCGTGTTATTCTCGATCTATTGTTGAGTTACGTCATTTGCAATTACTTGTGCTTATTACGAACCACCCAGATACCCATCCCGTTTTAATTTTTCAATTTCAGTGTCGGTCAGGCCGGGCAGCGTGTCTTCTTCGCCGGGAATCTCATAACGGTTGGCGATTTCCTCGCTGCGGCCGATATGCTTCCTAAGCAATGCTTCGAGTGTTTGACGGATTTCTCCCGGCTGTTGAATCAGATTGTTTTTTTCACCGGGATCGGTCGCAAGATCGTAGAGTTCCCATTCGTTTTTTTGCGGCCACCAGATCAATTTTTTCCCATCGAGCAGAATCCCTTCCTTATCGGATTCATCCGGGCCAGGCCCCAAACCTCCTCCAAGATGAAGAAAGAGCGGACGGGCGGCTTGTTCGGGATCGATGCGGCCGTGGAGCCAGGGCGTCAAGTCGATCCCCTGGAGTATCTTGGGTGTATCCAATTGAAACTGGCTAGCCAGAGTGGGGAACATGTCCGCATGAGTGACGGGCTGGGTAATACGCTGTCCCATCGGCAGTCCGGCGGGGTGTGAAATAATAGAGACCGTGCGCACGGTCTCTTCGTAGAGTTTCGCACCGTGTCCGTTCCAGTCATGTTCCCAGAATTCCTCGCCGTGGTCGGAGACCAGCCAGATCAGCGTCCGGTTCAGGAGTCCCTGCATCGACAGTTCTTTAAGAATTAGACCGATGCGGCGGTCTTCAAGGGTGATCTCCTCGCTGTAAGCGTTTTGTTCCTTATATTTCGCTTTCCCCCGATACATCCCTTTCCAGGGGGAGGCCGGTTCGTAGGGGGAGTGCGGTCCCATGTAGTGAAGGTATAGAAAGTACGGTTCGTCGAGCGTTTTCAGAATGTCCAGCCCCATCGGAGTAACGTTGGATTCAAAGTTCGTGAATCGATACGAATCGAATCCCTTACTGAAACCGAACTGATTGGTGACCTGGGCATTGCTCGTAACTCCCTGGGTCGAACAGCCCGCTTGTTGAAACGCTTCCGCCAACATGGGCACGCCGAGATGAATCATGGCGGATTGGGTGGCGTGCCGAACCGCGCCGTGCGCCAACGGCTGCAAACCGGAAAACATCGAACCGACGCTGGGACGAGTTTGCGAAGACGCGCCGTAGGAATTCGTGAACACCGTGCCCAGCGACGCCAGCATGTCGATGTGCGGCGCGATGATATACGGATGACCGTAAGGAGGCGTATGATCGGGCCTTAACGTGTCGATCATAAACAAGATCGCGTTTACAGGGCGTTTTCCGGATTCCCGTAACCGTTTCGGCCCTTTCACTCCGAATACACCCTTAAGAAAAGATGGGTGGTAATGGGTAGATCGAACGGAAACACCGGTGGCCGGTACCAGCAGCAATTCGGGGCGGCAAGCGGTAAGCCTCCGTTTCAATTTGTCCGTTGTGGGAGATTTGAGTTCCTCCAAGTCCCCCTGATAAGTCAACGTTGACCGCATCCGAAACGGGGCGTCTTTCGGCAAGGTGGTTTTACGCCCCATCCATTCGACCGTCTGCCTGGAGAGAACCTCCACTCGCCAGACAATACGCCAGTTTTTGAGATTCAACCGTTCCGTAAAAAAAACCGGTGTTTCACCATTATTCACAAGTATTGGGTCCGACCGATACTCGAAAACCTGAGCCGGATTCCCGGCATCGAGCGGGTGCGGTTCACCGAACGGATACAATCCAACCGCGATGGATGTCCCGGCACGATCCCACTGATGAACCGTCCCATCCTTCAGACCGAAAAAGAGGATCAACAGGACGCCCAGTCCAATGATTATGTATAACATTCGGCGGGGAGTCATTTTCATTCGCCTGTAAACGTTCGATGTGGTTCGATATTCATATTATAGTCCGATGATACGCAGACCTAAGAATGATCGAAGCGATAGCCTCTCACGGCTAAAAAGTTGTGTAAAACTCTCAACCGCCCGTTTCATCAATATGTGATCCCCAAAAAGAAATTGACAGGCAAGGAATGGGGGATTGATTAGTGAAAAACAGTTGGACAGGAAGTTAAAATTATGGTATAAGAATGGTATCCGATTTGAAGTGAGGTTATGACCTCAAAAAGTGGAGAAAGGAGTTTGATTCATGCGTAAACAAATTTTAATCCTGGTTCTCGGATTCATTGCATCACTCGTTGCAGCGCCCGGAGTTCACGCGCAGAAATACGACGACGACGGAAGCCAACTGATCGATGCGCCGTATACTTACGCTGCCCCCACAATCGACGGGGAACTGAGTGCGGGCGAGTGGGACAGTGCGGAATCGAATACGGTCGATTACATCAACCTGGGCGTCGCGGGCAACGGAGGCCCCGGTGCGTCTGACGGGCCGGATGATGCCAGTTTCACCTTTTCCGTGATGTATGACGATGATTTTCTGTATATCGCCGTTGCGGTCACGGATGATATCTACATCAGCGATAATTTCGGATCCCGGTTACAGTGGGATATGCCGGTGACGTGGGAGAACGACGCCGTGGAGTATTTCTTCGATGGCGACATGAGCCGTACCCTCGAATCATGCCGTAATCCCGAAGAAACCGCGACAGGCGGACAGTGGATTTACGCTCTCGGTACGGAAGATACGGCACTTCCCTTCGTCGCCCCGGAAGTCTACGGAGGCTATGACCGCCCGTACGGTGAAGACGCAGAGGCCGTCTGGTTCGCCCAAACCACCGTCGATGCCGATACGGCGGATTGGGTCCAGGAAGCACGTTTTGCCCTGAGTATCATAGGTGATCCAAGCGCCGGAAGCAAAATCGGATTCGACATCGCCATCGATGATGTGGATGTCTACGACGAAACGATGGCAGAACCTGAACAATATACAGAGCTTCGGGACATCCAGCTGTACTGGACCGCCTATCTGAACGATCCGGGAACGATCGTCTCGGACAACGTCCACGAAATCGAAGATTTCTGGGGAACCCTGAATTTCCTCGAACCAACGCATGTCCTGGAGTGGTCCATTTTCTAAAAGATCGCTCCAAATCCACCAGAATACTAGACGAATCCCCCTGCCCGAACGGCCAGGGGGATTTATTTTCCATCCGCTTGTTTCAGAATCCTACGCGCTGCCTTTGCTGATAATATCGATGTCACAGCCGTAAGGTTTTTCCTTCCCGCCGAACAGGACCGAAAGTTTTCCTGGAGGCCCGCCGGTGATCTTCTTGAGAATGGCTTCGTACTGCGTGCCTTTTTCATCCATCTTCCGTGCCAGGGGTTCGGCGATCTCTTTAGAGATAAACCCCAGTTGTTCGCCGGTTCGGCCCCGGATCACGGCGATGGCGTCTTTGTCGTGGGGGTTTTTCGGATCCCGCACCAAATCCAGCACTTCGCCGGGCTGACACGTCTGGATGATTTCCTGCCTGTTGGACCCATCCTTGTTCGGAATTTTCACACCGACGACTGTCGCATGTACCGTCATTCACCTATTCTCCTTTCCATCACAAAGCACTATACGATACTACCTCATTTTCGGAAGAATTACAGTAAAAAGCAATAAAATTTCCAGAACATTTTTTCAAGAATGATTGAAAACGCTACCTCGATATACCGTATTGCCGGTCAGGGTAATTGAATAAAATTCCCATTCGCCTCCATAACATTGAGCCTTCCATTCTTCGAGGCGGCCAAACCGACACCCCGATAGCGATACGGCTTGGGGGGGCGGTAAGTTTCAAGGTACGGTGTGGCGGCGAGCGTGAATAATTCACCAAAGCGGTTATAGACGTATACCCCCCGCCCTTCGGGATCGAGTTCCAAATCGACGGCGACGTTCCGATCCACCCAGTAAGGAAGCAGATCGTTCGGCACGATCGGCGATTTATGGGGAATGGAAGGTGAATCGCCGGTGTGGTTGGAATGGACCGCGCCGTGGATGTCGAGCAGATAGTAACCTCTCCCGTCCGGATCGAGTTCAAGATCGGCCACGACAGACCTGTCAAAACGCAAACGCCGCCAATCGGGAAATGCTTCAGGCCACGGTCCGAACGCAATCGGCTCACCGTGTGTCGTCGTGACCAGCAGCGTTTTTTGATTGGGCAGCAGTTCTAAATCGATCGCCCGGCCTTCGAGCGGTTGAACTCGCGCGTCTTGTGGAAGAAGCGGTGTGGGTTTGGATGTGATGATACGACCGTCTTCACGTAAAACCAAAAACGTATCCCCGGCGATCTCTAAATCCAGCGCGTCACAAAACCGTTCTCCCGGCGTCCACATCGGCCAAAAGCGCTCGTACTCGTATTTGAATACCCGGCCCCACGTGTCCAGCACATAGAAAGCGGATGAATTCGGATCGAGTTCGACATCGATCCAGTAGCGGTTATTTTTTTCTGGATTCGGTTCACTGGATTGCGCGCCAAGAAGAAAATCCGTGTGATATAACTTTTGCAACAGATCGAACTTTCCCGGATCGGTCACTTGAGACGGCGGCAGAAAATCCAGGCAGACGGCCAGATTCTCCTTGCGCATAGCCTGGAACGCCATACGGTATTTCATGAAAAAGGGCCAATTCAAGTAGCGGGGGATATCTCCTTTATGTGAGAGGCGCTGGTGGACGCGCAGATAGGCGGCGGCGGCTTCGAAAGGTTTGCGCTCCGCTTCGGCGATCTCTTCGGGGGCGTCATATCGGTGAGGGGTCCAGGCGCGTTCGAGGACACCAGCGCGATACCAGTCTGCCCAGGTCGCGGCGTTTCCACTCCACACGCCAAGAAAAGCAATCGTGACGGCCAGCAGAATCGGAAGATGATCGCGCCCCCGGTCCATCCGAAATCCCGATCTCGACATCAACGCCAAGCAGCCCAACAGGGGAAACGTCAACAGCATCGGAATCACCGCCGAAGACTCTGGAAAATCGAAAATCGTTGGGATTCCCCAAAAAAACAGGTTCAGAACGGCGATGGCAGCAAAGAAAACCACGGACAACACGCCCAGTGCGAGAAGTAAAACACGATAGACAGTGGAATCAGATAAAAAAGGCTTAGGCCGCACTGCTGCTGCCGTAAACAGCAGCAAGGGAAAAACAGCAATCCCACGTCCCCAGGTTTCACCATATCCCCTCACCAAACCAAACCAGCCGATTCCATACACGCAGACCAAGCACCCAAAATTCAAGACCGTCTGCCAGGACGCACCAAGTGGGAGACGGGCATCGTTGAGCGTGCGAAGCAGCAGATAGATAAACAGGGCGAGCAGCAGCAAATCCTCTTCGTAGGAAGTGGCAAAGCCCGGCAGGAGATAGACCACCAGAGGCAGCGATAGGAGGGTATAGAAAATCAATGTATATCGTACTGAAAGCAGCGTGTTTTTCATAAGACTTTCTTTAATTATCCCCATTCACTCATCATGTCGAACCTCGAATGATGAGTTCGGTTTCGATGATATAGCCTTCAGGATCGATTTTTTTATTCGCCATTGACTTAAGCAGCAGGTCCATCGCTTTTTGGCCCATGGTGTAACGCTTGGTGTGGACGGTCGTAAGCGGGGGGGTGACGATCGAGGAGAATTCGACATCGTCGAACCCGGTGACAGCGATATCCTTCGGGATTTCCCACCCAAGCTCCTGGATGGCTTTATAAGCCCCGAACGCAATCAAGTCATTGAAACACAATAACGCTGTCATGGATGTATTCCGCCCGAGTATCTCCAGTGACGCATCGTACGCCGAGGCGCAGGTTCCCGAACAGATTCCGTAAGGGCAGTCATCGGGATCGATTCCGCATTGACGCAGGCTTTCCGTAAAGGCATTGTAGCGAATCTGGGAGGTCATACTGCCGGGATGCCCGTTGAGGAAACCGATGACTTCATGACCGCGTTCAATCACGTGGCTGACGGCCTGCCGGATGCCATGAACATTGTCCGGCATGACAAAGGGAATGCGGCAGCCCATGTAGCGCCGGTTGATCAGTACGCAGGGGATAGAGAGTTCGGCAATCTTCTGGATCAACTCGCGGGATTCGTAGCTGGGCATCAACAGCAATCCCGCAACTCGCAGCGAGAGAAACTGATCGAGAATCCGGTCTTCGAGGCTGCGACGCTCTTTGGAATTGCTGAGTAGAATCTGGAAATCGTGTCGGCAGGCCACATCCTCCACACCCCTGAAAATCTCCGCCCAATACGAGTCGGCGATGTCGGGAACCATGACACCGATGAGATTCGATTTTTTCGAGCGAAGGCTGGTGGCGATCCGGTCGGGGATGTAGTTCATCTCCTTGGCGATTTTCAAGATACGTTTCTTGGTGTCCTCGCTAATGCCTCCACGGTCGTTAAGTGCCCTGGAGACGGTGTTGGCGGCCACCCCCGCCCGTTCAGCGATTTCCTTGAGCGTCACTTTTCCCATGGCTTCGATTCGCGTGACTGACACGGCCCCCTTCCGGTCTTGAAGAACCGGCCGGTATTCGGATATTCAAAAAAGACGTTGATGATTCTATTTCATTCCATCCAGTCTATAGTATAATCCGAATTATGTGTCCCCGGAAACTCGACGATCCAAACAACTACGAATGCCTGCTCTGGGATTTACCTGAAGCGGCTTCCCCCGGTGAACGGCTGAGTGCCGCCGCGAAAGCGGCGTGCCGCCGTCATCGTTCGACCCGGTCTTTGTCCTGCACGGCAGCCTTTTATCCCTATACCGGACTAAAAAGCACGATCAAGATCGATGATGGAAAAACGTTCATCCGAATCAGCGATATATTAAAAGACGCGCCCGAACACGTTCTCGAAGCGTTGATTCATATTCTGATCTCACGCGCGGCCAGGCGAAAACCCCGCCAGGATTATATCTTCACCTATGAAAACTATATCCAGCAGCCTGATGTGGAGTCGAAACACGCGAATGCCCGTCTCACACGATGCCGCAAAATCTTACCCGGCGCTCAAGGGAAGGTCTACAACCTGAACGACTCGTTCGATCGGATCGACCGGCAGTATTTCAATGGAACGCTCGATAAACCGGAACTTTCTTGGAGTCCAAGACGAAGCCGCCGCCGTTTGGGCTATCACGATGAGCATCTGAACCTGGTGGTGATCAGCCGGTGGCTCGACCGAAAATCCGTGCCGGTCTATGTGTTGGACTATATCATGTATCACGAGTTGCTGCATATCACCGTGCCCGCAAAAAACCGGAACGGCAGACGAATCGTTCACACGAAGCAATTTTCGGATTTAGAGCACCGGTTCGAGCGCTATGATGACGCATTGCGTTGGCTGCGGGGCGGATCGGCATGAAATTCGATCGCTGCAGAGATGAGGTTATTGTAAGGCTTCGATGGCTTCTTCGCGATTGTCAAAAATATCGAGAATATGATTGATGCGTGTGGCTTCAAACGTGTGCAATACCCGTGGTTGAAGGTTCAGGAACATTAAATCTCCGCCTTTTTCGCGCAAGTCACGGGCAAACGCAACAAAAACGCCGACCGTGTACGACGAAATAATCTCGACATTGGATAAATCCAGGATCATCCGAAACCGGTCTTTTTTGATCAAATCGTGAAATTCTCCACGAAGCCAGACGGTGTTTTCGAAGTCCAGTTCCCCCTGGACTTTCAAGATGGTGACCGGACCGATATCTTCCTTTTCAAGAGGGATCATTCCGAGACTCCTTTCAGTGAGAGCCGTTCGTAATCCATCAAATCACTCGCTTCTTCCGTCGTGATCAAGTGTTTCGCTTCGAGCACCTTGATCAGCGCGGCCAACATGCAGCTGTTGGCAAAAAGAATCGCTCCCGAATCGAACTGGGATTGGATGGATTCGTTTGGATCGGCGTTTGCTTGAACCGGTTCGGACATCACCGGAGAGACAGCAGCGTTTTCCTGGGACCGCGCCGCTGCCGACTGAGTGGACGGTGGGGGTGATGAAGGGGCAGGTGGCGGATCGGTTGTAAAAGAATTGATCGCCTCGGCTTTGGTCGAGAAAATCTTAAAAAGCTCGGTGATTCGGTTTTTCTTCAGATGCGAAAGAAGCATCCGGTGAGGATTCAGGAACTTGATATCCCCTTGATTGGCCCGCAGATCCTTCATGTGAGATAGTAGCAGACTCACGGTTTGATTGCCAAAAAAACGAATCGACGTCAGGTCGAGGATGACATTGAAACACTGTTGGGAAATCAGGTCTTTGAACGCGTTATCCAGAAGATGGTGGCCACGGGAATCGAGCTCTCCCGTCAAGATGATGACCGCCACATTGTCGACCATTTCAACATCAACTTTCATGGCGTTTCCCAGGAACGGCGCTTCTCACTAGCCGTTGAATCAATCAAGCCGCATCAATGGAGGAGCGGAACCGATTATTCCTCCTCATCTTTCTCTTCGATTTTTTTGACGGGGGGATTATCTTCTTCTTTTTCGATTTCATCATTCATCGCGGAGATGGATTTTTTAAATTCGCGAATTCCGCTTCCCAGCGATTTCCCCATTTCCGGTAAGCGTTTCGCTCCAAAAAGGAGAAGAACGATGAAAAGAATGATCATTAATTCCCAGGGTCCAAGATTCCAAGGCATTTTCGTGTCTCCAAAAATCAGGGATTAAACAAGTATCCCGTTTCGTTATCGATCGTTCGGTAAAAGTCCGGCGCTGTATACGAATCGGCAAGAAACGGGTACAGCGAATTTTCTCAATATTCTCTTTTTGACACATTAAAGAAACGTTATTCGGCTTTTTTACCGTTTCGTCATGCTTGAATCATACTCCCGGCTATCGATCAGTCAAGTATTCAATTTATTTGTGTTACGCGAATTTCCATCCGCATCGGATCGAATCCAGCCGAACATCCCCCAAGCGTTAGGTCGGGATCAGATATTTCAATCGGCTGACCTGTTACACAAAAACCGTAAACCCTCTCATCGACCGCTAAACAATCCCTATGCTTATGTGTTACAGTATTGGATGAAAATTTTCCGATTTCAAGACAATTCATTCATGAAAGGCAATAACCATGAATCGATCCTACTATTTTTCAATCGTACTATGCATCGCTCTTATGCTCGGATTGGGGCTGCGAACCAGCGATGCCCAACGCCGCCAGCAACAAATCAAATCGCCGGAGGTGCTTGATGACGGGCGGGTGACACTGCGTTTGAGAGCGCCGAAAGCCGAAAAGGTCACCGTCAACAGCGGGGAAATCACAACAGTTCTGGGCGACATAGACAGGAACATGAAAAAAGGCGAAGACGGCGTTTGGAGTTTGACGCTGGGGCCGCTGTTGCCGGGCATCTACGATTATACATTCAACGTGGATGGCTTAACCATCACCGATCCGTCCAGCCCGCACGTCTTCGGCAACCGTCGCGGCTCGCGGGGCTACCTGGAGATTCCCGGTCCGGCGGGTCAACCCCGGCACGATGAGTGGCGTGACGTTCCGCATGGATCGGTGGACATTCACTGGTACTCATCCGCCCCCGCCGATGGAATCCGGCGGCGCGTTCACGTTTATACGCCACCCGGCTATCACCAAAATCCCAGCAAAAAATATCCGGTGATGCTATTGCTCCACGGTATGGGCGACAACGATTCCCACTGGATGCAGTTAGGCCAGGCCAACGTGGTCGCGGACAACTTGATCGCCGACAGCAAGGCAAAACCGATGCTGATCGTGATGCCCGACGGACACGTCAATCTGCCTCCGAAGGAGAACGAGGATTTCCGGGCGCGTTATCGACGCTCCCGCCCAGCTTTCGAGAAAGACGTGCTTGAGGAAATCATTCCCCTGGTCGAGTCCAATTACCGGGTCAAAACCGGACGCGAGAACCGCGCCATCGTCGGCTTGTCGATGGGCGGCGGGCAGTCGCTGGGTATCGGATTGAAGAATCTGGACCAGTTTGCCTGGATCGGCGGATTCAGTTCAGCCCCTTGGGACCTCAACGAAACTCTCTCCCAATTGGGCGAAGACTCAAAGAAAACCAACGAGCGGATCGAACTGCTGTGGATCGCGATCGGCAAAGACGATTTCCTGCTCGAACGCAACCACGATTTTATTGAAGCACTGAAAAAACAGAATATCGAACACGTTTATAAAGAAACGGCGGGAACACATCAATGGAGCCTATGGCGGCGTTATCTTTCACAGTTCATGCCGCTGATATTCAAGTAAATCATCGATCGAAATTGCCGGACGGACAGCGAATTGAACCAAACCCAACACACTAAAACCCGAATCGCCCCCAAGCGGACCGTCAAGATTACCGCACTGGACAAAAAAGGCTCCGGCCGGGGAACGACCGACACCGGCGGCACATTGACAGTTCCGCTCACGATTCCCGGCGAAGAAGTCGAAGCCGAAAAATACCACAGAAACGGCCGGCTGCTCGATGTATTGACCCCCTCTCCCCATCGGATCGAACCGGCGTGCAAGCATTTCGGCCAATGCGGGGGCTGCGCGTGGCAGCACATCGACTATTCCCACCAGCTGCGCTTGAAGCAGGAAGCCGTTTGCAATCGCTTTCATTCGAATATGATCGACATCGACCTTACTTCTCTCCCCATCGTTGCCTCACCGC
>CAZSIZ010000059.1:0-24175 GCA_964606645.1 uncultured bacterium
CTCGTTTCGATCACCTTGGCTTCACGATTCCTGCGGCGTAGCCGCTTCGTCCAAAGAACCGGATGGATAATTCCGAGAGTCGTCGTTTCTATATTCTATCGAAGTAATCCCAAAATGAAACAGGTATCCAGCGATTTGGAATAATGAGTGTGCCATTTTTGAGAACTGGAAGAATCGATGAAAGAGGGGGGAAGAAAAAGTAATTGTAGTTTAATAACAGGGTGAAAGGAATTTGTCATTATAAGTTCTTGTTATTCAGTATGTTATTTGATCATAGTTGAATATTAATCAGAGAAACATATAGATATTCAAGATTGGCACGGATTCTGCTCTATTTTATAAACAGAGAATACATCCCATTCTCCCCATTTTACAGCCTGCCATCCTCCCCAAAATTTGGCAGGCTCTTTTTTTATTTAAACCCACCCAATTTAACTACTTTTAGCCTTCCTGACTTTACAGAATGATGAGGGGAGCGGCATTGTCTGGTTGGTGGTCAATGTTGGATTTGTTGGGTGTAGAGGTCGGAGCGGGAATGGAACTTGGGATCGAAATCGGGAGAGTGGCATTGGGCGCAGAGCTCCAGGGACGGGATTCGGCGTAGCGGGGCGTTTTCAGGATCGAGGATGTGGGTGCGGCCCGGGCCGTGGCAGGCTTCGCATTGGACGCCTGCCAGCCGGGCGGAACGGGAGTAGCCCTTGTAGCCTTGGGTATGGCCGTAGCCGGTGACGTGGCGCATGGCGAAGCGGGGGACCCAGTGCCGGTTGTTATCCAGCAGGATGTCGAAAGCCTGGGCGTGCTTGGTCTTCACCCACTGCTCGTACTGATCTTCGTGGCAGCCCCGGCAGTCCTCCGATCCAACGTAGCCGTTGGATTCTTCCATTTCACGATCGAATGTCATCAAGACGGCGGGGGCGTCGGGTTCCAGGCCTAAATCATTCGTCATTCGCTGATAGGCCTGTGTGAGAAAATCGCGCACGGGCCGATTCGTATAACGCTTGGGATCGAGTGAGATTCGTTCGTAAGCGGCGCTCACGATTCCTTTTCCTTCGACGATCTCCAGATCGATCTTCCCGACGGCGCGTCCCCGGCCGGGGGCGTTGGCGATGTACGTGTCTCCCACTTTTTTAACCTCGATCCCAAAATCGAGCGTGACGATCAAGTCGATCTTCGGCCCCTGATAGGTGGCGAGCCATCGGGTGACGGTGGGGGGCGGTTCGTTGACCAGCAGGATGACAGCGTCGAGAGCGGTTTTTCGGCACATGGCTTCGATGGCTTCGGTGATGCGTTTGGAGGTGTTGGCGATGGTGAAATCGCGGCATGGCTTTCTTCCGTCACGCAGCGATGGCGCACCGATCACACCCAGTTTCATATTCTGGACGGTCAGGATCGTTGAAGGCGTAAACAGGGAAACTTCGCGGCTTCGCTGCAGAACGTTCGCTGCGATGGGGGGAGAGGCCGTTCCGAAGACACGCTTCAGGAACGGGAGGCCGTAAGCAAGATCGTTGAAACCGGGGAGGATGGCGTCGTATTTCATCAAGCGCATGGCTTCCAGGTTGGTGGCGGCGATGGCTTCGAGAATCCGGTCTTCGTTGGGCAGTCGGTATTTCGGGTCGATCGGCTTGTTTTTCGGGGGAAAGAAACTTCCCACGTCGAGAAGCAGACAATCGGGATTTTTTACGCGGAATTTCTTGATGAATCCCGCGCGGGCTTCGAGTCCGCCTTCGATGGTTTTCCGGCAGCCGCAATGCTCCAGCAAACCCAGCGTTTTTCCCGTGACCAGCAGTGTGACGGGGGCGGCGGGCAGAGCGGTGATGGAGAGGATGAATAGACCAATGAATCGGCGTACGAGGGTTATCATCATAAGAAGATTATCTTAACTCGATGACTTTGCCCCGGTAGTGTTCGAGCAGAATCGGTTTGTCCTTCAGCGCGGGCCAGCGCTGGTCTTTGCTGATGGATTCTTCGTTGGCAGTCTCCATCTCTTCTTCGGAGAAACCATAGTCGAGGGCGCGGCCGACGTTGGAGGAGGGCAGGAAGCCGACTCTCGCTTTATTGCCTTCGTTGATGAAAAAGTAACATTCCAGTTTTTCTTTGCCGTTGACGTAGATACCGAGATTCCGGTCGACGGCGACATCCATGACGTAATCGATCTGACTGCCGGGGATGCCGTCGTGTGGCTGCCGGTGGTGCATTACGAGATGGGAACGTTCGCTTTCGGATGGCGAGAGGCCGATGACGTATTTGCGGGCGTTGGGGAAGTAGCGGAGGAACTCCTGCGCGCCTTTGCACTGCATCCCGATCTTATGCACCATCTCCGGCTGGATTTCGACTCGACGCGCGAGGATGCGCTTGATGGAAATGACCGTCATGGGGATGATGAAACCAATCGTCGCGCCGACGGCGAACGTGTACTGCAGCGGATAAGCGAGCCAATACCAGGGGAAAAAAGTGATCAAAAAGGTGATGACGGCCATGCCGATATACTTATCTTTCTCGATGGACGCGGCCGTGCGCTTGTCCCAATGGATCAGCATGTCGATCGGCCACCAGACAAAGGCGAATCCGACGACGGAGATGTAGAGTTTGAAAAACCACGTCGGTAGAAACGGCAATAGCCCACCAGCATGCATGAAAACCATCATATAACCGATCAGGGTTCCGGCGATGATGACAAGAACGTATAAATTCGTTGTGGCTCGGAGCATAAGATTCTTTCGTTCTTTTCAGTTATCAGTTGTCAGTTTTCAGTTAAGCCCACCATTCCCTTTAATCTCCGCCTGCAACGCGGCGTGATTACCCCAGAGGAAGCGGGAACTTTAGTGCTATTCTATTCCCAATAACGTTTGTAGAATAGAATTATTACGGAATACCGAATACTTTTTGAAAATGGCTCTTCTGTTATATAGTAGGGGAAAAGGACGGGGGGCGTCAATTCTATGAGTGCTTGTGTTTGGAAAAGGAGTTGAATGATGGATTCATCCCGATGGAAACCTATTCAAGATTTGCCTTCCGATTGGGGAGAACTGACTCCGTCCGGATTGGAAAGCCTTGCCGAGATTTGGAAAGAACGCGCCGAGCAATTGAAGGATTCCGAATCGTTGAAAGTATTCAACGAACGGCTGAATCGGGAATGGGCGATTGAGACCGGGATTATCGAGAATCTGTATACGCTGGATCGAGGCTTGACTCAGACGCTTGTTGAAAAGGGAATCGCAGCCAGTTTGTTTCAACATGGGGATACCGATCGACCGGTTGAGCAGGTCGTGTCTTTCCTTCAGGATCAACAAAGTACGGTGGAAGGTCTTTTCGCTTTTGTCAAACAAGAACGGGCGCTATCGGTTTCGTATATTAAAGAATTGCACGCTGTGTTGACTCGCCATCAGGATTCGACTCACGCTGTCGATGAACTGGGACATGCGGTCGAAGTGGACCTGATTCGAGGGGATTGGAAAAAGCAGCCGAATAATCCCAAAAGACCGGATGGAACGATTCATGAGTATTGTTCGCCCGAACAGGTTGCTTCGGAGATGGACCGGCTGGTTGAATGGCATTTGGCGCATGTTGAGCAAGGCGTATCCCCGGAGGTTGAGGCGGCTTGGCTGCATCATCGGTTTACGCAGATTCATCCGTTTCAGGATGGGAATGGGCGGGTTGCCAGAGCGGTTGCGTCGTTGGTTTTTATTCGTGCCGGGTATTTTCCACTGGTTATCCATCGGGATGCGCGTTCTGACTATATCGATGCGTTAGAAAACGCCGATGGCGGAGATTTGCTGCCTTTAATTCAACTCTTTTCTTCGATTCAGAATAGATCGTTTACGAAAGCGCTTAGTCTTTCCGATAACGTTTTGCTTGAAGGGGAACCTGTCCAGCAAGTCATATCGTCGGCTATGGATCGAATTAGGGTAAAGGAGAAACCTAAAATTGAAGAATGGTTTGGTGTTATTCCAATTTCTAGAGAGTTGGAGGCATTTACACATCGAAAATTGGAAGAAATAGTGTCTCAACTCAATGATGAATTGATAGGTATTCAATCTGATTATCGTTCAACTGCTCTTAATGTCACTGTCATGTTTCGTGAAAACTCATTTAAAAAAATTGCACATGAACTGGATTATAACGCGAATACTAGTGATTACTCAAAGTTGATAATGTTAAGAATAGATGAAGAACGGATAGTTGGTATTTTTATTGCGTTTCATGGCCTTGGTGTTGATTTCCAGGGAGTTTTAGCGGTTTCCGCACTTCTTGAGTATGATGTAATGGTGTTTGACGAAAAAGATAATACTACGAAGAGAATAACTGACGGTCCGTATAAACTTTGTGATGAGGTGTTTCAGTTTTCTTATAAAGAAGATGAAAATACGGTGCTGGAGCGGTTTAAGCCTTGGCTGGAAAAGGTGATAGTCGTTGGACTGGATCAATGGAGGCGGCAGCTTTGAGACGCGGGGATGAGGGCGGGCTGTGAACGGGGATTCTGGGCGGAATTATCTTTTGACACGCATTCGGGAGGCGGCGGGACGGGAACGCTGGCTTCTGGCGATTCTGGCGGGGCAGGTTTTGCTGAATGTTGGGTTTCTGGGGCGGCGGGTGCTTTGGCTGGATGAGGCTTATTCGGCGTTGACGGCACGGCTGCCGCTTAACCACGTTGCTTCGGCGCTTCGGTTTGATGCTGGGCCTCCGTTGTATTACTGGATGCTGCATGGATGGTGCTGGGTGCTGGGGGAATCCGAGGTTTCGCTTCGGGGGTTTTCGCTTCTCTTTGCACTGGTTGCTTCGGTTTTTGTTTACTGGCTGGCTTCGGTGGCATGGGACCGGCGGGCGGCTGTCTTTTCGACTTTTGTTTTTGCTTTTTCTCTTCCTGTTACTGCTTACTCTCACGAAGCGCGGAATTATACGCTTTTTGCTGCGTTGTGCTGCGCTTACGCGATCGGCTTGATGCTGTTTCTGTTTCGGGAGCAATGGAAATGGCTTGCGCTTGCTTCACTGGCGCTTACCGGGATGGTTTATACGCACAACGTGGGCTGGTTCGTGGCGCTGGCGGGGGGGGCAGTTTCATTATTTTTTATTCGGGACCGTAAGCGGAAAATGCAGGCTGGAAGCCTGCACCACAATGGATTAGCGGTTTCATTATTCTTTATTTGGGATCGCAAGCAGTTCTTTCAACTAATTGGGGGAATGGCGCTTGCCGTTTTGCTCTACCTGCCCTGGGTTCCGGTTTTGATGGAACAGATGGGGAATACGGAACTGACTATTGGCTGGGTGGCCAACGCCTGGACGCCGATGGCGATTCTGCACTCGGTTATTGCTTTTATGCCCGGTGGGAGTTCGCCGGTCTACGTCGGACTTCCCGCCTGGCCTTCCCAGGCGCAGGCGGTCAATGCGGCGCTATGGCTGCTTCCGATCGCCTGGGTTTTGACGACGTGTTTCAAAGAGAAGCGAAAAGAGACCGTCTTCGTTTTAGGATTGGCCGTACTGGGTTTGCTGGGGCCGTATCTGTATTCGTTTATTCTTACACCTGTCTATCTGGCGGGCCGGACGGATTTCTGCGTGTTTCCGTTCTGGTGTCTGTTGACCGGCTTGGGGATCGCCCGGCTTCCACGCGCGAAACTGCGATGGGGGATTATGCTTATTTTTCTGACGCAAGCCGTTTACTTGAACGGCGTGTTTTTGATTCGTGACGATCCACGAAGCGAACGGGATATCGTGACGTACCTCTCCACGCGAGGACGGTCCGGCGATGTGGTGCTGTGTACCGGACTCACCCGCCCGTCACTCGAATATTACCTCAAGCCGGAGGGATTTCAATTCGCTTCCTTCCCACGGGACATGGAGCGGCATCTCGCCCATTTCAATGAAGGTTGGTATATTAAAAACGTTGACTTGAAACTCGAAGCCAAGGCCGCGCTGAGCGAGGCGCTGGAACGGTGCAGTACAAACGGGCAACTATGGATCGCCGGAAGTGAACGCCCGATCAACCGCTCATTGTTCGATGTGATACACGATGAAACAGGAACCCTCATGTCCAACCGGATTCAGACGCCCCGGATGGGATTGCGGAAACTGAACGAGCCGGTGTTTTTGCTTAAAATTCGACAGTGAAAATTCGAGGTGGATTTTGTCGGAAACACCGGGATTACCATCCCGGCCTATCAGGATGGTCAGGATAAAACTTTTAAAATATCCTGGATATCCTTTCATCCTGGGTATCCAGATTCAGACAATTAAGGTTAGAAGGAATGGCAACCCATTTCGATCGAAAAACGTTTCGGATTGAATGCTTGACCGCCGTGTGCGTGGCACTGCTGACCGGCTGGTTGCGGATTTGGTGGACGAACGCCTACTTGCGCGAAATTCCCTACGCCGGGCATCCCCTGAACGACGCACGGATGTATTGGGAGATGGGACGAACGATTTACCAGCAGGGCTGGCTGCTTGCAGGAGAAGGGCCGTTCTATCAAGCGCCGCTGTATTCGTACTTCCTGGCGATGCTCCATCATCTCGGCTTTCACCGTATTCATAGCGTGATTCACTGTCAGACCGCGCTGGGGATCGGAAGCGTGTTGCTGTGTTACGCCCTGGCGCGTTTTCGGCTGCCGGTTGGATGGGCGGCTTCGGCGGCGCTTCTGTTCGGTTTCAGTCACTATTCATTCTTTTACGAAACGAAATTGCTGGCGACGTCGCTGGGGATGTTTCTGTTTCTGCTGTTCGCATTGACGTTCGCGTTTTGGCTTCAATCGCTTCCCAAGACGTTTGAGGCGATCCGGCGGGAAGGGGGGAAAATCCATTGGCTTCTTCTATCGGGCAGCGCGCTGCTCTATAGCCTGGCGGTTCTCTGCCGTCCTAACTTGCTTTTTACGCTTCCCTTACTATTGCTTCTGATCGCTTACGCCCAGAACTTGTCCGTTCGCCGCGCAGCGATCTTTCTTATCGTGTGTGTGCTGGGGATCGCGCCGGTGACACTGAGAAACTATCTCGTGGGGGGCGGTTTTATTCCTTTATGCGCCAATTCGGGTGTGACGCTGTATATGGGGAACAATTCTGAAGCACAGGGGGGGTTGGCCCCAGTGAAGGGACTTTCCAGCGATATCGCCGATCAGAAAGAGGGCAGCGTGGCGCTGGCGTCCAAACTGGCGGGGCTGGACTTAACGGTATCGCAGGCCTCGAACTTTTGGGTCTGGAAAACCGTGGCGTGGGCCGTCTCGAATCCAGGGGATTTTCTCGTTCTGGAAGGAAAAAAACTGCTCTGGGCGCTCTATCATTCCCCCCCGGCGGTTAACTATTCCGCGCATTTCGAGAGCCGGTTTCTTCCGGTACTGACAGTTCTGAAATATGTCACGTGGTTGAGCCTGTTCGGGAGTCTGCTGGGGCTGCCGTTTTTGATGGCCGGGCGGGACCGGATGGCGCTCTTTCTAGTAAGTCTCTTCGCGGGCTATCTGCTGCTCTCTCTTGTGTATTACTCGTCGGACCGTTTTTTAGCCTCGATCATTCCATTTACCTCGATTGCCGCTCTCTGGACGACCCGGATTGTATTTCAACGCTGGAAGAATGAAGGGGCTGGCTGGACTAATCGATTGAATTATCGGGTTGTCTGCAGGGCGTTTTTGTGGATCGCGGTCGTCGCGATGTTGACGGCCAATCCCTTTCTGGGCTGGAACGCCGAGCGCGAAACGGGGATGGGATGGTATATCCTAGGCTTGTTTCACTCTGAGCGAGGGGATGAGACACCGGCGTTGACATGCTACGAACAAGCGCAGGATTTGATCCCGGATTATCCTTCATTATTACTCAATCTCGGCGTTCTCTATGGAAAACAGGGCGATCTGGAGCGCTCGACTCGGTTGTTCGAGCGTGTTTTAATCCTCGATCCCGGCAATCGAACCGCCCACGATAACCTGGAAATCAACCACCGCCGGATGCAAATCCCACCTCAGTAATTCGGATATTCTTCATTTTTTCAGAAATAGTATTTCTTCTAAGATTCGGAATGCTATAATTTTAAATAACTTTTCTTCATGTCATGCTTAATGTTTCAGCGCCCATGCCGATAGTTCAACCAGAGGGAAACTATGCCTAAAACACGTCAAAGAAGAGGAAAGACAGGGCGCAAACAACCATCTCAGGTCATTCAGCGCGTTTCGGAGGCAGTCACAAGCATGACGACACAAACTCAAGAAGTAGTGAGCGGGGCTTGGCAGGGACTTGAATGCGAGCGCCGTAGGGAGATTTTAGCTATTCCGTTGATTGCGCTGGCGTTGATCTCCGTTCTGGCACTCTTTTCGTATTCACCCGTCGATACGACCACCTATACCGCCAATTCTATCGATGCCGGACAGACGATTCAGAACTGGATCGGCAAACCGGGTGCCTGGCTGGCGTCGGGGATTGTTTTCGTATTTGGAGCGGCCGGTTATTCGCTTCCCGCGCTGCTGCTGCTTTGGGGGATCGACCGCCTGCGTCAAGGGGCGGATGTTCCCGTAAGGAAAATCCGTATCATTGGATGTGTGCTGCTACTTATTTCGTTATCCAGTTTTCTTGGTTTAGTCACCGAATTGATGAATCCCGACACCGGGAGCGAACGGATTTGGCAAGTATGCGGGGCATTGGGTTTTCTGTTGAGTCGAAAACTGATCGAGTTCGGTGCGGCGGGATCGGTGTTCGTCAACTTGACGTGTATCGCACTGGCGGCTCTTTTAGCGACTCCATTTCTCTTTTCCGATTTTTACCGCCGCGTCTCTCTTTTCCTGTTTCCGCCCAGGGATCAAGTGGAAGTGGATGTCGAGAACGAAGACGATTCGTTCGAGGATATTCCTTCGCAGCTGCTTCCTCTCCCGACGATCGAGGATCGGGCGGAGGAGAGCGGGTGGGGCATGCACTCCGCCGGTTTGGAACCGTTGAACCGCCTGCCGGATTCATCGGCCGTCGATGATTATTGGGATTCCATCGGGCCGAACGAACTTGAAATAAAACCGCTTCGTGAAAATGAATCCCCGGCAGAGGAACCGCCCCTTACGATCAACCGTTCCGACTGGGATGAGCCGGTCGAAGATGAAAACGCACTTCCTTCGCTGGCTGTGGAAACGGATGAATCGAGCGGATTGAAAATCGTGACCCAGGACAGCGACTCGCTGGAGGAAGTCGATTTGGGCGTCAATCTGATCGAAACCCCCAGCAATGCTGAGTATCAGATTCCTCCCATCTCTCTGCTGGATAAACCGGAACAGCACCGCCCGGAAATCGCCCGCGAAGAGATCGTCTTCAACTCGCAGACTCTTGAGCAGACGCTCAAGGATTTCAATATGGCGGTCAAAGTCGTCGAGGTCAATTACGGTCCGACGATTACCTGTTACGAACTGGAACCGGCTCCAGGGATCAAGATCAGCCGGATCGAAAACCTGGCCAACGATATCACCCGCTCGCTCAAAGCGGAAAACGTGCGGATCGTCGCCCCCATTCCCGGAAAGGGAACGGTCGGGGTGGAGGTTCCCAACCGCTACCGGCTGGACGTGCTGCTTCGCGAGATGATCGGCTGCGAATCGTATCAGAAATGCGAATCGAAGTTGAAGATCGGCCTGGGGAAAACCATCAGCGGCGAACCGTTCGTCTTCGATTTAATCAAAGCGCCTCATCTGCTGGTGGCGGGCGCGACCGGATCGGGGAAATCGGTCTGCATCAACGCCATCATCACTTCGATTTTGTATAACGCCGCGCCGCACGAAGTGAAACTGCTGCTGGTCGATCCCAAGCAGGTGGAACTGGCGCTGTACCGTGATATTCCCCATCTGCTGTCGCCGGTGGTGACCGATCCCCAAAAGGCGGGCGCGGCACTTCGCTGGGCGGTGGAAGAGATGGAGACACGTTACCGGTATTTGAAAAAAGCCGGGGTGCGGAACGTCACTGAATACAACACCAAACGGATGGCCCAGCAGGAAGGGCGGCAGAAAGAGACGGAAACCTCGACGCTGCTGCCTGGCTTTCTGCCGTACATCGTGATCGTGATCGACGAACTGGCCGATCTGATGATGGTGGCGCGGGTGGAAGTGGAGACGGCGGTGGCCCGGTTAGCGGCGATGGCGCGGGCGGTCGGGATTCATCTGGTGCTGGCCACGCAACGGCCTTCGGTCGATGTGCTGACCGGCGTGATTAAAAACAACTTTCCCTCACGGATGGCGTTCCAGGTGTCGTCGATCGCCGATTCGCGCACGATCCTCGACATGAAAGGAGCGGACTCGCTCATGGGACGCGGCGATATGCTCTTCGCACCCGGCGGGGCGAGTAAACCCATTCGACTGCAATGCGCGTTCATCTCCACCGAGGAAGTGGAAGACATCGTGGATTTCGTTAAATCGCAGCAGGCCGTCGAGTACGTTCAGGAAGAATTTACCCCTCTGGAAGAGAGCGCCTCGTCCGGTTCGACGGGAAGCGGCGATGCGGAACAGGACGAACTCTATCAGCAAGCCTTGGATGTTGTGCTGGAGAACGACGCGGCATCGACCTCACTGCTCCAGCGGCGGCTTAAGATCGGTTATGGACGCGCCGCCCGGCTGCTCGATCTGATGGAGGAAAACGGCATCGTCGGCCCCCCACGCGGCAGTAAGCCTCGTGAAGTCGTTCTTGGGAAGATGGTTTGATCAATGGGTCATGGTTAGCAGGAATGGTGATCGACGCTGCGCTTTGAGACCGCCCTGCTTCGCCGTACTGCTATGGTAGGTCGAAAAGCGTGACTCTCCCTGCATATTTAGATTCCACTTTGATAATCTTGGAAATAAACCCTATTTTTGGGATGATTATTTGCCATGAATTCAACCAAAAATTTCTCTACGACTACGATTTTTAACCACGAATGGTTAGACGTGTCTCCATGACAGACACACAAAGGAGAATTCAGCATGACTGGGAAACTCAGGCCCTTCCGTGTCATTCTGTTGCTGACGGTCCTTGCAGGCTCGATCTTCAGCGGGTCCGCACCCTGCGCCGACCGCCAAGACATCGCGACACAGGCAGAAACAACCGTGTTGGCTTTTGGCGCGGTTGGTGATGGAAAGGCAGACGATACAGCCGCAATTCAGAAGGCTGTTGATTCAGGCATCGGGGATATCCGTTTACCCAAGGGCGTCTACCGCATTTCCAAACCAATTGTCACCCATTTGGACAAGGTCGGTTATACGTCAATTCATGGCAGCGGTGTGGCGCGGATCGTGATGGCCGGGCCGGGACCGGCATTGCGGTTCGTGGGGACGCATTTCAACTCGGCCGATCCGAAAGGGTTTTCCCAAAGCGTGTGGAACCGCCAGCGCATGCCGCTTGTCGACGGTGTCGCGATCCTCGGCGAACATGAGGAATCGGTGGGCATCGAGGCGGTTGGCACGATGCAGATTACCATCACGCGAGTTCACATCCGAGGCGCACTGCACGGAATTCACTTGGTGAAGAACAACCGCAACGTGACAATTTCCAATTGCCATATTTACGAAAACCGGGGTGTCGGCATCTACTACGACGACGTTAATCTGCATCAGTCGAACATCACCGGGTGTCATATCAGTTACAACGCATGTGGCGGCATCGTGTCGCGGGCCGGCAATGTACGCAATATCCACATCAGCGGATGTGACCTGGAAAGCAACATGAGTCCCGATACGGAACCGACGGCCAATGTTCTGATCGATTGCCGCGAGAGCAAGTACGGGACGGCGGAGGTGGCGATCACAGGGAACACGATTCAGCACAACCATGCTTCACCCGGCTCGGCCAATATTCGCATGATCGGAAGCAGTAGCCGGGGAAACGGTTCGCAGCCGACTCGCGAGGGTCTTATGACGATTACGGGTAATGTGCTGAGCGATGTGAAAGTTAACGTGCATCTGATGCAGTGCCGCGGTGTCGTTATTACCGGCAACACGGCTTGGCGCGCCTACACGCACAATCTGCTGGTCGAAGACTGCTCGAACATCGTTATTGGGCCGAACAATTTCGGTCGCCGCTTCCCTTGGATGAACGAAGGCGATACGAATGAGGCTAACAACAGTCTCGTGTTTCGCAATTGCGAGGATTGCACGTTGACCGGTCTGCATATCACCGACGTTTGGCGCGATAGGGCCGGACTCTTGCTCGACGGCTGTAAGCGGATGAACGTTGCCAATTGCACTGTTTTGGACAGCGACAACGTTGGAATCATGCTTAAGAACTGCAAAGACAGCTACGTTTCCGGCTGCCTGATTCGCAACGATCGCCCCGGAAGCGCATCATGGGTACCGGTGAAAGACACGGGCGGTTTCGGTAACTCGATCGAAAAAAACATGCTTGACCCGTCTGGCACGGACCGCGCGTCACAATAGTTTTGTAGGATGGGGCACGTTTTTCGACCCATCGTCCAGGTTTGGGATCGTGATCGAAAGAGGGGCGGATGGGGAAAACCTGGAGCACGTTCTGCCCCGATATTGACGGCGGTTGTTGTACGATCGGCAAGAACTTGCATGAGATCGAAGGCTGGAATCTTAAATGAATTTGGAAACTCAAGCCGTTCCTGGTATAATGGTTTCGTCATTCTAGATAGGAAATTCCGGGAGGAATTATTTTTGTGAAAGGTTGAAAAGAAATGGATCGACGAGATTTTATCAAAAAATCCACATTGACAGGAATTGCTGTGGCTTGTGAACGAAACCGGGTATCGGCAAGCGATACAGCGGGGAAAAAGGCAGTGCTCGATCAAAGGAATTATGGACAGACGGGGATCTCCTTATCAACCATCGGTTTTGGGGGGATCGTGGTGAAGGATACGGAACCGTCCCATGCGAAAAAAGTGGTTGCGAAAGCCATTGACCGGGGCGTCAATTATTTCGATGTCGCTCCCACGTATGGCAATGCGGAAGCGCGTCTCGGACCGGCATTGAAACCTTACCGTGACGGTGTATTTTTGGCGTGTAAAACCACCCAGCGGGATCGACAAGGTTCGGAAAAGGAACTCCATCAGTCTTTGAAAACGCTTCAGACCGATCGTTTCGATCTCTACCAGCTGCATGCGCTCGGAAAGATGGACGATGTCGAAAAAGTGTTTGGACCGGGCGGGGCCATGGAAACATTCGTTAAAGCCAAGGAAAAAGGATTGGTGCGTCACATCGGTTTTTCCGCTCATTCGGCGGAAGCGGCATTGAAGGCGTTGGATTTATACGATTTCGATTCCGTTTTGTTTCCCTTCAATTACGTCACCTGGCATGAAGGCCATTTCGGGCCTGAAGTGATGAAAAAAGCGCGCTCGAAAGGAGCCGCTTGCCTGGCCTTGAAAGGATTGGCCCGAACCCGCTTGGATTCGGGAAATTCGGTTAAGAAATATAAAAAATGCTGGTATCAACCCGTGACGGATCGCGACGAAGCGGAACTGGCATTACGGTTTACTTTATCGTTGGATGTCACGGCCGCGATCCCTCCGGGTGAAGAATCCCTATTTTGGCTGGCTGTGGAAATTGCAGAAAAATTCGTTCCCCTCACTGAGACCGAGCAAGGGAAAATTCGAGAATTGGCTCAAGGGGTGCAACCGATTTTTGAGCGGAACGTTTAGCCTTCGATAACGTTTGATCTTGCCGGTTTGCTTTGGAAGGTTTTTGAATTTTGACTTTCACCCTCACCCTCACCCTAGCCCTCTCCCAGAGGGAGAAGGAATTTTAATAGAGGAACCTGTACATCTATTGTCGTTTTGGGATAAAGCGGGGAACTTGTTTGCAGTAGTCGTCGTATTCCTGGCCCCAGCGTTGCCGCAGTTCCTTTTCTTCCAAGAGAACCGTTAAGTAAATCGCGATCCAAACTCCCAGCGTGAGAACGTATAACGCTGGATAATTCAGGATTAGCGACCAGCCCAGGATTCCAACGATGGCTTCCAGATACCGGGGATGGCGGATGGTGGCGTAAATTCCATCCGTCACTAATTTTCCTGGATGTTTTTGCGGGGCTAATTCCGGCAAACCGAACAAGGTTTTCGTTTTAAGTTTTTGCTTCCATTGCGTGGCCAGAAAGAATCCAAACGCGATGGCGGGGACGCCCATCATCACCGCCCACAAATTCGGGCCGAAATCAGTTTCGAGCAGAAAACCACTCGCTCGAAATAAACCGAACGCCATGATTCCCATCAGTGAAAACGCGACGCTATAGGCCAGCGTGGTCCCAACCCGACGCCAGAAAGCGATAAAGGGATGAATAATGAACCAGAACGAGAAAGCGGGCGGGAGGAGTATCACAAAAAACATGGCGATGTAATAACGAGCCGCATCGTATCGATAACAGAAAAAACCGATGGCGATGGCGGCCAGCGGTGAAATAATGTATTGCACCTTTTCCCGGCGTGAGCGCACGATTACGGCGAGGGTGATGATGAACAGCGCTGGAATGAGGTATTGCTGAAGGATGGTCTGAATCATGATAAGTCCTATTCGTTTTCCTGAATCGAGTTTAAAAAGAAGGCGTCTATTTTTCTGATAATAATACTGTCATCTAACGTCTGATTCAACTTTTTGTTACGATAGAAGAAACAAAACCTGGAAGGAGCGTATTCAATGATGAAACGGCGCGAACTTTTTACCTTACTCACGGCAGGCGGGATGGGGCTGGCGGGAACGGCTAAAACGGCTGCGGCTCAGGGAACGGCTCAGAAGAGTCACGATTCGATAACCATTACGGATGTCAAAGTGGTGCTGACCGCGCCGGAAGGGATCCGGCTGGTGGTGGTCAAAGTGGAGACCAGCGAACCGGGGCTGTACGGTTGGGGCTGCGCGACGTTCACTCAGCGTCCGTTGACGGTCAAGACCGCCGTGGAGGAGTATCTCCGCCCGTTTTTGATTGGGCAGAATCCCGACAACATCGAGGATATCTGGCAGTCGCTCTACGTAAGTAGTTACTGGCGTAACGGGCCGGTGCTCAACAACGCCATCAGCGGCGTCGATATGGCGCTTTGGGACATTAAAGGCAAACGGGCGGGGATGCCGGTCTATCAACTGCTGGGGGGGAAATGCCGGTTCGCCGCCGATCTTTACGCCCACGCGCACGGGCGGGATTTCCAGGAACTTGAAGACCGGGTACGCGCCTGGATGGAGAAAGGCTACCGTCACGTGCGGTGTCAAGTGTCGGTTCCGGGCTATTCGACCTACGGCTCCGGTTCCTCAAGTCGAAAATCAGAATGGGAAAAGCTTCCGCCGGGAACGTCGGTTTTTTCTCCGGCGGCGTATTGCCGGATCGTGCCGAAGATGTTCGAGTATATGCGTGAAAAATTAGGAGACGAAATTCAACTGCTTCACGATACCCACGAGCGCATTTCGCCCGCACAGGCGGTGCGTTTGGCGAAAGAACTTGAACCTTACAACCTCTTTTTCCTGGAAGATCCTCTGCCGCCGGAAGAGAACGATCACTTTCGGATTATCCGCAGCCAGTGTGCGACGCCGATCGCGATGGGCGAACTGTTCAACAATCCCCACGAGTGGATCGACCTCGTTGCCGAACGGCTGATCGATTTTATCCGCGTCCATCTGTCACAGATCGGCGGGCTGACGCCGGGGCGGAAACTGGCCGCGTTCTGCGAGGTCTTCGGGGTGAAGACGGCGTGGCACGGGCCTGGTGACAACTCGCCCATCGGACACGCCGCCAACGTGGCCCTGGATCTGGCCTGCTATAACTTCGGTATCCAGGAACAGCACATCTTCAACGAAAAAGCGCAGGAAGTCTTCCAGGGTTGCCTAAAAATCCAGAACGGATACGTCTACGCCAACGAAGCACCGGGCTGGGGTATCGAGGTGGATGAAGAGAAGGCAAAGAAATATCCCTTCCGGGAGGATCGGTCGTTCGATTATCATTGGGGAAAAACCCGCCGCCCCGACGGCAGCATCCAGCGTCCGTGATAGTTTATAGAGGAAATTTTATTAGAATTACGTTGTTGATGCGGGAGCCGAAATCCAACCCTGTTCGGACAAGTGCTGCCAAGTGATTTTTATATGTCTTGGTTTGAAGAGTTTTCTTTTTCGTTCGTTCCAGGAGTGGATTTTTTCGATAATTTTACCTATATCTTGGGCAATATCAGGATATTCTTGGGTTATCCAATGAACGGAGGCAAGTAATTCCATTCCGTAAGGCGTTTCAAATCCTTCGATTAACGATTGAACTCGGTTAAGGGGGTCTATTGATCCAGAAGTATTTTGCAGAACATCAGCAGCTTGTTTAGAGGCTTCAGGGAGAAGATAAATCTGGGCATCACTGCTTCTGTCTCCATACCCTCGGATGAAATGGCCTTCAATTCTTTGTAGAACGTGATTGAGTGTTTCGGTATAAGGACCGTATTTGTCCTTTTGAAAATCTAATTTAAGTGGTTCACCGGCTACTTGCAGAAAATATCCAAGTTTTTGGATTTCTAAAAGTGATAATTTGTAATCCGATTCACGATAGATTTCAATCAAACGAATAAAGAAAGCGCGTGTTCGAGTCATATTCGGTTTTTTTGTTGCGACTGGCATCGATCCGGGTTTCGGTGCACCTTTCGGTTCGAAAAGAAAGACTTGAACATCTGGTATTTTTTTTAAAGCGGTTTCAATCATTGATTCTACGTCGGTCCATTTCAAACCGCCATATCCGCATCCAAGCGGCGGTACTGCGATCGATTCTATTTGGAGACGTTTTACTTCTTCAACCAATGATTCTAAGCCGGTTAAGATATCGCTCTTTCGTGATTTTCCCTTCCAATGATCTTTGGTGGGGAAATTGATGATGTATTTCGGGTTGTACATTGATTCAAGAGGGACAACGAATACCTTCCCTAACTGTACCTCTTTCCGGTCACATGCTTTTTTATAAACTTTAAAATTTCCTGGAAAGGCCTGCTTGAATTGCAGGGCAATCCCTTTGCCCATGACACCCACGCAATTGACCGTATTGACGAGCGCTTCGGCGTCTTGTTTTAGAAGATTTCCGTGTGTCAGTTCAATCATTTTTTCAAACGCTTCGCTTTCGATCTGATCTAATAGTACCAATCTTTTTGGATTTTGACTACCACTTTTTTCTCGTTTTGTTCCACAATCGACATGACTCGCTGCTGAATTTTGTCATCATAAACACCGATGGAATTTATACACTCCCAGGGGAAAAATTCATAGACAAGAAATTCCGCTTGACGCCGCCGCTTACGATCGGAATTTTCAGGAGTATCGTTCCAATATATTAAGTCCATCACGGTCCAATCAATATCGTCAAGATGTGAAAGATCGTCATAGAATTCGGTGATTGCCATCGTTCCATGACCGTCTGTGAAAACGAATTGTAAATCGTATTCTTGGACCAGTTGAGTATTGGAAACGAGATGAATTATCGGTATTTGGCCTCTGGCATATTCTTTAACATCGCGTCGATCAATCCTGCAAAGCATCGGAGATCGTGGCGCAAAATAGAAGGGTACATAATCATGAAGATTTCCATCCGCTCCGCATGGTACAATTTTTTTGGAACGTTTGTCTTGAATGCTTGGATCAGCAATGTCCTCAAATTTGATTTTATTAAAATTTACAGCGTGAAGTCCTCCTTGAGTGATAATGGAATTCAAATTCTTGAAATGAGTAATATGAAATATTTTTTTTGGAGTTAATCCCATGATTTCATCTTTTAAAAAACAACAATTTGATTTTCTATAATATCCTATCCTATCTGTTAAGTGGAGAATAGCCGTTGGGAGGGGCAACGATCACTGCGTTAGCGGGCGAAGTGGCCGATGGCGATGGCCCAGTCTGAGGTTTGGGTAAGGGGGATTGTATGGACGCCAGCCATCAGACTGCCTTTATCCTTTTCGCTATAGTGCGCTTTCGTGTCGACTGCTATGACCGGCTGGATGCCTTTCATGCCTCGAAGATCGATTGTCAGGGAGTTTGCGTCTTCTGCGAAGAAGATGAAATGCTTCTTATCTGCGGCGGCCAGGCAATACGCTGTTGGGACCGTGATTCGGGTGTTGTCCGGCGACAGGTTTAGTTTTAAGCGACCGTCTCTCCAGAACTGCCGGTGTGTGCGGAATGCCCGCTTGAGGGAATCGGGATAGTACCCGCACGGACCCTCTGGGCGGAAGGGGCCGTATTGGTTGAAGCGCGTCGAGAAGTGGCCGAAAAAGCCGCCCATTCCTCCGGCCAGGGCTTCCCACCAGATCAGTTGGCGACAGCCGGTTTCGTTCAGCCGGTCCGGATCGCGAACTTTCCCCGGCCAGCATTGCCATCGGTTGTAGGTATGACGTTCCTCATAGATGGAAGGCTTATCCTTGCGGGTCTCCATATCCTGTTTGATCTCCTGGTAATCGGCTGGCCCCTTGTCGGTGGTCTCCAGGTCGTAGGGGCTGCCCCCGAATCCGGCGTACGAGTGGGCGCCGAGACTCGCGTTATCCCATCCACGCGATGTTAAGATGTGCGGCCAGCCCATCGTTCGGTTCATCTCATCGGCCCACCAGGCCGCATCTGTCTCGGCGTCAGGCATTTCGATGGTGTCGAAGCCGAAGTTCATGCTCCATCCCGGCAGGGGACCAAGCCGTGCGGCGATGTAACGGATAAGCCGCTGATGCCGCTTGCCTCGGAAACCGCCGCCGAGGTGATTGGGCGTCTGTTTCCGGTCGTTGTCACCCCAGGCCCAGATATGGGTTCGGCCCCCCCGTTCGTGGGCGTACTTGATGGCGAGTTCAAGCGTGTCGAACAGGGCGGGATCGGGCTGGTCCAGATCGGGGTCGGAGCCGTTGGAGAAATCGTCGATACTCAGAGCGCCCATCCGGAACCAGCTATAGAAGACCGCGAAGAAATAGATGTCGAATCCGTTGTCCTGGGTGTTGTTCCAGTAGTCAGGGATGAGGTTCATTCTGTCTGGATGCCCCAGGATTCGTGAGGCGTGCTCGTGTTGTTGCTCGTAGTCCTGCTGGTTCATGAAGACCTGATAGACATAGCCTTCCAGACGATTGATGTCCTCTTCCATGATGGCGTATTTGTTTCCTGCGTTTGTTAAGAAACCCTTTACATTGGAACTGGTTCTCGGCCCCACGGTTAGGGAACCTGTATGTCCATCGAGATCGGAGTCATTGCTGGACGTTGTGAAACTCCATGCGCCGGTGCGTGTGCCGGTGAATCGAAACTTCCACTGGTTCTCTCCCGCATAGAACATCTGCGTCGTGCGCTTCGCGCCGGTGCGAGTGTGTATGAACGTGACAGAGGCTATGACATCATAGGGGTTGCCCGACCATGATGCGTTTTCCAGCGCCCACTCCTCGCACGTCCACATCGCGGCCTCCCGATCATCAAACTCCATTCCATAGCCAGTCGTCATAATCAGTTGGCCCATCAGCAAGCAGATCACCACAGCATAAATGCTCCGGCTTCTGATGAGACCTTTGCTGTTGTGGCTTTCGGGAATGAAATCGCAGGAAGGATTTGATGACATGGTCGTTCGTCTCCTATGGTGCGCCCAACGGTCCGTTCGCTAGCGAGGAAGGAGCGGCAGCGGGTTCTCCGCCCTGTGCAGCGTCTAGTTCGGCAGTCCATGCTGACTATTTCTGATTTCCTTTTTCAGGGTACTTGCTCACAACTATCCGCAATGAAACACTTGCGGATGCTGGATTCCCTGCAGCGACACCATCTTCAGTGAACGTGGCCATCAGGATTTCTCTGGCGCCCGTACGGGAATAATCGTAGATGATATGGATGGTTCCGTCCTGCTTCTGCTGACCATCTGGATACGAAACGCCGCTTCTTTCATCAAGCATCAGTCCGTCCGACCATGTATGTCCGTCGTCTCCTGACAAATAGGCGGTCAGATGTGAGCGCCCACTTCTTTTGGCGATCGTTCCATGCTTGACAAGCAGCAAGTTGCCTGAACGAAGACGCCGAATAAAAAAACGGGCGGACGGGTGCTGAATCGGAGAATGGACCAGAGCACTCCATGTTTTCCCGCGATCGTTCGAGACACTCTCTCCAATACCATATAAGGTGCGGACCAGCATCCATAATGACTTGTCTTTTCGCTCAACAATTATATGTTCGTCGTAGTTTCGGACTTCCTTGGGCACATGACATGCGCCCCGAAGGCTGAAGGTTTGGCCTTTGTCTGTGGAGATCATGACTCTGGCGCTGTTGTCCGTGTCCCGCCAGGTCGACGCGGGTAGAATCCACTCACCAGACGAAAGGACGGTTGGTTTGCACATCATAACCCCGTCGGTGAGGCGTCTGGGCTGTGACCAATCGGAACTGCCCTTATCTGGATCGTCGTTGGTCATGGCCCAAACGCCAGCGACCGTCCCGTCATGGCCGAGTGCCTGTGCCCAAAAAGACCAGAGCCTTCCCTCCGGATCCATCCACAACTCTGGATCAAACGCACGAACCGGGCCTTCGGCATCGGGATCGATGATAAGGCTTTCCGTCCAAGTTTTGCCGCCGTCCCCACTGGTGGCAACGACAACATAGTTATTTTGGTCCTCTTTCGGAGTTTTTCCGGCATACCATGTTGCCCAGAGTCGCCCCTTCGGGCTGATGGCCAGACTCGGGATACCCTGAAATCTTCGACTGGTTAACGTGTGGTTTGGACCGGGTGTTTCAATGAATCGGGGAGGTGCGAGATTCGCTTTTTCGGCAGCAGACACATACGATATTAAAGTGACTCCGATCAGTGTTGCCAGAAGTCGTTTCCGTTTCTTGTATTCAATCATTATTCCTTCTCATTCGGAATTTTTTCAGATTAACTCCATGATCCGTTGTTAAACAAACTGCTTTCATTTCTTCCATCACAGTTTCCAGCCTTTGCGGTATTTACATTTGACGTAGCGGTTGGCTTCTTTGTTGTTGGTACAGCGCATTTTGGGGCCGTCCCACAAGAGTTTGCCTTCACAGCGCAACGCCAGGTTACCCAGGAGCACCCATTCGGTGAACGGGCCGGCGTAGTCGAAATTGGAGCAGGCGGGAACGCCTCCCTTGCAGGCCTGAATCCAGTCGGTGTAGTGGCCGGTGGAGCGGGGGATCAATGGGGTGGGTTTCTTGAAATCAGCCGCTAATGAGTCGGGCAGGAGACGCCAATCCCTACCGTATTGCTCACTTGTGAGAATTCCCTTATCGCCGATGAAAATCGAACCGCCGTCTTTATCCAAGTTCGGATCGTTTTCGGTTCCGGCGAAGCGGGGCGGTTTGTTGCCGCCGTCGTACCAGGTGAGGGTGACGGGAGGCATGCTGCCGCGCGCGGGAAACTCGTAGCGGATGATCGCCTTGTTGGGATAGGTCTGATCGTTTTTCCCTTCCTGCTCGAGGCATTCCACACTTTCCGGATAGCCCAGGCGCAGCGCCCAGTTGGACGTATCCAGCAGATGACAGCCCATATCACCCAGCGCACCAGTCCCGAAATCAAACCAGCCACGCCACTTGAAAGGCGCATATCCACGGTTGTAAGGACGCCAGGGCGCGGGTCCAAGCCACATGTCCCAATCGAAATAATCGGGAACGGGTTGTTCGGGCAGCGGCTCGGCAATGCCCTGCGGCCATACAGGCCGGTTTGACCAGACATGCACTTCGCGCACCAGGCCAATCGCACCCGACCAGACGATCTCGCACACCTCACGAGCCTCTTCGTTGGAATGGCCTTGATTTCCCATCTGAGTCGCGACGTTATATTTCCGGGCGGCTTCAGTTAGTTTGCGGGCTTCATAGATCGAGTGCGTCATGGGTTTCTGCACGTAGACGTGAATCCCACGTTTCATGGCGGCCATGGAAGCGAAAGCATGTATATGGTCTGCGGTGGAAACGGTTACGGCGTCGATGTTCTCCTTATCGAGCATGACCCGGAAATCGCGGTATTTCTTCGCGTTGGGGTAGCGTCCAAAGGTTTTGGCGGCGGATCGCCAATCGACGTCGGCGATCGCCACGATATTTTCAAAACTACTACTGTCGATATCCGAACTGCCTTTCCCCCCCGCTCCGATCCCGGCGATGTTCAGTTTTTCATTCGGCGATTTATATCCAAGCCGTTTCAGGGAAGGCGTTCTCGTCGTCGCACAGCCGCCCAGAGCGGCGGCGGCCGTCGTCATAATAAATGTCCGGCGTGTCAATGCAGGCTGTTTCATGTTTCGTTCCTTCCGTACCGAAAGTATCTTAAAAATTTGAATGAACACACGATCATAACATAGCCGGTTTGATGAGAATAGGGGATTCAATTAGGGGAGGATTTTAAAAAACTATTGCCAAAACTTAAACGTTTTCAATGCTTCAAGATCGGCAGCGTTTAGTGCTTTTTGTGTAAAAGTGAAACTGGTTGGAACGACACACGTCAGAGGCATCTTTTTTTCCATGATGGTGATCTGCACGAAAGGCGTGGGGATGATGTCGATCTTCAGGGCAGTTTTGATGTTTTCGTGGTTCCATAGGTAGATTTGCGATTTAAATTTTTCCTTCATGTTCTTCGGCGGTTCGGGGATCAGGATTTCGGCGGGATCGCCCCAGTTTTTTAGACACCAATTCACGATTGCTCCCAGTTTCTCCGGTGTGCTGGCCTGGTCCTTGGAAGGCAGCAGGGAGATTTTGACCAATCGGTCCATACGGGCGCGGTAATTGACGGAAAAGAATTTGGATCCTTCCAAGTATTCGAAAAAGTTCCAGCGCTCGTTGAAGAAATCGTCGGCTTTGACTTTGGGACGTCTCTTTTTCAACTCGGAAGTTTCCATGCCGAGATAGACGGTTTGAATCTCTTCGGGTAGAAAGTTCGAGGAATCCGGAACGGGTGTGACTTCCATCCGTTTGCGGAACGTTTCGTAATCGGCTTCCAGCAGAGCGGGATGATAATCTTCTTCACGTTCGTCCTCCGGAGAACCGGGGGGGATGTTCGCGTCCTGCGAATCAGGCGCAGTCTTCCATAAGAGAAACATGCCGTTGAGGTTTTGATCCCTCCCGCTGTTTTCCAGGAGAGAAGCGGGCGGGGAAAACGCGGTGATGATGGTCGATTTCGGGCGCTTCCATTTCAGGAACACCTGGCTGGAACCGCCGTGTCTGGATGTTTTGACTTTCGCTTCGGTGGGAGCGCCCCAGAGTTTCTGCATGGTCCGAACCGTCTCTTTTCCCCAACGGACCAGCGCGTCGGCTCCTTCCCAGCCGGAAGAGAAGAGCGTTTGCGGGTCCATGCAATTGACCGACGCGAGTTTGCCGTTCTTGAAATTGAAAATCTGTTTTTTCGATAAAGGAAAACCGGTTTCGAGTTGATAGGCGGTCAAACCCTCCATCGAGGGAGACGCCTTTTGGGGAAGTTTCATTGATGCCGCATCGGGGAATCGCTTCGTGAATGCTTTTTCCGATATCCCCAATTCGATCTGGCCGAATTCAGTGAGGAAGGATTCAAGATTGGCGGCGCGTGAGGGATGGGTGATGAATGATAAGAGAAGAATCGCCGTGGAAATCGATACGATCGTTTTCATGGTTGATGTCACTTTCTCGTGGAGCGTTCGGGATCGCATTCAATCGTAGTGCCCGATGGCCGGAACCGAAAGGCTGAGGAAGTTCAGGGGCCGAAGACGCTGATGTCTCCGCCGCTGTGTAAACCGTTGCTGACCTCGAAGGGGGTGGCGTCGGGAAGGCGGGGTTCGGTCTGCCAGTTCATCACCCGGTCGGGGCCTCGGCCTGAGAGGAGATAGACGTACTTTTTATATTCATCCGTGGTGCTGAATTGGTGGATGGTGGGATGGAACTGCGATTCCAGGTATCGGTAGGGATCACCGACGAATTTGCCGCCGATGGTGTTGAAATTGCCCGTGCTGAAATTGTGCTTCCCGGCGAAGACATCCAGGGGGATGGACGAGAGGTAGGCGACGGGAGTGGTTAAGTAGACGAATCGCTTGATGTGGGGATCGATATACGACGAACCGTTGTGCGACGGGGGGAACTTGTTGTTGTCGAGCCGGTAAGCGTTCAACGCCAGTTCGATCGAATCGATGTCCCCGTAGACTCTCGCCAACTTGGCACGGGTTTGCGCGTTGAGAAAATTGGGCACGGCGATGGCCGCCAGGATTCCGATGATGGCAACGACGATCAACAGTTCGATCAATGTAAACGCTTTTTTCATTTCATTTTCTTTCCCGAATAGGACGTTCATGAATCCTGTTTCCGGTTATTCCAGACCTCACTAATTGAAACCAATCATCCATCAAAAATCCCTAAGTTTC
>CAZSIZ010000060.1:0-24061 GCA_964606645.1 uncultured bacterium
AAAACAAGTCGGATGGGTAACGAGAATTATTGTGACACAGCCTGTACGCTTTGAGTCCACCCTACTTAACTGATAAAGCATTGCGTAGAATCAATCGATCCAGTGGAGTTTTAATTTCGGATGTCTATTCATGGTTTTGTGAAAAGTGAAAACGATCTGCGTGAATTAGCGGATCAGTTAATGGTGCTCGCTCAAGGCAATGAGGCATGCCTCTACCGCTATCAACAGTCTGTATTCGATTCCGTCTACCTCGACCGGGGCCGCAAGAACATCAATCAGTGCGGCCTGAGTTCGGCGTACAATATGGAAGATATCGCCAATCAGGTTTATTCCTCCATTCGGGGTGAAGAGTTGTTTCCATTCAACATCCCCGCGTTCGAGGAATGGCGCAGACGGGAAGAGACGCCTTTCATTTTCACCCACAAAGGATTTCACCTTCCCACGGACCGGATCGTCGATTACCGGCCCGTGCCATCGAATTACACGCAATGGGACGACGATCTGCTGGCGCTCACCCGCGACTATCAAAACGTGCGGATAACGCGGGATTTCGGTGTTGAACAACATATCACCGTCAACTCGCAATCGGGGATCACGATCGAGTCGCGGTCTTTCCTGTGTATCTACTACCGGCAGGGGTACGGGCCGCACATGATCTCCCGCGCGATCGGCGCTTACGTCTATTCCGATGAAGATATCGACCGGCTGCCTGTTTTGATCGGTTATATTTCCGATCCGACGATCGACGGGCGCGTGCGAAAGTCGGCGACTTTCGTCGATGCGTTCGCCCGTCTTCACGATGTGTCTAACGAAGTGAAATATCCCGACCTGGAATCCGCCGGGCTTCCGGACGATCTCACTCACGACGTGATTATGTTGAGCGGGGTTCCCATTCACGAGATTTTCGGTCACCAGTTCGAAGAACCGACCTATCCGCTTCAGGTCGGTCAGCGCTCACTGTTTCCGGTGGGCAAGAACGTGCAGAACGCCAACCTTATTCTTCGCGACAATCCACTTCAGCAAGTGGAGGGACTGGACGTGATCGGTTCCTACCACTACGACTGCTACGGACGTCCATCACGGGAAACGAGCCACATCGTCGATTCCCGCGTTAGGGATCATCTGGGGAGCGAATACGCCGATCTGAAAAATCTGAAGACCTATCTGGGAATCGAACAGAGCGATTTTGTCGGTAACGCCCGGCAGGGGGGCGATGGATTCTTTCCCCAAGCCCGTATGTCGTGCACGGTGCTGGAAGGTAAGGAAGCCGAGACGATCGACTGGTGCGGGAAACTGGTGATGGTTCCCTTCAACGGGTATGTACTCGACGGTAATTTCTTCAAGGTTATGTCGTTCGAGAGTTATCTGATCGACAGCGAGGGGCGTCCTCAGCGGATCGGTCCTATCGAAGGCAGCCGCGCGATTTACGACGCCATCATCGGCATGCACGTGCTGCCCGGAAAATCGCATCACATGGGATCGTGCGCCAAGCCCGGAGCGCTCGAAGATCCGTCAGAAGCGGAAGTGATGGTTTCCTTTCTGACCAACCACCAGCTCTGGGAACACCTCACTCTGCGCTCGATGTAGGGTACACGACATCATTGTGGGTAAGAGATCACCCTACTTAACTCCTTAGCGGATAATATCAGATATCTTTTCCCCTTTTTTGTCTGAATCTGGATAGCCAGGATTTTAGGATGAACAGGATAGAACTTTACTGACATAGACAATTTTCTTCGACTTCCATGCGGAGGTTAAAAGGGATGGTGAGACCCACTGAACCTTAACAGCCCGTGGTAAAAGTCCCACGGTGCGATGCACGGCCCTTTTGGCTGGATTCTGCGTTGAAAAATCTTGAAAATAAACCATATTTCCTGCGCTTTTTCGCCTTGAATCCAACCAAAATGTCTCGTGCACACCCTCGCGCGACTTTTACCACGGACTGTTAAGCCTTCTCTGTTTAACGGACAGAATAGTAACTGTCTGTTTATTGCATAAAAAAAGAGAATCAACCTTTTACCCACTTCTATGACGTGCACTCTTCGATGTAACTTCTCTTGTGGAAATATCCTTTTCGTGATAGTAAACTTGCCATCGGAATCTCGCTAAATCAAACGGATCGTCATTATGAGAAATCCCTGGATCAAACTTTCGATTACTGCCCTTATCGTTCTACTGACGGCTCTGCTGGTTTATCAGTACGTTGCGGTGACGCTGCTTCCGGCGGAGATTACGATTGCGACCGGATTGGAAGGCGGGCGTTTTTATTCGCTGGGGCAAAGCATCAAAGCGGCTATCGAGAAGAAGCACGGCGTTCGCGTTCACGTGCTGTCTACGGACGGCTCATTGGACAATCTCAAACATCTTCACACGGGAAAAGCCGATTTCGCGATCTATCAGCCTTACACGCTTGAGATTTTTCACGAATTGGACCGGAAGGATGCGCTGTCGGCCATCGATTTTCCTATCCAAGATTTTCCTTTCGATATAGCGGAGAACATCCAATTCGCCGCCAATCTTTACTACCAAGTTGTCCATCTCATCATCCGAAACGATTTGAACGTCGATTCTCCAACCGAATTGACCGGTAAAACGATCAATGTGGGAACGAAATATTCCGGCAATCTGGCCATGAGTTTCATTCTGCTCGATCATTTCAGGTTGGATTTTCATTCCATCGATATCAAGTTTCTCACTTACGAAGAGACCATCGCTTCTTTTGCGGATGGATCGTTGGACGCGATGTTTCTTACGATCGGCTCTTTCGCGCCGATCCTGACCGATCCAGTGATTGTCGAGCGATGCCGGATCGCGGCGCTTCCTTATGCGAAGGTGCTGCTGAAAAAGCGGCTGTTCGTTTCTGAGTACGAAATTCCTCAGGGATTGTATCATCTCGATCCACCTTTTCCATCCGAACCTACCGAAACCGTCTCTATCGGTGCTCACCTGCTGTGCCGCAAGGACATTCGCACCGGGATGGTGGAAGCCGTGTCGCAGTTGATCCTCGACCGCGAATTCATTACGGAGAACCGGTTGAGTGAATTATATGACAGCGGGATCGATTTCGCTCGCCTCAACCAGGAATTTCCCATTCATCAGGGCGCGCGAAATATCTACGAACCGGAATTCCGCCCGTTCCTGAATCCGGATTTCGTCGAATCCACTGAAGGGATCCGGTCTTTTTTCGTCTCGATAATCATCTTTGTGATCCTAACTTCCCGGTGGATGAAGAAAATCTATGCGCGAAAAAAGGAGCACAAACTCGACCGCTTTATCCGGGCGCTGATGGATATCGAAACCCGGCAGGCCCCATTGGATGAAGATCCCGATAAAGACGATTCGGATCGATTACAGAAACTGCTCGATGAGGTAACTGAATTGAAACAAGACGCGTTGCGTGAATTTACCGTTCACGAGCTGAATGAAGACCGGGGCGTCGACTGCTTTATCGAAATGTGCTTCGCGCTCTCGAATAAAATCAACGCTAAACTTTCCCGTCAGCGGCTTGACCGGAAACTTTCACTTCTGATTGGCTCGAAATGATAATTCTAAAATCGGTTTAAGATTAATGGTACTACTTAAGTAGGAATGGTGGGCTACGCTGCGCTTTGAGCCCACCCTACTTAACTGATCGGCTCGAAACCAAACAGGGGTTAGGGTCTAGGGTTCAGGGTTTAGGATTTGTTGCTCTAAAGAAGTTATCGAATAATCGATACGCTTTTGCATTGCCACCCTCACCCTAACCCTCTCCCAGAGGGTTAGGGGATTCTGCTGTTGTCACACTCACCCTTTATAATAATCGTGTTCGCCTAAAAACATCGTACCCGCCTGTCGGCGAAACGCGATACGGGCGCGATACGATACACTCTCCCAAGAGGGAGAGGAGACTTGATTGTGGGTATTGAAGGGGATGAATGGTTGTTACTGCTGTGGTTGGATTTCCTTGTATTGACTTTTTTTGGAGAGGAATAGGTAGATGCCTAGCAGGGCGGTGGTCAGGATGGTTCCCAGCCAGACCGATTGCGGGGCGAAGGCGATGAACGGCCACGTAATAAGAACGGCTGCGATGGCCAGTGCCGGATGGATTTTCGAGAGGGTAACGATTCCCACACCGGCTAGCAGCAGAACGGCGGGGAAAGCGTAGAACGGCAGGCGGAAAAAGTCGATTGCAACCAGCATCGGCAGGACAGACAGTACGATATGCGTCAGGCATAAGATTTTAATCCTGGGAGAGACCCGCAAAAAACCGATGGCCGCCAATCCCCAGAAATATGGGACGATTTCGCAGTATATCTGCGATGAGATTAAAACCTTGAAACCGTGTTTCTTAAAAATTGCTGAGAGGTTATTCGAATGGGCGGCATCGATTCCCCCGATTTGAACCATGACACTTAAATCACTTAGAACCGGCCAGAGAAACATGAGAGCCAAACCCATGCCAAGCGCCGGGAGTGTGCCGATGAGGATGGGTTTAAGCGAACGGACTGGATAATCCCTGCGCCACCAAGCGATGAAGACCAAAGGGAGAACGGCCATCGATTCGGGACGGTTGAACGCGCTCAGGGTCAACGCCGCCGCCGTCACACCGGTGTTGGCGGTGAAGATTCCGATGAAGACGAGAACAAGCAGCCAATAATTCATGGGATCGACGAACCAGCTGTTCGCAATGATGAACTTCGCCGTGGGAGCGAAATAGAAACCGGGTAACAGCGCCGCCGCCAGCCAGGGATTCACATCCAACAAACGAAACAGTAAGAAAAGAAGCGTTCCACTTAGAACGAATGATAGGAACGCGACCACCCGCAAAGCGGTGTCGGGATCGAGAGGCAGGAAATGGGCGATCAGAGGGGTCAGCAGCCGCGCCCCATAAGGTTTGGCGTAGAAGTGAAAGGGCGAAACTGCCATCGAACGGTAAATCGCCACGGGGTTGTGTTCGACGAGTGGGAAGAGCCAGAAAAAAGCGATCGAGGTCAGGATCGACGAGGCGGCCAGCGCGATCAGAACGTCCATGCGCCGGATGCGGTCCAGCGATTCACGCGGGATCCAGGGCCGGATTAGGGATTGATTTTCAACTTTCATTTTTCTCTAAGATCGTGATTTTCGCGATATAAATATCCGTCGGGGCATCGGCGTCGATGATAAAAAAGAATTGATCGGCTTCGTCCCAGGGGATTTCAAAACTCGGTTTATCGTGAGTCATGTCGGGAATGCTAAGAAAGTAATTGGGCGAATCGAGAGAGGGCGTCATTTGCATATTGACGAGTTTGTATGATGACTTCCCCGCTAATTGAATCCCCCGATTCTTAAACCCGTAGTTGATACTCGGCGCGCCTTGATAGTAGGCGAGAATCGGCACACAAAAATTATCGGCGTCGCCAGGCAGATTGAGTGCTTTCGCATCGATGACGAATCCCCCCTTCTGTCCCGACTCGATTCGAAAATAGATCGCGTCTTCCTCATCCCCCAGCCTGGCACGCTGGATCGATTGATTGGGATCGATCAAGAAAAAATCTTCCGGGCATTGCTTGCCGTTCAGGTTCAGTATGGTCTCGATTAAATTGGACTCGTGGATGACCGGGCGGGTGAAATAGCCTTTGGTCAAAAAAGCGGCCAATCCCAGGAAAGCGATCAGCGTCACGACGAAAGCGGCTTTGGAAACGGCCCCGTGATAGACCGAAAACGGCAGGGCGGGAGCGTGGAGAAAGAGCGCTGCCGGTTTGGCCTGCGGGGCGGCGGCCTCGACCGATGCCGGGTGATTGACCGGCGTGGAGGGTCGGTGTCTTTTTCGACGTTTCTTAGCCATGATGAGACTCGGTTTCTTTTTCCAATGCCAATGTTATTAAGTTAAGCTATTTGGAAATCACCCTCACCCTAACCCGACAGAGCCGGAACCAAACAGGGTTATCAGAGGGATGGTTAGTCGAAAAGCGTGACACACCCTACATTCTAAAAAGTTATTGTGAAATCGATACGCTTTTGCATTTTCGCCCTCACCCTAACCCTCTCCCAGAGGGAGAGGGGACAATATGTTGTCCCTATCCCAACTCACGTTTGAAGCGATCGATGGCGGGAATGGGGACAGGGTCCTGCTTATATAAATACGCGAGATAGACGCTGACGAAATCACCCAGGCCGATCAGGGAGAAGAGTCTCGCCAAGAGGGCCGTACCGGATGATTCCAACTCGATCGGTTCGCTGGGGAGGATTTTTTTCATCACCTCGAAGCGTTTAAGCGTCTGCTTGTGGTATCCCTTGTCCAGCAAAAAGACGGGTGTCATTTTCTTGACCAACCCGCTGGGTTGATTCCAGCCCAGGATTTCATTGTGGTTCATTTCCGGGACCACGAAGTCGTGGGCGAAGGTTTTCGCGTTTTCGTTGATCTGCGCGCGCCATCGGGCGGCGACTGGCTGGAAAGCATCCTGCCCGGCGTAGATCACGGGCAGCGTGCCGTGCAGTTGCATCGCTACCTGTTTGGCCGGGTTGGAATCGGTTGGCACATCGAACGCGTTGGCGGTGATGGTCCGTTCGATGGTTTTAACCATGTCCGACAAGGCGTGGCGTTGATCGGGAAGGATTCCCCAGTGCTCCAGCATTACCAAAAGAGGGATCATCGAATAACCCAGAGCCGCGCGGGGGGAGCATCCTCCTGGGATCAGGACGCAGGGAAAAGCATTTGCTTTACAGCGCCGGGTCAGTTTGTCGCCCGTCGAAATCGCCGCGATGACCGCGCCGCGTTTTTTCGCGTCGTTGAAGGCGGAAAGGGTTTCCTCCGTATCGCCGGAATAGGAAACCGCGATCACCAGGGTTTTTAGCCCCACGTAGTTCGGCAGGGTGTAGTTGCGAACGACCTCGAAAGGAACCTTCGATTGGCTTGCGGCGTAGGCACGCGTTAAATCTCCACCAATCGCCGAACCGCCCATACCGGTAACGACGACGTGCTCGATTTTTCTTATCTTTGGAAGCGGATAAGCCCGCGCGATTCGTTCGGCGTCTCGGCATTGCTGACCGAATCGCTCGACCCAGTCCAGCATCCCATCCGGATCGATTGCCGTTCGAGTGCGGGGATTGTCCAATAGTGCGGCCATAATGTATAAAATAACCTCGATTAAGATTAAAATTATAGTAATGGGAATTGGGATTACGCTCCAGCCTCGCAGTGAGGATGGTGGGTCGATAAAGCGCGACCCATCCTACCGTCGCCGCAATCCTTCTTTGACCAATTTGGAGACGTCGGCGTCATTACCGAGATGTTCGATGGCTTCGGAAATGGCGCGATGGGCTTCGTGAGGTTTGCAGCCGAGCGCCTCCAAGGCGGCGATGGCCTCGGAGATGTTTCCGCTTTCGGGAATCGGCGTTTTGGGGCTGCCATCCGTTGTCTGGATGGGGGCCAGGAGAAGCGGATGCTTGGAGCGTTTTAACTCGAAGATCAATTTTTCCGCGCGCTTCTTTCCGATGCCGGGAACTTGGCACAGCAAAGCCCCCTCGCCTTTCTGGACCGACTCGATCAAGCGGTTGACGGGGAGGTGGGAGATCACGTCGATGGCCATCTTCGCGCCGACTCCGCTTACGCCGAGAAGAATCCGGAACGTTTCGCGTTCTTCGCGAGTGGTAAAGCCGTAGAGACTGATGTCGTCTTCGCGGACGATGGTATGGGTGTGGAGCGTGACCGGTTCGTTCACGCGCGGTAGTTCACGGTAAACCGTCAGGGGGATCACGACGTTGAAACCGACGCCCCCGACGGCGATGACGGCCAGGTCTTCACGTTTTTCCGCCAGTTTTCCGGATAGAAATGCGATCACGATTTGTTTTTTTCTCCATTATTGAAGTAAGGAATGGTGGGTCGATAAGACGCGACCCACCCTACTATTACTTGTTTTGTAAAAGTAGATTGTCCAGGTTTTTTGCGTGGACGTAGGTCAACGCGGCGGCCAGGGCGTCGGCGGCATGATCCGGTTCGGGAATCTCTGGCAGCGATAAGAGAATCTTGACCATCTGCTGGACTTGCTCTTTCGAGGCCCGCCCGCGTCCGACGATTGCGGATTTAATCTCCGTGGGATTGTATTCCGACATGGGCACGTCCAGCCTGGCTCCAGCAACGATCGCCGCTCCCCGCGCCTGACCCAGGCTCAGCGCGATGGAGACGTTTTTGCAATAAATTAATTTTTCGTACACCATTCGATCCGGCTGAAATTGGTTGACGATGGATTCCACCCCGTCGTGGATTATCTTGAGGCGTTCGGGAAACGATTGTCGGGGTGAGGTCTTGACGACGCCGTAATCGACGAGTTTGGCTTGCCGTCCAACAGCGTCGATCACGCCGTATCCCATGGCTTGGAGTCCGGGATCGATACCCAAAACGCGCATGGGAGTGTCCTGTGCCGGGGGATTCATAAACGATCAGACTTCCTGGAAAATTTCTTCGGGGATGTCGAAGTTGGCGTAGACGTTCTGGACGTCGTCGTGTTCCTCGATCCCTTCCATGAGTTTGAGCATCGTCACGGCGGTTTTTCCCTCCAGAGCGACCGTGTTTTGCGGGATGCGGGTCACGACGGCATCCGACGGATTGAGACCGGCGTCTTCCAGAGCCTTGCGGACGGTCAGCAAATCATCGCTTCCGGTGAAGATGAGAGCGACACCTTCTTCAAACTGAACGTCATCGGCTCCCGCTTCGATGGCGGCGTCCATGATCGCGTCTTCGTCAAGGGCTTCTCCCGTGATGGTGATCTGGCCACACCGCTCGAAGATCCAGGCGACGCAGCCCGACTCGCTGAGGTTGCCGCCGTATTTGCCGAAAAGGTGGCGCAATTCGGGAGTCGTCCGGTTCTTGTTGTCGGTCATCACATCGACGAAAATGGCTACACCACCGGGACCGTATCCCTCGTAGGTCACTTCTTCGTAGACGACGCCGGGCAGTTCGCCGGTTCCCTTTTTGATCGCCTTTGCAATGTTGTCCTTGGGCATGTTCGCCCCACGCGCGTTATCGAGCGCCGTTCGCAAACGGGGATTGGCTGTGGGATCGCCGCCACCCATGCGCGCCGCGACAGTCAATTCCTTAATGATCTTGGTGAAAATCTTACCGCGCGCGGCGTCCAATTTCGCCTTCTTGTGCTTGATCGTGCTCCATTTCGAGTGGCCAGACATAATAAAAATCCTTCCTGAATCTTTAGGATTGTTTAGACGAAATCAACCGAAGAAAATGATTCTCATATTAGTCGAAAGAAAAAACCGTCAACCGCTGCTTTCTTCCAAGAAAATCCATGAGGTATTGTACAACCGGAACCGGCGATAGAACAGTGGACTTGCCCACTCTTTCAAGCCGTGAGAAAATGATCGATCTATGAATCACGAAACCGATAAACCCTCTTTATGGATTTCAATCGCTCTGTTCATGGCGGTCATGGGGATTTACCTCATGGCATCGCCCGCGCATTTTCTCACCACTCCCGATGAAGAGATCAACCTGAGAACGACGCTCTCACTGCTGGAGGGAAAACGGGGGGCGATCCCGTCGTTGGGAGGATTCGCGACAAAAACTGGGATCGATGGCAATGAGTATGCCCAATACGGGCTTGGCCTTCCCCTGGCTGCCGCGCCCTGGGTGGCGCTGGGACGGGCAATCGATCCAAGTGAAGACTGTGGCGCGAACCGGCTGGATTCGATTGCTGAAACGAACTCGGCGGGAACGCCGTTTCTGCGCGGGTGGGCGACGGTTTTTACGACGATCGTTACGGCGTTGACCGTGGTGCTCTTTCACGCTCTGCTTCTGCGGATCAGTATCCCGCTGGGCACATCGGTGTTTATGACTTTGCTGCTGGCGTTTTGCACTTACTGCTGGCCGCACGGGAGGACGTTTTTTACCGAACCGTTGGCGGCGTTTTGTCTGATGGCGGCGGTCTGGGCGTTGCTTCAACAGGATCGGGCGAAGCGTCCAGCGCTTTGGGCGCTCTTTGCGGGATGCTTTTGGGCTTATGCGGTGTTGACCCGGTTGGATACGCTGGTCACGCTTCCGGCGGCGGCGTGGTTTCTGTGTGTGGAACGCAGGGACGAACGTTTTGGGGTTCGGATGCCAATTCAACGCATTCTTTGTTTCGCCATACCCTGGATTGTCATTTTCGCCGTTATTCTCAGTTATAATTATTTTCGCTTCGGTTCGCTTTTTTCGACGGGGTATGAAGACCAGGCGGAAAAAGTCAAGTTCATTACCCCTTTGTTTGTCGGGCTGCACGGTTTTCTCTTTACGCCGGGGCGGAGTATTTTTCTTTATTCACCCCCACTGATCTTCGCGGCGTTCGGGATATGGAAATTGTGGAAGAAGGATCCCTGGCTGACGGGAGGGCTGCTGCTTCTTATCGGCGGTTTTCTGGGCGCGATGTCGAAGTGGCAGAACTGGGCGGGTGGATACGACTGGGGGCCTCGACACGTCTATCAGATCACCCCCTTTCTGATGATCTCCACGGCGGCGTTTTTCATGCAGCGCTCACTCTTCGACCGGCCCGCTAAACGGATTGGCTGGGCGGTCTTGGTGTTTATCGCCATCTACGTTCAATTTCTGGGGCTGGCCGTCGATCCGGTACTGGCGATTAAGCAACTGCTCTACCAGTGGCGTAACGCGCAGAATTCTAGCCTCTACTTGATGCAGTTCACGATTTATTTGCCGCAATTTTCCAACCCGGTCCTGCACTGGCATTGGATTCTCAACCATGGGCCGGATTTGCTGATTGTTCGGATTGCCAATGAATCTCCACGTTTGTTATTGGTTTACCTTGTGCCTTTATTGCTTTCCGCTTGGGGGTTCATCGTTCTTTGGAAAGCATACGTTTCAAGCGGTAGGAATCATTCGGTTGAAATAGACCGGATTTCCTCTTCGTGATTGTCGGTTCCGTTAGAGTAAAAGTGGCATAAATACTTTGTGTCCTTGCATTTAGTGGTTGAGAGGTGTATGTTCTACGCTGGATATTTTAACCAATTATTAACTGCTGAAAGCCGATCGTAAGGATATTGACTATCGAACACGACATGGATCAGACGTCTTCCTTCCAACCACTCAAGGATGAGTACCAACGCTCCCGTGTGATTAGCGTTATTACGGTCTGCCTGGTGATTCTGACCCTGCTGGGAGCCTTCTGGGCGGGGATGTTCCCCCTGCGAGACCGGCACGACGCCTGGAGCCATCTCAAAACGGGGGAAGTACTGTGGGCGCATTTCAGCGAGCACGGTTTCCATTTTCCCACGCACGATATGTTCACCTATACCGGCAGTGAAACGTCCTGGGTCAATCACGAGTGGCTGTCGGACTTGATCTTTTATACTGTTTTTCGCATGGGGGGACTGCTGGCCGCCGTCACGTTTAAAGCATTGATTTTCACCCTGACCATTGGATTGCTGATTCTGTATATGTTTCGCAATGGGGTGGGGTGGAAAATGTCGTGCGTCGGTTCGATGATTACCCTGTTGGCCTGCCAGAACACGCTCGGATTGGTGCCGCCGATTTTTACATATCTGTTCGTCGTTATTTTCCTGCATATCATCCTCTCTCTCCAACAGGACGAACACTTCCGCCTGGCCGTTCTGGGGGCGGTGCTGTTTGAAATCGTCTGGGCGAATCTGCATAGCGGGGCGGTGATCGGCATTGTCCTCATGTTTTTCTGGTGGCTGAGCGAGCTGTGGTTCTGCTTGATTACATGGATGCGTGAGAATCCGAGGTCGCCCTGGTTTCGGCGTCTTGGAACGTGTACGTGGATCGTGCTTGCCGTGGCGTTCGCCTCGCTGATTACCCCGTTCACGTATCACATCTATTTAGAATCGTTCAATGTGTCGGGGGATTGGTGGTTGCTGCGGAACCTGGAGGAACTGAAAGCCCCCAATATGCACTACGCGAACGCATTCGAGGCGATCATCCTGGGGCTGCTGCTGCTGCCGATGATGCGGGCCGGTTCGATCTGGATCTTCGAGGGGCTGGCCATCGTGTTTTTCGGGCATCAGGCACTGAATCATATCCAGTATATTCCCCTGTTCGCGCTGGTGGCGACGCCTCCCCTGGTGTCGGCGCTGGCGGAAGAACGACGGGCTATCATTCCCGCCGACCGGGATCGAAGCGATTATTCCGGCTTTTGGGGGAACCTGTTGGCCCGGGTGAAATGGGGATTCAATTTCCACGTGGACGTTATCCTGGTTTTTGCGTTGTTCGCGTATACATTCGGGATGCGGCCGGGGAAGATATGGCATCACAACGCGCTGGATTTCCCGACGTTGGTTTCCGAAGGTTACGTGCGGGACGCGTTCCCCTGCCAAGCCGTGGATTTTATCGAGCAAGCTCAATTATCAGGCCCAATGTTTAACGACTACCAATTCGCGGGATACTTGATCTACCGTCTCTCTCCCGAAAACATGAAAGTCTATACCGACAACCGCTTCGATCTGTGGGGTAGCCGGTACGCCAAAGAGACCAAAGCCGTTTACAGTGCCAGCGAATTTCCATTGGGGGCCTACCATCAGCGCGGAACCTGGCGCGAGTTCAACTCGCAGCGCAGCCGGGACGATTTCGCCTCCTTTGTCCAAAAAGACCAGTATCCCGAATTGACGGCGTGGTATGCGAACGGTCAATCGTACTGGCAGTTTGTCCTCGATAAACATGGCATCAATTTTATCGTCAGTGTCAAAGACACTCCGCTCGACCGGCTTCTTCGAGAGCAATTCCAAGGCTGGTTTCTGGTCTTTGACCGGGGGGGGTACGTCATCCATCTTCGCGGCAAGCCGGAGAACGCCGCATCGATCCGCGAGCACACCATTAACCACCGGGATCGCCTGACAGAGTCCAATTGACATGGGTTCGATCGTTTGGAAATAAGCGTGTTTGTGACTGGTTTATAGTGGATCGATAGGGCGAGACACTCCCTGGCTGAAAGTGTTTTCGACTTTTTGCCGTTTCGTTTAATCTGTCATTTGGCTTCGAAGTACTGGAAATGGTGATGGAGAGGCAGAACGTTTGGGGAGGAATCATCGGTCTGGCTCAGAGTCACCAAGGCGTCTCCAAAAACGGGAATGGTTCGATTGATTTCCTGCTGCCAGAATTTCAGGTCCAACGGGATACGGATCGGCTGGTCGAATGCAATCGACGTATCGTCCCAGACGAGCAGGCACAATTGACTGCGCTCCACGAAAGCCGGGACGGGAAACGAAACATCAATCATCCACAACGTTCCGATACTCTCTCCACTGGAACCGGCCGTCAGGGTAATTCGCTCGCCTTCCATTACTTTCGCTCCCGGCAGGGGGCGTTGTTCGAGAATCCGGTTCCATTTGGATTGATCTGCGGTTTGTTGTTTGGTCACGTGATCGTTATCCAGGATAAATTTTTCCTGGCCGGCCCGATTGCGGGCGGTTCTCATATCCATGCCGATCAGGTTGGGCATGACGAAGGCGTGGACTCTGGGACCGAGGCTGACGAGGAGATCGACTTTTTTTCCCTGTATGATCCGCTCGCCCGGTAATGGATCTTGGGCGATGATTACTCCCTCCGGGATGCTGGGATGATAGACGGCAGCGCGATTACCGGTATTGAGACCGGCGCTTCGTAAATCGGATAGAACGGTTTCTTCGGGTTGTTTGGTCACGTCGGGGATGTAAATCTGTTCGGGACCCGAACTGATGCCCAGGCTGATCTTACGGCCTTTTTTCACTTTTGCATCGGGACGGGGACGCTGTTCGATCACGATCCCGACGGCTGCGTTGACATTAGTGATTTCTTCAATGTCGGGATTGAGCATCAATTCGTATTCGGCCAGAACCAGAATCGCTTCGGATTTGGTCATACCGTATAAGTTGGGAACCGTCACTTCCTCCCCCTTGACCATGTAATTCAGCAGGAGAAAACCGCCGATTCCCATCCCCGCGGCTAACAGCGACATGAAGATGATGGAAAAACAGATAAAACGTATCAGGCGAAACACCGCTTTGAAGAATCGCAACCGTTCAACCTCGTTTTTTTAATCGTGCTGCGAAAGCGCCGTCCAATCCCCAATGGGCCGGGAACAGGTCGAGAAAGCCCCGGCCATCGATGGCTTCCGCGAATTGGGGCGGCAGAAAATCCTGCGCCGGTTCAATTATACAATCATTATGGTTTTTTAGAAATTCTTCCACCACTTGGCGATTTTCATCCGGCGAGAGTGTGCAGGTGGAGTAGATCAGGACACCCCCCGGTTTGAGCGAGGGATAAATCCGTTCTATCAACTGGAGCGCCTTCTTACCTGACCGACGCGAGTCGTCCGTCTTCAGCCGCCAGCGCAGATCGGGCCGACGGCGAAAGGTTCCCCAGCCAGTACAGGGCGCATCCACGAGTATGGCGTCGAACGGCATGAAATCATTCGGAATAGCATCCGCCAACGGGTCCAACGGAACGGCGGTGACGCATGAGAGAGCAAGGCTGACGGCCCGTTCGCGCAGGCGTTCAAGGCGAGACGCGTTTTTATCGGTGGCGGTGATGGTTCCCTCACCGTTCATGAGATCAGCGAGATGAAACGTCTTGCCGCCCGGCGCGGCGCAGACATCCCAGATACGCCAGCCTGGATGAGGATCGGCGAGCAGCCCCACCAGCGTCTGAGCGCCGTCCTGAACGATCCAACGGTCCGACTCGAAGACCTCCGGCGGGATGGAATTCGTTTCTTCGATCTTGATACTGCCGGGCAGACGTGGATCCGGCTTGCATTGGATTTCTAAGTCATGCAGCGTGTCTAACGCTTCCTGTACGTTTCCTCTGACGCGCAGATACAGGGGTGCTTGTGTGTTGTTATGTTTGCAGAGCGCTTCCACTTGTTCGGCTGACCAGATTTTCAGCCAGCGCTCGATGAGCCATTTCGGATGCGAATGAACGGTGGCGCAATAGTGGACGAAATCGGTTTCCCGCTTGGGCAGTGAATCATCCGGGGATTGTTTTGAGATCGTGCGCAGGATGGCGTTGACGGCTGAAGCCAATCCCGGACAGCGTTTGACTCGCGTCAATTCGACCGCGTCTGAAATCACCGCGTAGGGTGGAACGCGGTCCAGAAAGTGTAACTGGTAGACCGAAAGTTCGAGGATTCGTTGAACCGCCGGGGGGAAATTGTCGAACCGGGGGGCGGCGTTCTTCAGGGCATGGTGGATTCGGCCCAACCAGCGGCAGGTTCCCGATGCGATTTCGCGGGCGAGGGCGAGATCGCGGGGATCGGAATCCTTTCGCTCCAAAATCGGCAGTGCGTCAAGAAGGGTTTCTCCTTGACTTAAAACGTTCTCCAGAACGGTCAGCGCGTTTAGGCGTGCGGGGGATATTTTCGTTTTTCGGGGCATGGAGGTTAGACACTTTTCCGAGCGGTATTATTCATTGTTTTAGTTAGACTGATTTTCAAAAAGATGTTCGGGCCATCGGCTATGAGGCACGATAAGTTGAATGAAATTACTTACGATGACATCTCTGTTTGATACAACCAGCCTCGGATTATTGCTAACGCTTTTAATCGCTTCGATTTCTTTATAATTTGGTTTTCTGTTATTTCAGTGAAATCAATCACAGCATGTTCCTTAAAAGGAGTGGGGTCTGATTTTGCCTGAAGGTCATACTTATTACATTCAGACACAGTAACCGCCATGACACCAACAGATTCAAAATCCAATTTTTCAGTGTAATGCTCCCACGCGTTTTCAGGACCGATCATATCCCCATCATAGACGGATAGTTTTTTCTTGTCTTTAGGTGTCGGTTTGAAAACCTGAGAAGTAATGCGGCCTTGTTGAATCCATTTCGGGTGAACTTGCCGGAGAAGGAGTGTCTCTTGATTCATACTGCACTCCCGTTCATTTCCCGGATTTTCTCAACCAAACGAATCCAATCTTCTGGTTCATTCAAATCAAACGCAGCCGTTTCCTCACGATCCGTATCCATGATAAGGCAGTGTAATTCCCCATGATGTTTGATTAGATCGATTTCCAACGAAATATCGTCTGATATAATATCCCATTCCATTACAATACCGCCTTCCTCTGTCGGGTAGACGTGTGGCAATGGCAATTCATCGGGATAGTTATGTTCAAATTCACGAGCCAACCAATCAAGTTCATTATGACTCGGCGCAATTCCTTTTCCCTCTAGCCATCCATCATTTAAAGTGCGCAATTCATCGAGACGTGCGGGGACATCCAATGGATCAAGAGTACTGATAGACTCAATCGATTCAAAACTTATTAATCGCTCTTGCCGGGTAAATTTACCGATCCCCTGTATTAGCACACGAGTACCGGTTTCATATCCATTGAAAGCAGCAATAATAGTTTCACGGTGTTGTGCAGGCATAGGAGATTTAACTTTACGTCCATCGATCATCTGAATCTGAAACGTCATACTATCTTGATCGGCTTCAGGAATCGTTCCACGAACAGTGGTTTCCTCAGTCAGTTCCTTAATATTGGATGAAGCCAAAAGTATCCGTCGAGTCTCCTTCGTAAGCCGGGCAGGCGTCGGTTGGCTAGGTGTCGTGAACTCCATCGCCTCTCCTTCCCTGAGACTGCGGCCAATTCGATCAAAATATATTAGCGATTTGTTGGGCAAGTGTTCCGTGATATTTTCGTTTTGCTCTGCGGCATCGATAGCACAAACAAAATCATCACGAGCCTTTTCGAAATAAACTTTATTATCAGGTGGAAAAAATGTCGTATATTCTTCAGAAACAAGACTAATTACAGGGATGGCGCTACCTTCTTCTATGCCCGTTAATCTAAGATCGATCCCCTCTGTAAATCCACAGGGAACACGTTTTCGTCCCGGATTGGCTGCAATGTATTTCGATTTAGCTACCTCAACAATCATTTCTTCGAGCACAGCCAAATCCTTTAGAAATTCTAAAGGGATTGCGTGTTCATTAAATCGTTTTCCGGTTAGGTGTGGCCGGAGGAAAGGTTCTACGTTCATTTTATCACCTCTACGAGCAAACCTTCAATTTCCTTTTCGATCTTCTCTTCAGCCAAGCCAAGTAGGGTGAGCTAAAAGCACAGCGTAGCCCACCATACCTTCTTATTAAGTCAAAGAGTATCAGTCATCGGTAGGCGGTTGGCAATCCCTAATGGACGTCCGTCAGTCCCGGTTGCCGAAAATGATCCAGACGTAGTAGAGCAGCGTCAGGATGGCTCCAAGCGCGGCGGCGACGTACGTGAGCGCGGCGGCGTTGAGGACCTTTCGAGCACCAGCGTGTTCCTCGGTGGAGACAAGGCCGTATTGGTTGATCTGGGCCAGGGCGCGGCTGCTGGCGTTGAACTCCACTGGCAGGGTGACGATCGTCGCGAGAACGCCGAGAGCGTATAACGCCAATCCAGCAATCGCAGCCAGCAGTCCGATCGGAGGAAGAATATACATTCCGATTGCACCGATAAAAATCAAGATCATCCCGAAATTTGAGCCGAAGTTGGCAAAGGGGATCAGGCCCTGGCGCATCTGGAGGGCGAAATAGCCGCTTTTATCCTGCAGGGCGTGTCCGGCTTCGTGCGCGGCGACTCCGACGGCGGAGATGGAGGCGTTGTCGTACACCGGTTCGGAGAGACGCAGGACTTTACTACGGGAATCGTAGTGATCGGTCAGATTACCCGCGACGCGCTCGACCGGCACGCTTTGAAGGCCGTTGGCGTCCAGAATATACCGTGCCGCCTGCGCTCCCGTCATCCGAGATCGGATAGGGACTTTGCCGTAACGTTTGAACGTGGACTGGACATTCTTGGAGGCCAGGCCCATAACGATCATGAGGAATACAGCTAAGATCATATATTCCGGGGAGAAAATCATTTTTCTTTACCTCTTCAGACGAATAGATTGTGTCCCGCAATTAAGGAAAAGCGGGAGAGACGTGATGAGATGAATAACGTTTTGAGTCTCTTTTATGTTACGCGCAGCTCAGCACGTTTATTTCACTCTTATTATACTTGTTTTCAGCATGATCCGGTATGGCGATTCGGGGGCGTTTTTTTCGACTCGGTCCATATCATTAACGGATGATTTCCTTTAATATACTCTATTATCATCGAACTTTATTCATGGAAGGAGACCGTTATGTCCGTTTATACGATTTCACGCCGCAGCGTAATCTCATCCTTCGCGGGAGGAGCCATCGCTGGTTCTATCGCTCAAGGCGCATCCGCCAGTTCGTCCGTCAAGTTGAAAGGCCGGATCAAACAATCCGTTTGTGCGTGGTGTTATGGTGACTTGGCAAAGGATTTCGATAAATTCGCCCGTGAATGCGCCGAAATGGGGCTGGTTGGGATCGATTTGGCAAGCGATCCAAAACAATGGGAGATTCTGAAAAAATACAACCTGGTCTCGACGATGGTTTCCGGCGGGGGGGGGATCAGTCGTGGGCTGAACGATAAGGCCAATCACAAAAACTGCATGGAGCAGTTCAAGAAAAATATCCCTGCCGCAGCGAAGGCCGGATGGCCCAACGTCATCACCTTCTCAGGCAACCGTCGGGGAATGGAAGACGAGAAAGCGTGGGACAACTGTGCGCTGATCCTCAAGGAAGCGGTTAAAATCGCCGAAGACGAAGGGGTGACGATCTGCATGGAACTGCTGAACAGCAAGGTCGATCACAAAGACTATCACTGCGATCATACTGATTGGGGGGTGGAAGTCTGCAAGCGCGTCGACTCGCCCCGGTGCAAACTGCTGTACGATATCTATCACATGCAGATCATGGAAGGCGATATTATCCGCACGATCAAGAAGAACATCGACCATATCGGGCATTTCCATACGGGCGGCAATCCCGGACGGAACGATATCGATGAATCTCAAGAACTCTACTACCCGGCGATCATGGAAACAATTGCTGAATTGACCGATCAAGGGAAATTCAACGGGTACACCGCGCAGGAATTCGTCCCCAAGAACGGGATGAAATCGCTGCAAAACGCCGTGAGAATTTGTGATGTGTGATTGACAGGATTTTCGACTTTTAATTCAAAGGGGGCTGAAAAGCCCCCTTATTCGTCTCACGAATTGAAGAGGAATATTGAGTATTTGCTGCCGATGGGGTAGTGTATTTTGATGATCGATCCGTTTGAATCCCATCATTGCAGGAGTGTTGAAACCATGTCACAGGAACGACCGATTATTCACGAAAAGGAGATGTCCGAGCTGGGGGCGTCCCTCAGTGATTACCGCCCGTCGTGGGATGAATATTTCATGCTGCTGGCTAAACTGGCGGCGACTCGCTCGACCTGCTATTCCCGGCCGGTGGGCGCGGTGATCGTGCGCGACCGCTTCGTGCTGTCGACGGGCTACAACGGCGCGGCCCCCGGCGCCTGGCACTGCATCGACAAGAAGCAATGCTACTGGCGGCAGCCGGAAAACCACACGCCTGGGATCGAACCCCGTGACCTCTCGCGCGCCATCCACGCGGAAATGAACGCCATCGCCCAAGCCGGTCGCCAAGGGATCAATATCGACGGCGGCTCGATATACTGTACCCTGTCCCCCTGCAGCACCTGTTTCAAAGTCTTGATCAGTGCCGGGATCACACAGGTTTTCTTCGAGCACATCTACGATTTCAACAATCAGGGCGGGGATGATTTTCTCCTGAATTTTTACAAGGAATACGAGAATAAAATCAATGTCCGGCAATTGACGATCTCGCAAAAAACGCTGGAGACGGCAGGGCGGTTCGTGGCGGAGACGACCTCACAGCGGCGTCATCAGAATTACTGAATTTCTGGATTCGATTCGGCTTGACGGTCGAACGAAATGTGATGGGAAAAGTGAAGGGGCGTGATTTCTCGCGCCCCTTCGTTCATGGATAGATTATTTTTTCCCTCACCCTAGCCCTCTCCCAGAGGGAGAGGGGACTTTGTGGATCGTATATTGTGCAGGAAGCTCGTTTGAATGGGATTACTGTTTTTTGTGGATGATGGCCATGCCGTCGCCTTTTTCCAGCGAGGCGCGGATGATGACCATGTCGTAATCCGGGTCGTTCTCCATCGCGTCAAGGAAATCTTTCATCTGTTTTTCGAACTGGATGACGTTGTCGGCCACGATGACCGCGCCCGGTTTCAGCATGGGGGCGATGGCTTTGAAATACTTGAAATAGTCCTGCTTCTGCGCGTCGATGAAGACAAAATCGAACGTGCCTTCCAGTTTGGGGATCACTTTCAGGGCGTCGCCTTCGATGCAGGTGACGACTTTTTCCAGTCGCATCTTTTGGATGTTCGCATTGGTTTTGCGGCACATCTCCGCGTCGATGTCGATGGTGTAGAGATGGCCGCCGGTGTGCTCGAAGGCCATGCCCATATTGATCGCACCGTATCCGCTGGCGGCTCCCACTTCGATGCCGCGTTTGGCGTTCATTGCTTTGATGAGAATTCGCAGCAACGCCGCGTCACCCGGTGTGGTGTTCAAACCGGAGCGTTTGAAATCTTTGATAAATGCTTCCCGGAAGGCCTGAAGTTTCGAAGGAGACCAGGCGTTTTCGATCTCAATCGGGGAGGAATTAAATGCTATCGGCCCCCTTAATATTCCCGAAGCGCTGGAAATTCCTATATCGAAAACACCTTCAATTTTTTTCTCAATAGGCCATCTGATATCGATCAAGGTTCCATCCTCCGAATGTAATGCCTTTCGATAGGCCAGAAGATCCCAGGGAGGATCATCGTTTTCAATCTCAATCGGGTCGGAATAAAGCGTCATTTGACCCTGTTTCTTGTCATAGGAAATCCAGCCTTTTGTAGTCTTAGAATTCAACATCCACAGCAACACTTCCTTGTCCTGAACCTGATCATCCTTCGATGGCGTCCATGCGGTATCAATCAAGGTTCTTTCCTCCGAATAAACCGACTGGGGCGCGATGCTTCCCACGATCATCAGTATCCCCAAGACGAGCGCTAAGCCAACATAGCGAGACTGTTTCATCGTATTACCTCTATTCATATTTTATCGTTTCTATCAAATCTATTCGTCGCTTCATTGCAGTATGATGTTCCCATTTCAGGAATTATGCTTTTAAGGCTTCGATCACCTGGCCGGTATGACCGTCCACTTTGACTTTACTGAAAATCTTTTTGATCTTGCCATTCTTGCCGATGACGAACGTGCTGCGTACGATGCCCATCACTTTTTTGCCGTACATGTTCTTTTCTTTGATGACATCGTATTTTTTACAGACGGTTTCCTTCTCGTCGCTCAGCAAGGGGAAGGTCAGTTCGTATTTCTCGATGAACTTGTCGTGCGATTTCAGGCTGTCGCGGCTGACACCGAGCACCACGGCGTCCAGAGCTTCGATGCTCTTCAGATTCTCGTTGAACGAACAGGCTTCGCGGGTGCAGCCCGATGTGTTGTCGCGGGGATAGAAATAAAGAACGACTTGCTTTTTCTCCTTGAAATCCTTGAGTGAGATTTTCGTTCCATCACTGGCTGGCAACGAAAATACGGGAGCGGTTTTGCCTTCTTCGGGTGCTGCCATAGCCGATCCTCCTCAATTTATATGATGTGCTATCATAGCAGACTCAATGAATATTTTGAGTGCGGATCGATTTTTTCCTGGACAATGCACGCCCCAAGGATTTACTATAAACAGACAGTTATTCAAATCAGAGGAGGACAAGTGAGATGGATATACCCACCGGTCCAAGCCATCGTTTTACGATTCGAGTCGATATCGATAACGTGCCCGGGCAGTTCGGGAAAATCGCGACGGCTATCGGCGAGTTGGGCGGCAATATCGGCGCGGTCGATATCGCCAGCGTTAAAAAAGGCATTCTGGTGCGCGATATCACGGTCGACGCGCGGGATGAAAACCACGTGGAAGCGATTGTCGAAGGCGTGAAGAGCGTGCCTGGTGTTAAAGTGCGGAATGTTTCGGACCGCGTCTTCCTTATGCACCTCGGCGGGAAAATACGCATCCAGAACAAAGTGCCCCTCGACACTCGAAACGCCCTGTCGATGGCCTATACACCGGGAGTAGCGCGGGTGTGCATGGCCATCGCCAAGGACCGGTCCGCCGCCTACAACCTGACGATCAAGCGCAATTCGGTTGCGATCGTTACCGATGGGACCGCCGTACTGGGGCTGGGTGATATTGGACCGGAAGCGGCGATGCCGGTGATGGAAGGCAAGGCGATGCTGTTCAAGGAATTCGGGGACGTCGACGCCTATCCGATCTGCCTGAACACCAAAGACCCGGACGAAATCATACGCATCACCGAAGCCATCTCGCCTGGATTCGGGGGGATCAATCTGGAAGATATCTCCGCGCCACGCTGTTTCGAGATCGAGGAGCGACTGAAGGAACGCCTCGATATCCCCGTCTTCCACGACGACCAGCATGGAACCGCCGTTGTGGTCGTTGCGGCGCTGATCAACGCGCTGAAGATCGTGAAGAAACCGATTTCCGATATCAAAGTGGTTATTCTCGGAGTGGGGGCGGCGGGTGTGGCCTGCACGAAAATGATGATGAAACTGGGCGTACGGCACATCGTCGGACTCGACAGCAAGGGCATCATCTACAAAGGCCGCCAGGAAGGTATGAACCCGATGAAAGAACGGTTCGCGGAGACGACCAACGAGGAAGGGCTGCAAGGGGATATCTTCACCGCCGCCGCTCGATCGGATGTGTTCCTCGGTCTGTCCGGCCCGAATCTGTTCCCGCTGGACGCGCTGAAAACGATGAACGAAAATCCCATCGTGTTCGCGCTCGCCAATCCCGATCCGGAAATTTCGCCACACGAAGCCCTCGGTCACTGCCGCATTATGGCCACCGGGCGGTCGGACTTCCCCAACCAGATCAATAACGTGCTCTGCTTTCCCGGCATCTTCCGTGGGGCGCTCAACGTGCAGGCGACCGACATCAACGAAGACATGAAACTCGCCGCCGCCCAGGCCATCGCGGACACGATCCCCGAAAACGAGATTGCGGAAGAGTACATCATCCCCAGCGTGTTCGACAAACGGGTGTTTAAAACTGTCGCACATGCGGTGGCGAAAGCCGCGATCGACACTGGTATGGCACGGCGTAAGACCGAAGAGAAACCGTGATTCTTTTTGCGGCCGATCGCTGATTAATTGGAGCCGTATAGTTCTTGCAGGCTTTGCTCCAAGGTTTTTTTCGGGACACCGAACGTTTTCTGCGTTTCGGTTATGTTGCAGGTGTTGGACTCCCGAAGCATGATGAGCTGTTCCGGGGTGACGGGGGGATGGGGGATCAGGCGCTGCATCAGAAATGCAGGCAGCACCATCAGTGGGGCCGGGATCGGGACGAACAACCGTTTCTTGCCCAGCGCCCCGGCGAACGCTTCCAGAATTTCACGAAATGTGTAGACCGAGGGACCGCCGAGCGAATACGTTTTGTAGGCGGTCTTTTCGTCTTCGAGGCACGCAGCGAAACAGTGCGTCACGTCATCGATGTGGATCGGCTGCATGAAACCGTTCGGGGTGGTGATGGCGGGAACGATGGGATTCCATTTCACTAAATCGGCCATCTGTTTGCAGAAAAGCGAATTCGGCCCCACGATGACGGACGGGCGGAAGATCGTCTGCTCGACCGGGGCGTTTCGTATAATTTCTTCCGCTTTCCATTTCGTTCGGTGGTAACGGCTGACGGCGTTGGCGCGGGTTCCGAGCGCACTGGCGTGAATAAAGCGAAGCGCCCCGGCTTCCACGGCGGCGTTGACGGTGTTGAGGGTTCCCTCGATGTGGATTCGCTCGAACGTGGCGCCGCGCCGTTCCTGGATAATTCCGGGTAGGTGGATGACGGCGTCGCAGCCATCCAGTTTACCCTTCAGGCTGACCGGGTCGAGAACGTCACCCGATACCGATTCCACTCCCTTGGACGGCCAATCATCTGGAATCTCCCGGTGATGGACCAGCACACGCACGCCGTGATTTCGGTGCAAGAGTGCTTCGACCGTGGCGCGTCCGACGAAACCGCTGGCTCCTGTGACGAATACGTGCATGATCGCAGCCTCCACCTCAATCAAGGATAAAGTAATCCATAAACTTTCAATACGGTCTTTTCACATTTAATTGGGGAATCATTTGAAAATGACGGGTATTTCTTGAATA
>CAZSIZ010000061.1:0-23956 GCA_964606645.1 uncultured bacterium
TAGAAACTTAGGGATTTTTGATGGATGATTGGTTTCAATTAGTGAGGTCTGAATGGAGGTTCTAACCGATCATCGGATATATTTTACTCAACATTTTCCACTCGTTTCCTTCATTTTTTGAAATCACTTGTCCTGCGTCATTTTTTATCCTATAACTTGAAGATAACGATGACTCTTCGGGATCGACAATCATGCCAACGCACCGTAAAAAAATTCTAGTCACCGGGGGAAGCGGTTTCCTGGGATGGCTTATCGTGAAATCGCTGAGCCACACCTGCGACGTAGGGTTCACCTACGCGCGCAACCATGTTGATATCCCGAACGCCCAGGCGTTCCAGGTCGATTTCACGGATACGGACTCAATCGAAACCTGCCTCCGCCATTTTCAGCCGGACGCAGTCGTCCATGCCGCCGCCATGACGGGAACCGGGGAATGTGAATCGAATCGTGAGCGTACTTTAGCAGTAAACGTGATGGCGACCGAACGTTTGCTCGAAGCACTTCCTGATCAGAACGCGCGTGTGATTTACATTTCCACGGACTTGGTCTTCGATGGCGAAACGCCACCCTATACCGAAGACTCGGAACTGAATCCGGTCAATCATTACGGGCGTTCCAAACTCATGGCCGAACGGGCGGTCCAGCGGCTTTGTGACAACCACATCATTCTGCGGGTGGCCCTCATGTTCGGCCCGACCAATCCCGCCGGACGCGGCGGTTTTCTCAAGTGGATGGACGACACGATGCGGCAAGGACAGGAGATTCAACTCTTCGAAGACGAGTACCGCACCCCGCTATTCGTAGAAGATGCCGTCGAAGCCGTTCGCCGTCTGCTCGACGATCCCGGTCTGTACCGCCTCTACCATCTCGGCGGTCCGGAACGCATTTCGCGCCTGGATTTCGGGCTTCGTTTCGCGGCGATTCGAGGATACGACACCGGTCTGATCCGGGCGATCAAGCAAAGCGCGGGGAATGCCGGTTCCCGCCGTGCCGAGGATGTGTCGCTCGACAGCACCCGCATCCAGCAAGCCCTGTCGCTAGAATTAACGCCCATCGACAACGCCCTCCACACCATATACGATCGATGACAAACCTCGTTATCATCCACTTATTGAAAGCGTGTACACATAATAAAAAAACAGGTGGGAAGATCAGCCGTCAATCCTCGAACGAGTCGCCGAGAAGCAGGGGAATGCGGTGGATATAAACGTTCTCTTTGTTGTCGAAATCCACCGAAGCGTACATATAGCCATCGGAATAATAATACGTCACGAGTTGCCCATCGGCGAGCCGTTGTGAGCAAAACGGATACCCACACCGTTCGAACAGCGCACCCCGTTCCATCGTCTCGCCCCGGCACTCGACCGCCCGTTGGTAACTCCACACACAGTAGGCCGAGTGTCCGTAAATCGCGGTCACGTCGAGAGCGATCGTCAGCGCCACGAGAAACAGGATGCGATGTTTCCCCCGGCGGTAAGCCCAGAAGAAAAATTGAGGCACGAAGAAAAACAGAAAGGCCGTTACACAAAACGCCGCCGGGAAGGATGAGGGAATTTCCAGTTCTAAGAACCGGGCGAAAATCAGCGTGAAACTCACCAGCCATTCAGCCAGAGCGGTTTTCGGTCCGGGCGTCCAATCGGCGAAAAGAGCGGGGATTCGATAGAAGACGGCGATCGAGAGAACCGTGAATGGGAGCAAAACGAGATGGCCAAGCAGCCAATGGCGCTGGAAAAACGCAAATAACCGTTGATAGGGATTTTTCCCATTCTTCCGAAAAATCATCGGTCCACGTCACCCCTCCATCACAACTAATACAATAATATATCACAAACCCGCTTAGCCGTCAGAATTTTATTTCCTGACAGAACTTCCAGCTCATCATTCCATGCCCCTTCACGTTTCCGATAATCAATTACACTATCTTTACGGCTTTTCCACAGAAAAAATTTCGAAAAAGAAGAAATTTTATACTTCAGGAGACAGACGGTACGATGGAATCGATATTGAATCACTTGCAGGGGATATTACCGGATAAATATCAATCGGAGATTCTGGAATACGGCTGGATATGGTTTCTGATCGGCATGACCGGTTTGATCGCTTTTTCCGCCCGTTTTATCATTCAGTGGGTCGTATCGGAACGCAAAGGCGAGAGCGTCATCCCCGTCTCATTCTGGTATTTCAGCATCGTGGGGAGCCTGCTGCTTCTCGCTTACGCCCTTCATCGCGGCGATCCCGTTTTCATCCTCAGTTACGTGTTCAACTGCCTGATCTATTTCCGCAACCTTCACCTGATCGCCCGTAAGAAAAAACAACTACCGGCGGAGTAAAATCATTTCCTGTTACTTGAACTGTTCCGGATCGTATTCTTTGACTCGAAACACTTTCAGCGTCTCCAGATCGATATCCTGGTAGAAGCGGTAGGGAACGTTCTGGCCGATCGTGGCGTAAAAACTGGCTCCGTGAAAGTTCATCGTACGGATGGGGATCCCGATCGAGTAAGGTTTCTTGAGAATCGTCCCGTGTTTGAGGATGTTGAAAGCCGACATGTAATCATCCCCCAGGTCATTGAACGCCTCGCCGAAATGAACGCGCAACGGCCACGCCAGCACGTCGCCGGGTTTCGGGATGGCTCCATCCCGATGCCGCATACGAAGCCCGGCCCGTTCGGCGTAGAATTTCCACCCCCAATGTCCAACGAACCACGTTTCGTATTCATCCGAGTTGTATTCTTCGGAAACGATATTCGCCATGTGGCGATACGTATCGGCGAAATGAAGGTCGACCGTCGCAACCAGATAACTGATTCCCCCTTGCAAAACCAAAAGAACGATCAGGCTCACTTTGAGCCATTGACTCATTGGCTTGTTACCGCGTTCCATGGAACGGAACGCCAGCAGCAGCAGCGGGGGCAGTGCCAGAATCTGGTGACGGACGGCTTGGAAAGGCACGAAGATCACACTGAAAAGCACGGGTGCGCACAACCAAGCGAACAAGAAAAGAGAATCGGAGGCGTCATCGTCTTTCCAATTTTTCAGCAGACGCCAGCCGCGCCGTACTCCCTCGAACAACGCGATATAAAGCAGCAGTCCACCCGTAACCGCCCAGAACAGATACTGCGGATCCGTGTCCCACTTGAAATAGTGCTGGACGAACCAAAAGGCGGACACACCCGCAGGCAGACATCCGGCAATACAGATACACCGCCTGCGTCTGAGTTCGCTGATAAAAAGTGCGGGAAATAGATAAAGCATGCTGCCGAGTATCACGAACAGGCCACACGCCTTATCCTGCCAGGGAATCCCGGCCACGGTGCGGCGGAACAGCGTCAGATAGACGATATGCGCCTGCCCGTAAAACGCGATGTTGTGAAGAGACCAGACCAGCAGCATCAGCAACGCGGGCGTGATCCATTTCAGCAGCCAGATTCGGCGTTTGAAAATCGGATAGAGGATCATGACGGGGATCGCAACGATCGCCGAGTATTTCGTCAAGATCGCACACCCGGCCAGCAGCGAACCCAACAGCAAATACAAACGGTTCTCGCGGTCGGTTCCCACAACGAACAGGGCAATCGCCGCCGTCGCCAATCCCGCCGCGGGAACGTCGCGCATCACATTTCCGGATACCATCACTGCCGGACTCAGCATCAGAAACAGCAGTGGCATCACGTGATTCTTCCCGAAGCGCGCACTCAGAATCACCATCCCACCGGCCAGCAGCACTAGAAACAGCATCATGGCGGCGTGAAGCGCGATTTCGGAGTACCCCCACTTGGCAACGAACGGGGCCAGGTAATAACTCAGCAAAGGGGGATTGGTCGTGGTCTTCCATATCGGGTGCAAATACCCGAACCAGTCGAATTCACCGGCGAATGGATCGAGGGGATTCTCCAGCACGTTCGCGGTCACGGCCAGCACGAACGGATCGTCGATCGTGAACGATTTGTCCAAAAATGGAAGCGCCGTCATCAAGACGATCGCGGCCACCAGAAATAGTGATGAAAACCAGAAACCTATTCTCATTCGTCCAATCGCTCATTGATCGTATAGAATGGCTCGTCATGCCGACGAAAAAAAGTGAGTAACTCGGAAGAAAAACCGAGGAAGACGGCCTGCAATCCAAACAATAAAAGGATCGTTCCAACCGCAAGACCGAATCCGCCCACGCTCCAATGCCCGAAAGCGATCGACACCAGACCGGTAAGAAAAACAAGCAATCCCAGCCCCCCGGCAATCAATCCGATAAGCCCGAAAAGATGCGCCGGACGCTGAGCGAAACTGCGCAAAAACATGACCGTTCCGAAATCGAGCAGCCCACGCCAAATCCGCCCGAAACCGAACTTGCTTTTCCCGGTTCGCCGGGGATGATGAGTGACGGGAACCTCGGTGATTCGGAATCCGTACCACCCCGCCAGCATGGGGATGAATCGGTGCATCCCGCCGTACAGTTTAACGCAATCGAGAATCTCTCGCCGGTAACATTTCAGTCCACAGTTGAAATCGTGTAATGGAATGCCGCTGGCACGTGAAACGACGGCATTGAATAGTCTTGAAAAGAGGCGTTTCAACAACGGATCGGCGCGATTCCGTTTCCAGCCGGAGACGAGATCGAAGCCTTCTTCGATTCTCTGCAATAACTTGGGAATCTCGGCGGGATCGTCCTGAAGATCGGCGTCGATCGTGACGATCAGCGCTCCCTTCGCCGTATCGAATCCGGCGGCCAGGGCGAGTGATTTACCACGATTGACGTAGAACCGGAGCGCCTTCACGCGGGGGTTTTCTTCGTGAAGCTGGCGCATCCGGGCGAAGGAATCGTCCGTGCTGCCGTCGTCGATAAAAATAATCTCGAAGCGCCGGTCCAACGGATCGAGCGTTTCGCAAATCGACTGATAGAGCGGACGGATCGTCTCCTGCTCGTCTTTCGCTGGAATGACGATGGACAGGTCGGGCCGAGTCGATCGATCGATGGGATACCCCCCCTTTCTTGCAACGCTCAAAGCACTCTCGATGGACGATCGAGAATGTCCAAAAGGCTTTCAAACCGCTCAATCATCCGGCGTCTCGAATTATACCGAATCTCCGATCACCTCGAAGGGGTATAACGGACAACCGAACGAAACGACAAATCTCGAAACGGCTGTTGACTTAAGCTATCGTAAAAAAAGGTGGGACGGCTAATACGAAACACCGATCGGTCAGGCGCATGGGGTAGAAAAACGAAGTACGGAACACCGAAAATTAACGTCTTATCGATAATGAAACCACGAAATAGTCCAAGCCGGATCGACGATTGAATGGAGAGTGAAATTTATCCGACCATTCCTTCATCGCCGCCCCGGTTGATGATAATCTCGCCCGATTCTTCCAATCGGCGGATAATGGCAACGATTTTCTGTTGGGCTTCTTCCACCTGCTTCACCCGAACCGGCCCCATAAATTCCATGTCTTCGCGGATGTTGTCGGCGGCGCGTGAAGAGACGTTGCTGAAGATTTTGGTCTTCACCTCTTCGTTGGCCCCTTTCAGCGCCACCCCCAGTTCCTTCATATCGACTTCCCGCAAGACCTGCTGGATGGCGCGGTCGTCCAGGAGGATGAGATCGTCGAAGGTGAACATCAATTTCTTGATCTCGACGGCGAGTTCCTGGTTTTCTTCTTCAAGGGTTTCCAGGATCGATTTTTCCGTCGCCCGGTCGACCCGGTTCAGCAATTCCGCCAAGGCTTCGATCCCCCCCGCGACCGAGAACTCCTGCGAGAGCACGGTCGCAATCTTGCGTTCGAGAACCCGCTCCACTTCGGAAATGATTTCGGGGGAGGTCTGGTCCATGGTGGCGATTCGCAAGGCCACCTCGGTCTGCATTTCCGGCGGAAGCGCCCCCATAATCACAGCGGATTGGTCGTACTCCAGGTGCGCCAGAATCAGCGCCACTGTCTGGGGATGCTCGCTCTGAATGAAGTTCAGGAGATGGTTGGGATCGACTTTTTTCAGGAAGTCGAACGGCGTTCCCTGGAGCATGCCTTGGAGACGTTCGATAATCTCCATGGCTTTTCCGGGACCGAGCGCTTTTTCGAGAATTTCCCGCGCTGTCGAGATACCGCCGTGAGCGATGTACTGCTTCGCCATCGCGGTATGGTAGAACTCTTCTATGACCTGGGCGGTATGTTCCTGGGGGACGGTTCCGATATTGGCCACATCCAGGGTGATCTGTTCGATCTCGTCATCGCTCAGACAACGGTAAACATCGGCGGCGATATCCGGGCCAAGCGTGATCATCAGGATCGCCGCTTTTTTCCGCCCGGTCAGTTTGGGTTTATCTTTTGTGCCTCGAACCATCGCCGTTGACCACGTTCTTCCAAAGTATAACGGCATTCAAACGAAGCCTGGTACTCTGTCACACATGTTTCAATGGGTCGAACGTGTAGGGGCAGGTCTTGCTCCTGCCCATGTTCAGTCCAACCCATCTTTTCAAGAGTGACAACCAAGCCCCGCCTCGTATGAAACGGATCGAATGTATTGTATATCCAATTACCGGCAACAATCAACCGATATTTTCAATCATCGGAATCTTCTTAACCAAGGAGATGATACATAATACATTCTTTCCGAACGCAATCGATCGCATTGCCAACGGAATCGCTATTTCTTCACGTAGGTTCCCCGGCCGACTTTTTTCAGATTCTTTTTAACAACCTGTTTTTTCAATTCCAGGTATAACACCCGGCGAGGATCTTTGGATTTACTTTTGTAACCGAGTTTGACGATCGCTTTCAGAATCTCTTCGACTCCCATCGGCTTCGATCCGATCCCCTGCTGAAGATAAGCGCCGAGAGGTTGTTTCTTCGCAGCGCCTCTTTTTTTCGGTTTTGCCGGGGCTTTCACCTTTTTGGAGGGAGGACGTCCGGGGCGTCTCGCCGCTTTCACTGCTTTCACTTTTCTTACTTTTTTTACTTTTCTCACTTTTTTCACTGGCGCGTCGACGGTCTTGAAAATCAAATTTTCGATTTGCTTTCTCGTTTCCGCCAATTGTTCCTCGGCCAGACTTCCCGCTTTCTGTTTCACCAAATCGAGAAGTTCGTCCAGCGAATAAGTTACTAAGATGTTTTTTGCACTTGGTTTGATAGCCATTACGAAATCAATCCTTTCAATGTTTTTTTATTACGAACAAAAATTATAAAACGTATTTACCTGTTTGTCTATAGAAAAAATCAACTAAATTAACATTTATAAGTAAAAAAACTGTAATTATACTGTCTTTAATCTCAGCATGATCGGCCCGGTCATTCAAACGAAACAAAATTTCATGTTTAAGGCCTGGGATTTAGCCTCCTATCAATAAATTCGATCGTAAAACAGCCCCCAAATAATAATTCCAAATTCAATAGACAACTGAAAAATGATACGCCACGAGGGTTCTGAATTGAAATAACGTATAAATGGTCGGATTCATGGAAATCGTTTGAATGGAATAATTGACAGCCTGCCTTCGGTTCGTTACACTATTTTTACTCGACAGATATTCAATCGTGACGAAAACCAATGAAAAATTTCAGACGCTTTATTGACAGTTTTGGAATGGGATTTATCTTCTTATTGCTTTGTATCTTTTTTTGGATCAAAGTCGACTTACTCAATCCAACCACCGTATTCTTAACACAACATAATTTCTCCAACATTTTACTGCAAAGTTCGGTTAATATTATCATCGCAACCGGAATGACATTTGTGATATGCGCCGCCGAGATCGATCTATCCGCCGGTTCCCTGCTAGCATTTTGCGGGATGATTACAGCTCTGCTTTTAAAAGTCGATCCAGAAACCGGGATGAACGTTCCCATGCAGGCGGCCTACACCTTTCAATCCTGGCTGCCCGGTTTCATCCAGGGATCGATAGTTTGGTGGACAATCGCCGCCGGGACGTTTCTCGTCCTCGCTCTCGCCCCTGGGATCGCCGGAGGTGGCGTGGCCGGTCTTATCGTCGTCCGCTTCGGTGTTCCCAGTTTTATCGTCACGCTCGGTTTTATGATGATCCATCGTGGCCTGGCGCGCTACCTCACCAACGCCGCTCCCGTCACCGGTATGCCCCCTCCGTTCATGGTCGTAGGGACGAGTACGTGGTTCACGCTCTTCGGCTTCGATATCCCCTATTCGGCCGCTATTGCAATGTTGATCGTTCTGATCGGAGTGGCGTTGCTGGGCTGGACCCGATTTGGACGTCACGTGCTCTCGGTCGGTGGAAACAGGCAAGCGGCCTATCTCTCCGGTGTTCCGGTGAATTGGACACGTTTTCTAGTCTTTGCCGTTTCGGGATGCTGTGCCGCCATCGCCGGGATTATTCTCACGTCACGAATGTTCATCGGCGATCCGAACGCAGGCGAAGGTTATGAACTCGACGCCATCGCCGCCGTCATCATCGGAGGGACCAGTCTGTTCGGCGGCAAAGGTTCCGTCATCGGCACGCTATTCGGAGCGCTTATCATCGGTGTCCTGCGAAACGGTTTGGACCACATGATGGTCACCGATCATCTCAAGCAGATCATCATCGGTGCGATGATTATTTTCGCTGTCCTTCTCGACTATTACCGGCGGAAATTGTATCGTGCATCATAACGCCGTCTCACGGCTGAGTCGCGGAAACTCGAATCCGCTCGAATGAATTCCAATGGAGGAGAATGATGAAAAGGCGTGAAGCACTTGTCAGCCTGGGCATGATGACCGGGGCCATGATGGGATCGATTTCCAACGCGCGTCCGGCATCGGATAAGAAACACCGGATCGCCCTGGTCATGAAAGCCCTGTCCAATCCGTTTTTCCACACGATGCAGGTCGGGGCGGAAGAAGAGGCGAAGAAACTCGGACTCACCCTGCACGTTCAAGGCACCAATAAAGAAACCGACATCGCCCAGCAAGTCAACATCGTTCAGAATTTCATCACCCAACAGGTTGACGCGATCGTCATCGCCCCCGCCAGCTCGTCCGGACTGATCCCCGTCCTGATGCAGGCCAAAGCCAAAGGCATCTTCGTCGTCAACATCGACAATCCGCTGGACAAGACCACGATGAAGCAAATGAATTTCAAATGCCCCTTCGTCGGGTCGGACAACGCGCTCGGCTCGTCGCTGGCCGCTCACGATCTGGTCGCGGCGATGGGAGGCGTCGGCGACGTGGTGATTCTGGAAGGGATCCCCGGTGTCATCAACGCCGAACTGCGTAAACAGGGCGCTCGCCGGGTCTTGGAAGCGGAAGCGAAAATTAAAATCGTCGCCTCGCAAACCGCCGAGTGGGAAACAGCGAAAGCGTACCGGATTTTCTCCAACCTGCTTACCTCGCACCCCAACATCCGTGGCCTGTTCGCATCCAACGACAACATGGCACTCGGCGCGATTCGGGCGATCGACGCCGCCGGGAAAACCGCCCAAATCGCCATTACCACGTAACACAATCTTGAAGCGGTCCGAGAACTGATTCTGGAAGCGAAAAACCATTCGACGATCGAACAGCATCCCGAACTGATGGGCGCGTACGGGGTTCGGCTTGCGAAAGATCACCTCGACGGAAAACCGGTTCCCGGCAACACCACCACGCCGCTCGACGTGATCGATTACCGCTACCTCGCGCTGAATCGAAAGTAACGATGACAAATGCCGTAACACAATAGGCAGTTTTTGGTAGGGTGGGCTCAAAGCGAAGCGTAGCCCACCATTGACCTACAAAGGTCGTAATCCAATGGGTAAAATCTACACTGTCGGCAGTTCCAACACGGATATGGTCGTGCAGAGCGAACGCCTTCCCGCGCCGGGAGAGACCGTTCTGGGCGGACGCTTCATCCAGGCGCATGGAGGCAAAGGCGCGAACCAGGCCGTGGCCGCCGCCCGGCTGGGGGGAGACGTCACGTTCATCTGCCGCGTCGGCGACGACTCGCTGGGACGCGAATCCATCCAGGCCTACAAGCGCGAAGGGATCGACACAAACTATCTTATCGTTGATGCGAGCGGTGCATCGGGAGTGGCGCTGATCGCCGTGGGAGCCGGGGGAGAGAATCTCATTACCGTCGCTCCCGGCGTTAACTCGAACCTGACGCCGGACGATCTAGGCGTTCTCGACAGCGAACTGTCTGCCGGTGATGTGGTTCTGCTTCAGTTGGAAATTCCAATCGAAGCGGTGGAATACGCCGCGCGTCTGGGACACAGCCGGGGCGCGACGGTCATTCTAGATCCGGCCCCCGTTCCGCCGGACGGAATTCCTCCAACAATCTTTTCACAACTGGATTACATTCTGCCCAACCAGCACGAAGCCGTGCTTCTTCTTGGCCGTGAAGACGAACCGGAGCAACTGGCCAGCACCATAAAACAATTGGGAGTGCGTCACGCCATCATCACACTAGGAAGCGACGGCTGTGTCTTCGCGTCCGATCTCAAGTTAGAAACACTCCCGGCTCACCCCGTCGAGGCGGTCGATTCGACAGCCGCGGGTGACGCCTTCGCCGGAGCACTGGCCGTAGCGTTGGCGGACGGTTATAAAACGAAAGACGCCATCTCCTACGCCCAAAAAGCGGCAGCCCTTTCGGTCACCCGGATGGGCGCCCAACCCTCCTTACCAACGCACGAGGAACTAAACCGCCATTTCCTCCCCGATTCCGACCCCCCGGACTTTTAATTTTTTGAATCACGGATTTATGGATGAGGTGGGGATGACACGGAGTTGGTGTTTGGGAGGCTCTGGGGAGTTATTTGATTTGAGGATGATTGATCTGGACACATCCTATGGATCTCAGCAGTACGCAGCAGTTAATTCGCTAAAAAGTAATGTTATCCCTTTTGTGTGTTTTTCCAACCTGCTTGGTTGCTATAGGTTTCGTAACTGACATCAAAAAAGTGGTTGTATTCTTCGCCCGTCTTGCGTTCGAATGCGTTTGTGGCAACTGTCAAAAGGGCCTCGAATTCCATATCTTTCGGCATTTCTGTTGGATCGGAAAGTACCAATTCATACAACTCGCGACCGTTCGCGACTACACAGCAACGTTCATAGAGAAACCAATCAGGGGAAAAGTACTTACCCGGTTGATACGCTTCTTCACCGATTTCGCGGGCATGTGCCTCGGTGTCCAATTCGAAGAGCTTTTCAGACATGATATCATCGAATCGTTTGATATCTTCATCGGTCATTTTGGCAAGGGCCTTTACTGCGGGTTCAATGACAGCTTCATCAACACCGGTCTTCTTCCAATTGAAGAGACCAATGATGCGCCAAAAAACATCCTCGGACATACTCAACGATGGCCAATCAGGTTTTTCGTAAACTGGAGCAATGCCCTCAACATAGCCTTTCTTCAACTTTGAGGCGATTTGTTTCTCGAATTCCTGTCTGGTTTCGTCTTCGCTGGCGAATTGCTTGCGTGTATCGCGGAGTTTTGATCCAACACGGCCATGAGTCGTGACGTATTGGTTACCTGTTAATTCAATGATCCATAACTTGTTGGAGCGGTCATCTTGGTAATAGAATTCGCGTTTCATAAACTTCGTCCTTAAGGTATGAAGTGAAATTCTGCAATGCGGATTGTCGGTATCCTTTGAAGTGCTATGTCGGCTTCGCGTTATAGAACTAACACTCCGATGCACATGATTAACGCTACTTATCAGCGTTGCACTTCCAACATCTTACGTTCAACAACATGACAGCCCCTATGATCGTAAAGAAGAGCCCGCTGTAATACCTACGAAGGTCATCGACCAATACGAACACAATCACCGCCATCACGACAGAGAGTATTCCGACAACCAAGGTCATCTTGCTCATTGTGTCTCCAATCATTTCAAGCCCAACGTTATAATTACCTGATTTTATCAAGTGCAGAAGAATAGAGTCATGTGAATATATTTTACCCCTTTTTCAATGTATGGCCCCAGAATTCTTTGAGGATTTTTCAGAAAAGAATGATCCTGTCTGATGGATCGATACAACGCGACCCACCCCACTAGGCAGACAACTGAAAACTGACAACTGTCAATCCTATTCGATTCCGGCTTTGCTGGATTAAGAAGTTTAGTTATTGGAGAGTTCTTGGATTTGGATGTCCTTGAAGCGGATTTTTAATCGATCGCCTTTATGGATTTGCAGGGCGATATGGCCGCTTTCACCCACGTTGTGCTTTCGATGAACGGCGTCGTCCAGGATTCCCTCACCGTTGAAATTCGTAACGGGGATTCCATTCAAGAGCGTGCGAACTGACAAGCCGGAGACGGTGATTTCCAGGTCGTTCCAGCCATTGCCTTCATCGCTGTAGCGAAATATCAAATTCGGATTGGACATCGACGGATCGACCCACTTGCCTTTGGGAAGGTCCGGGAAAATCCAGTGTTGATTACCCCGGGTTTCATCCCACATCATCCCGCATCGCCAGGGGCCGGGTGGATTGATATCGATCTGCGGACCGTTCAACCAGCCCCCGTCATCGTCCTCGTCGTACCGGCTTCGAATCTGCACGCCGCTGTTTCCGGGACTCTCGCGATAGGCCTGAAATTTCAAACGCAGGACGAAATCCGTGTATTCACGATCCGTCACGAGCCAAACGTAATCGTGGCCTTCGTAGTCGAGGGAATCGGCCAGGATCGTTCCCCGATCGACCCGCCAGAATGATTTGTCACGATCCTGCGGCTTGCATTTCACCGTCCAACCAGATAAATCCCGGCCATTAAAAAGCGATTGCCCGCTTTTCTTGCCGGGATAGTCGGAAACCGATTGACATCCAATCAACAAACAAGCGACCAGCGCCGCTTGCATTCCATACCAAAATTTCGACATCGGCGCCCCAGTGGATTATTTCAAAAGCCGTTTCAGTGCATCCTTATCTTTTTTGCTGATTTTTCTCGATTTGATGAGGTAGCTGATGACCGGTCCAGGTTCTTTCAGCAACGTGTTGCCGTATAGTTTGTTCATAGCCAGTTCGAAAGCCTTGGCGCGGGTGATCGTCGGTTTGAACACGTGGCGGCGGCCGACTTTCTTTCTTTTGAGATACCCTTTGCTGCTCAACCGGGTGGCGATCGTCAGCACCGTCGTATACTTCCAATCTTTTTCGGAAGCGATGCGATCGAGAATCTCGTACACATCCGGTTCACCCAGGTCGTAAATTACGTTCAACAGCCAGATTTCCATGGGGGAAAATTCTTGGAGATTCATGGCACACTCCTTGGTTTGGGATGGATTCAATAATTATAAAACTTATACTTTTGTAAGACTACCATTTAATTCGGATTTGTCAAGTTTTTTTCTGAAAAAGGTAGTTGGATTTACCGCTTTTCAATCCCCTCCTAACCCAATGTCATTGACTTAAATTATTTCAAAGATTCCCTCACCCGTATTTGGTCAGCCGACTGAAGTGAAATGAATATAAAAGACACCATACAAAGAATAGAGAGCCAAATCCTCCCCCAAAGATGGGGGGAGGGATCAGACACTTCAATCGGCTGACCAATTACGATCGATCATACTTTAACTCAACAACTCGAATTTATTCTGGCCCTGTCAGAAATTGTCTTACCTAGCAGTCCGTGGTAAAAGTCGCGCGAGGGCGTGCATGAGACATTTTGGTTGGATTCAAGGCGAAAAATTGAAGGAAATATGGTTTATTTTCAAGATTTTTCAACGCAGAATCCAGCCAAAAGGGCCGTGCATCGCACCGTGGGACTTTTACCACGGGCTGCTAGGTGCGTTCGGCTCGGAGAGTGACGATACCGTAAGCCGGCAGCGCAACCGGCCCTTCCACACGAGCGCCGCGGGATTGGTCGGGGCCGCAGAGGTATATAGCGGACGGGGCTGGTTCGGACCAGCGTAGACGCACGGTTTCCGGCTTTCCCGAAACTGCGTACAGACGGACGATCCAGGCTTTTCTGTCGCGGCTGGGTTTGAGTGAGGTCACCATCACGCCTGGGGAGTCCAGTTTCAAGAGAGATGCCAGCGCAGGCGGACCGTCCGGCTTGGCAGGGATCGCGATGAGCGGTTGGCAGCGCTCGACGCCGAATCGGGCGGCTTGCGATTGCACGTACACTCCCAGATGCGGTTGGATCGAGTAGCGGAATGTGACCAAGCCCGATTGGTCAGCCTTATAGTTGGTCTCCCAGTAGTTGTTCATGACATACGAAAAGAGTTTGGGGGATGTCTCAATGTGTTTCAGCCAACCTTCCGTGGAATTCGGTGCAGGCACATCGGTGCGAATCGCGCCCATTTGAACCAGGGGCGCATCAACGGTGGCCCACGTGATACCGTGGGTCAGATTCGACATATCCACCCAGCGCTGTACGGAGAAGAAGTTCCTGCAAGCGCCAACCATCTGGTCGGCCTCCGGTCTCACCACGGACCAGGGCATGTCCATGCGGACGGTTGGATCGGCTATGGAGAATGGGAATGCGAAGTGGACGCCTTCCTTCTCCCGGACAGCACGCTTGTCGATGATATTGGTGATATCCACACGGTTGAGACCGTCGATAAGGCGTACCTGGCGGATCAGACCGTTTGCGCCGGGTGCGCTGGATTCCACCTGGACCGTGGCAACCAGCGGCCCCCGGTCGAGAATGCGTATTTTGGTGGACTCGATGCGCTCCCGACCGCCCGGATCTCTTCCATTCACATAGATGTAGTCGTTGAGAGCGATTCCCTCGCCGTCACACTCAACGAGATTGTCCTTGATGCCGACGGCTCGTAGTTCGACGATCGCGCCTGTGCGTTCATCCATCTGGATGCCAATCAGACCATTGTTGAGTCTTGTGCCCTCGGCGATGACATGACCTGTTTTCTTCGCGACTCTCGGGTGAATTGTGAACCGCATGGAGCCAATGGGTGGAATATCCTTGGCCAGGAAGGCCAATTCCCCTGAGGAGAGACGTTGAGAAGGAACCTGCGTACCATCCTCAGCCGTCACGGAATCGCCAGCTATATCCATCTCCACAGGCAGAACGATCAGATCGGTTCGTGACCAGGAATGGGTGTTGAATACCTCGACCGCCTTCACTTTTTTATCCGATGCCCGGCGGTTGGCTAGTGCGTCATCGAGAATCCGGTGAGCTTGGACGTTGGCATCGAGCGCGAATTGTTGCTTGATTTCTGCTTGCTTCATGGCGAATGGATTGTCGGGATCGGAAATGCTGTTCCACGCTCCCCAGGTGTGTTCGTCATAGAGCACGGCGTTCCGCCAACCCGCATAGACGCGATCGGCTGGATAGGCATCGGGCTGAAGCATCGCCCAGAGTGCTTGTGCTCGGACGAGTGTTTCGACTGCGTTGCGGTTGGTGGCTGTATCTGCAGCGGTGGAGGCGGCACCATCTTCCCAGTAGGGTGTGAAATCACCGCTGACAACGGGGATTTTATCACCATAACGCGCCTCGAGATCGCGGAACATTCGGCTGGTCGTGGTGATGATAATCTTCGGGGAGACATAACGTTCGTTCCAAGCCTTGACTCTTCCACACAGTTTCGGATCGGGCGGTCCATTGTCTGCGCCGATCACATAGCGCAGGTGCAGCATATCGTAGGGATAGTTCTTTTCTTCCAGTTCCAGGAGGTAATCGGCGATACGATCCTCGGTGAGTTTGTTGGGCAGTGTCTCTCGATCGTAAACCAAGCCGGTGTGGAACCAGTTGTAACTTTTCCCGGAGAACCAGCAAAGAACACGGCTGTCGCCACTGGGCGAAACCCAATAGAACGGCTGATCGTCCCACACACGGGTCCAACCGATACGATGACCGGGATTGGGTCCGATAGAAAGATATTTGATACCGCTCTGCGCCAGGACCGGCACCAGTCCCCACGTGTAGCCCGGCACATCGGATATCATCGCCGAATCGATGGGAAGATCGTACTCACTTCTCAGCCGGACCGCGTAATCGAGCAGCGCGAAAAGTTCTTCCTCCGAATAGAGGCCTGTGAGCGCATTGCCGTAGAGGGCGTCGAGACCGATGCGGCCGGCTTTGACCGCGTTGATGAAATCGGTCCGTTTTTCCTCATCGGCTTGTTTGAGATAACTCTCCACGGCCCAAAGACCCTCAGGCAGCCATATAAATTGCGACTCGCGCGGATAGTCATCGGTATCGCGGATCAATTCTTGTACTTCATCGAGATACTGAATCTGCAGTTGTTCGACTTGATCCTGGGTATGAGTGAAACCGATGTCCAGATGGGTGTGATGCAGGAGGTGGATCACCCATTCGCGGGCGGGACTGATTGAGAATTTCTGGCTGGCAAGAATCGTTCGATCGGTCTCGAGTACAAGCAGACAGGAAGACTCACTCTCCGGTTCGGGGATTTCGATCGTGATCTGGTGGCGTCCCGACTCGAGGTCGAATGTGGATATCCTCCGGCCGTCAACAACGCAATTTGCACGGACATTCGGGCCGGTATTCACGAGTTCCAGACTCAGTTGCCGGTATAGGTTTCCGTCGCGCTCCAGCGTGAATGGCAGGGGTTTTATCGAAGTAACGACACATTCAGAACGGACATCAGCCAGCCGAGCATCCTCTGGAGCGCGGAAGCAGATCGAATCGTAGAGCATCCAACTACCCTCGACGTTTTTGATCTCAAGGATATTGTCTCCTTTCCTCAATGCAGAGGTTGGAACGATCGCGGAGAAATGGTGGGAACGGCCAGCTTTGGGATTGCCGCGAATCGAGTCATCGGATGCCCCACGAGGTAGGGCCTGTTCCGCGATCGTTTCCCCATTGCAGACGATCTCGATTCGGGGCGGTCCACCGGGATGCGTGTCGGCCCAAGCAACTTCGAGCGTGCATGCATCTTGCCGGGGAATTTGACTGAGTCCGAATACCACAGAGTAGGTATGAGGCCGGTTTCCCGCCCAGGCATCGCTCGGTCCCGGATGCACGTAGGGCCAATCCGTTTCGGCCTTTGATTTTCCGACGACGAAGAAGGCGTCCAGTTTGAACGCATCGTAGCCGTCCGGGCCGAGAGCGAGGTCCGCCGTATCACGATCCTCAGTTCCGATTTGCCAGAGGATCTCCAACGCTTCATTCGGTTCTGATTCGGTTCCGTGGGTAAAGCCAAGGAACATCAGTGCCAGTGTCAGCACTCCTGCGGATATCCTCTTGATTATCGACATGTGTAAAACTCCAATTCTAACTGCCGAAGCCTGTTTATCTTTGTTTTTATCTTACAAGCATTCCTGAGTTCAACTTCCAAGTGCAACACGGGTGATGAAGAAAAGGTGAGCGGGTATACACTACTTGTTTACCAGAACAAAATCTCTTCACTGACAAGGAGTTGCCAATGGGAGTCAAGTATACCCAGTTCACTGAAGGAGAGCGTAACCAAATTTATGCGTTGAGAAAAGGGGAGAAAACGCAATATCGGTCAACGTGGCTACCGCCCCAAACAAGCGCAGCGGTTTTCCGATGAACGTCGTAATAAGCCACGAACGCAGAAAATGACTGCCGAGGCAACCGGTCATATTGATAAGCGATTATGCGAGGATTGGTCACCCGAACAAATTAGCGGAACGATGGATGAAGACCTTTCGATCCGAGTGTCACATGAAAGCATCTATCAGTACATTTGGGCCGATAAAAAAGCGGGCGGTGATTTGTACAAACACCTCCGCATCGCCGGAACGAAGAAACGGCGTAAAACACGTGGAAACCAAGACTGGCGCGGTCGTATTCCCGATCGCGTGGACATCGATCAACGTCCCGCTTGTGTCGATAAGAAGGAACGAGTGGGCGATTGGGAAGCCGATCTAATCAGTGGAGCACGTCATAAAGGTTTCTTGGTGACGCTGGTTGAGCGCAAACACAAATACACCGTGATCGGGCATGTGAACCACAAGACCGCGCAAAATGTTCAGGACAAAAGCATTTTTCGACGATGCATGGTTTTATTCCTTTCTTTTCCGACATTCGTTTCCTCTTCGTTGTCCTCACGAAATAAAGGGGATTCGATTATATTCCACGCCGGGAACGCTCGATGGATTCATGTAAATTGTGATTCGTTTTCGGTTGATAATGATCCAGGGGAATGATTCGCTCGTGTACGATATCGAGAATCCATTCTTTTTGAGGGAAAAACATCGTTTCAAGTTCCGCCGCCGGTGTGACCCAATTTCTCGAACCGATCACTACTGGTGGAGCGTCAAGATCGTCGAAACAATACTGCGTCAGATTGGCGGCGACGGTATGCAGCGCCGAATTACGCTCCACGGCTTCCGAACCAAAAAGCACTTTCCCGGTTTTTCCGACCGATTCGATTAAAGGGCCGTAATCAAGCGGATTGAGCGTACGCAGGTCGATGATTTCCGCACTGATTCCATACGTCCGTTCCAGTTCGGACGCCGCTTCCATGGCCGTATAGAGCAAAGGACCAAAAGTGATGATGGTTAAATCATCGCCTGATTTTTTAACGGAAGGTTGGGAGAGTTCAATTTCGTAATAGTCATAGGGAACGCCGTCCTGGCGAAATATTTCTCCGTAATCATAGATTTTCTGGCTCTCGAAAAAGACCACTGGATCGGTTCCCGCGAGCGCGGTATTCATCATGCCTTTGGCATCGTAAGGCGTGACCGGATAGACTACTTTCAATCCAGGGATATGGTTGGCAAGCGCGGTCCAGTCCTGTGAATGCTGTGCGCCGTATTTCGATCCCACGGATATTCGCAATACCACCGGCATGAGAAGTTTTCCCGCAGACATCGCCTGCCATTTCGCGAGTTGATTGAAAATTTCATCTCCCGCCCGGCCCATGAAATCGGCATACATCAGTTCGGCCACTACCCGCCCGCCTTCCAGCGCGTATCCCACCGCCGCTCCGACGATCGCCGCTTCCGAAATAGGAGCGTTGAAAAGACGGTGATAGGGAAGCAGTTCCGTTAATCCCCGGTACACGGCGAAAGCGCCTCCCCAATCCCGATTCTCTTCCCCAAACGCGATCAGGGTAGGATCGACACAAAACCGATGGACCAAGGCTTCGAATAGGGCGTCGCGAATCGTGTAAGTTTTCGATTTGGAAACGGGTTTCCCGTTCTGGTAAGCGGATCGGATCTTTTTTTGAATTTGCAGGATTCTCGGATTCTCATCGACCGGCTGGCTGAGTTCCGGTTTGCGCTCGTCGAATTTCTCCATCTTTCGGTTGGAAAACATGACGGTTCCGATGTACTCGGAATCCATCGCGATACGGGGGGATCGTTCGAGATCGGCGGCCCGCTTAAACAGATCGAAAACGGTTGAATCGGAAGTCTCTTTGACTTCGTTCAATTCACGCTCGGTCGCGAGATCGTTACGAAGGATTTTATCTCGGAAAGTGATAAGGGAATCAGTCTTTTCCCACTGCTGAACCTCTTCTTTGGAACGATAGCTGGATGCGTCCGATGGAGAATGGCCGCTGAACCGGTAGGTCACGGTGTCCAACAAAATCGGCCCCCGGCCTTCCTTAAGAATCTGCTTTTTTCTTTGAATGGCGTCGATCACGGCCAGGGGATCGTATCCGTTGACACGCTCGGAGTGCATCTGTTCGGGATTCACCCCCGCACCGATTCGCGCGATGAATTGACACCCCATCGTTTCTCCATGAGGTTGACCTCCCATCCCGTAATGATTGCTGATGCAGTTGAAAATAATCGGCAGCCCGCCCCTCAGCGACTGGTCCCACAGCGTCCGGTATTGATCCATGCTGGCAAAAGTGATCCCCTCCCATACCGGTCCACAGCCGAACGAGGCGTCTCCGATATTGGCGATAACAATCCCTTCTTTACGGTTGACCCGTTTGAAGAGCGCGGCTCCGGGAGCGATCGAACCCGAACCGCCCACAATGGCGTTGTTCGGATAAATACCGAAGGGAGGGAAAAAAGCGTGCATGGACCCGCCCAGCCCTTTGTTCAGCCCCGTCTCCCGGGCGAAGAGTTCACTATACGCGCCATAGATCAGGAATTTAAACGCCAGTTCTTTTACGGAACCACGATGATCGTTCTCCACCCGTTTCAGAACGGCGCCCTGCCACCACGACTGCATGATCTCAAGCAACCGGTCATCGCTCATCTTCCGGATGGCCGATAATCCTTTGGCTAGAATTTCTCCATGACTGCGATGGGAGCCGTAGATATGGTCTTCCGGCGTCAAGGTATACGCCATCCCCACCGCCGCCGCTTCTTGACCGGCGGACAGATGGGCGGGGCCGTAATGATAGTAAGCGACGCTTTTGTACTCTCCCTTTTTTTTGATTTGATGTAAGATCGTTTCGAATTCCCGGATGACGCACATATCGCGATAAACATTCAAGAAATCCGTTTTTGAAAAAAGTTGTTTCTCTTGTTCTATCGTTTGAGAGTATGCGTTAACGTCGATGTCCGAAAAAGAAATCTTGCTTTTCGACAACACATTTTCTGGTAAAATATCGATCTTCTTAGTCACGTCTTTTCCTCTAGATTATTTTTCAAAAATACGTTTTGATAAGCGTTTCAAAAAACCTTGAAAAGCTAAGGTTTTTTAAAATTTCAGCGTTTTCAATACAAACATACTTTTGAGAACCGCCGGTTTACCCATAATCCCCAAACCGATAAAACCAATCTTTTTCATTTTCTTATACGATCCTTTCCGTAGCGGCGGATTTCAATTTCCTCACTTCTCTCGTACTGGGATTGACATCGATCTATGGGGCCATGATAACATTTTTTAATGTTATCAAAAATACGTCTGTATCGGTATACATAGGTCTCTCGGAAATGCGTGTTTCAATTGGAATCGTATCACGAACCTGAAACCTAGGGAGGAGATCGTCAAGTGAATAAGACTTGTGTAATCGGCTTTTCCCCATACGGCTCTAATTGCCGAAGAATATTCTTCCCTGATGTCTTTCTTCTCTAATATCGCTTGGCTTAGAGCCTGTACAGACTTTGGACCCTAATGCTGAAGCGATTGCGGGCCGTTCTCTTGAAAAGGGGGCGGCCTGTTTTATTTTTTTATCCATCGATTTTGTGATGTGGAATATGATTACCGGTTGCGTTATTCATACTGATGCAAACGCTTGGCGCAGGGCTTCTGCCGCCTCGCGGTGCGCGTGATCTGCTCGATCGATCGCTCCACCCATGCTCCAGAAGGGGTGGATCATGCCGTTGTAGCGCGAACATTGAACGGGCGTTCCTTCTTCGGCCAAACGACGCGCGTAGTTCTCTCCTTCCTCCCGCAGGGGATCGAATTCCGCAGTAATCACCAGGGCGGGAGGCAAGTGCTTCAGACTGGGAGCCAATAACGGGGAGGCGTAAGGCGATTCGGCCTCTTCCGGAGAATTCAAATAGTGCTGCTTGAACCATGCCATCGTGCTTTTCGTTAAAAAATAATTTTCTCCATACGTATTGTAAGTTTCCGTATCCATCCGAGACAGATCGGTAACGGGATAGACCAGCAATTGCAGGGCGAGTTCGGGGCCGTTCTCGTCTCGGCAGCGCAGTGCGGTAACCGCTGCCATATTTCCTCCCGCGCTGTCTCCCCCCACGGCGATGCGTTTCGGATCGGCTCCGATCGTCGAACCGTTCGCAGCGATCCATTGGACGGTGTGGAAGGCGTCGTCGTTGGCGGAGGGAAATCTATGTTCGGGCGAGAGGCGGTAATCGACCGAAACGACGATGCAGCCCGCGTAATGGCAGAGTTTTTGGCATGGCGCGTCGTGGGTGGCGGTGCTGCATACAACCCAGCCGCCACCATGGAAATGGACCAGAACGGGGAAGGGGTCATTGGGGATGGGGCCTATTCCGTTGGGCGTGTAAATCCGGACGGGGATATCACGATCCGGACCGGCCAGTAGACGGTCTTCCACTTTTGCCACGGGCATGAGTTCTCCGCCGATCTCCTCAAGTACCTGGACGATCGCCCGTCGGTTTTCCTCCGGTGAAATAGACTCCATCGGAGGCGCGTTCTCTTTCTCCATCTCGGCCAACAACGCTTCGACTTGCGGGTCCAGAACTCCACCGGATAAATGGCGATGCTCGATCTCAAACGGTTGCGTCATTTTATTTCTATTCTCTCCTTATTCATCTATATGTGCTTGATTAATTTGATGTTCCTGAACGAATTGAAGAATTCTTAAGAATATTATTGGTTTTCGACCGAGATAGCAACGTCGATGGTGTAGTCATATAAATGGATTAATGGGTCTCTTTTTATTATTGATGGTTTAGAAAAAAGTGAAAGCAATACGAAATAAACACAATATATTGTATGTGGGGTGCGAGTGTATTCAATATGATGTGGTTTGGTTTTGGATTTTCTACTTTTTTATGTTCTGTTAAAAAAAGTGAAATAAAAGTTACTATTGCTATTGACATTACTATTTAATAACTTATACTTATGGGTAACCCATTTAGGAATCCAACTTTTTAGGAGAATCAAATGAATCAATCTTCAGAAATACAAACAGTATTAAATAAGTTTGAGAATGTTGGCTGGAATGAAATAAGCCAGAACGAAATCCCTCAACTAATAGAAGGATTGAGAAAAAAACATTCCGATTCTCAATCAGAAAAATTAGGAAATGTTTTTGCTGTTGAAGAGTTGCTTTCTGAAATTTACGATTCAGGTGTTCCATCTCTCACCGATAATCTTGGATACTCTGGTTTCTTTAATGATTTTTTCCCGGATTGCTCACCGGGAAAACAGGAAACGAGTCGGACCTCTTTCAAATTAAGTCTTCGTGCTACTGATGACTTAAAAGAATTAATCAAGCGTTCTTGTGGTTCTTTCAATTCAAAAAGTTTAATAAATTCAATTGTTAAAAAATATTTATTGGAGCAAAAAAATCAACCCACTTTTATTGATCTTATTGATCGAGCAAAACAAATTGATCAGGTAAATCCAAAAAGGAAAACATATGTAGTAGATGCCATTACCGTTCATGAATTAAATCGTTGCGCGAAGCAGAATGGCGTTGAAAGAGATAAATTGCTAGAAGTGATTATCATGCAAACAGACGCGCAGTTCAAAGTTGAATGTGGAAAGGTACGAGTGGAATGTCTGAAAATCTTAAAATTAATCAGAGATGAACTCATTCATCTTGCTGACACTATTACCAAAATTCTTCCAATTCTCGATAAAAGGGATCATACGATAATCTTTCTTTGTGAAATTTACGAGAAATTATATTTTCTATGGTCATCTATCGAGACCGAAACTCCACCAAAAGAATTAACAGAATCACCAGGAAGGGAGGTGAAAAAATGAAAATAACTCGACACGCGCTAGCACGGAGTAATCAACGTGGGATTCCATTGGACCTTTTAGACTTGATCTTGGAATATGGTACTCCTACCCAAAGGCCTGGAGATGTATTGGAGTTTCGATTGAAGAAGCGGGATAAAGTTAAAATTGTCACGCATCTTAAAAGATTAATCAATAAGGTCAATAAAGCTGATGGGAAGGGCGTAATCGAAAGTTCAGATGGAAATATCATCACCATTTATCATTTAACTTAAAGGAGAAAATCGATCATGAACCAGCAAACACTTAACCAGAAACTTGCTTTATTGAAGGCGGAACTATTCAAGAACAAGACCGAATTTTGCCGGGATTGCTTTAAGATAAGTCAATTCAAAGAACAGCAAAATCCCCCAAATGTATTTCGTGACCGGATTGAAGGTGATAGTGTTGAGTTCTTTTTTGTTTTTGAAAAACCCAATAATAATGATCTATATAGACATTATGCTCCAATCCATATTCACGATCAAAGAGAAATATTTAATAATCAGACAAGAACCAACTTGTTGAGAATATTGAATATTTCTAAAAATAAAGACAATGGTGATGATCCATTGAGTTTGAAATCAATTCATATAACGAACGCCGTTAAGTGTGATAAATGTTCTGAAACTGGGCAATCTGGACGATTGGAAGTTCGCTGTAATCAAGTCCGTAATTGCTTGAAGAAATTCTTTTACAGACCTCGCAAATCCACTCCTAAATCGACCCATTTTTTTGGACATCTT
>CAZSIZ010000062.1:0-23574 GCA_964606645.1 uncultured bacterium
ATGGGTAACGAGAATTATTGTGACACAGCCTGTGCGCTTTGAGCCCACCCTACTTAACTGAAGCGTAAACGTAAATGGATGGCTTGAAAGGCAGGGGTTAGGGGCTAGGGTTTAGGGTCTAAAAGAGATTTGATTCATACATGACTTATTACGTTCTTAGGAGATCAATCATGAATCGTGAATTCGATCGACGAAATTTCTTGAAACAATCCGCGGCCGTGTCTGCGGGGGCTGCGATGGCCGCCGGTTTGGCGGGGAAGGCATCGGGGGGAGAGATCGCCGCCGGGACGCTTCAATTACCTTCGGCTGTTTCCAGCACGGGGATGCCGATGGGACAGATCGGCACGCTGAAGGTCAGCCGCTTGATTTCCGGCGGCAATCTGATTTCCGGCTGGGCGCACGCGCGCGACCTGAATTACGTCCATCACCTGATGAGGAACTACAACACCGACGAAAAAGTGATGGACACGCTGGAAGTTTTGGAGGAGAACGGCGTCAACACCATCATCGCCGATCCCAACGAAAAAACCTACCGTATCTTCCCGAAATATTGGAAAGAGCGGGGCGGTAAGATTCAATGGATCGCCGAAGGCCACCCGACCACAAAAGACCTGAAGACCGACATCCAAACTTCCATCGATCAAGGCGCGTCATCGATCTATATCCAAGGCCTCATCGGAGACAAGTGGTATCAAAGCGGCCATATCGACCTGCTCGGTGACTGCATGTCAATCATCAAATCTCACGGCGTTCCCGCCGGCATCGGCGCGCACGAACTGGAAGTGATCGTCGAGTCTGAAAAGAAGGATTACGGCGCGGAGTTCTATGTCAAGACCCTGCACCACAGCAATTACTTTTCCGCCCGGCGTCCCGAACAAAACGAGTATGTCATCGACAACCGCAAGGATAACTACTGGTCGAGAACCCCGGAGAAAACCATTGCGTATATGAAGAGCGTCAAGAAACCCTGGATTGCGTTCAAGGTGCTGGCGGCGGGCGCGATTCCTCCCAACGACGGCTTCCGCTACGCTTACGAGGGTGGAGCCGATTTCTTATGCGTCGGGATGTTCGATTTTCAAGTCGCCGAAGACGCCATCATCGCGAAGCGAATCATGACGGATCAATTGAAGCGCCAACGCCCCTGGATCGCGTAATTTCAAATAGGGGGCGAGCATCAATATTACAATCTGAGCGTCTTGTAAAATTCAATATTGTAAGTTTTAACCCTCACCCTAACCCTCTCCCAGAGGGCGAGGGGATTTAAAGATCATTATTTTGCATGAAGCTCCATCTTAGGATGAAAAGGATAATCGATAATGACGGACAAAATCAGTGTAGACCGCCGGGGGTTTATTAAAACCTCCATCGCCCTATCCACCGTTGGAGCGGGATTGAGTCTGGAAGACAAACATTTACTGGCTCACGGAGCGGAACCTTCAAGTAAGCCCATCGCCCAAACGGGCGGGAAGGAGATGCCTTGCGGCCAGATCAAAGATTTGAAGGTCAGCCGTCTGTTCTGCGGCGGCAACCTGATCGGTGGGTGGGCGCACAGCCGCGATCTGGCTTACGTCTCCGAACTGGTTAAATCCTATCACACGGACGAAAAAATCTTCGAAACGCTGGAACTGGCGGAAGAGAACGGGATCAACGCCATACTCACCAATCCCATTTCCGACCGGGTTATCAACGCCTATTGGAAAGAACGGGGCGGGGAAATTCAGTGGATTTCGGATTGCGCCTCCGGGGGCGATGTCAAAGCGGGGATCAAACGTTCCGTCGATAGCGGCGCGCACGCTGTGTACGTCCAGGGCGGGATCGCCGACAGAGCCATGCGTTCGGGAAACATCGAATACCTCGGTGAAGCACTGGAGTATATCCGCGAACTGGGCGTGCCCGGCGGCCTGGGGGCACACTGTCTCGAAACGGTGAAAGCCTGCGTCGATGCGGGATACAAACCGGATTTCTGGGTTAAGACGCTCCATCAAGACAACTACTGGACGGCCACGCCCAAAGAAAAGCGGGAGGATAAGAATCTTCCGCCAAACGACAATATGTGGTGTACGAAACCGCAGAAAACGATCGAGTATATGAAATCACTCAAGACGCCCTGGATCGCTTTCAAGGTTATGGCGGCGGGTGCGATTCCTCCCAAAGAGGCGTTTCAATTCGCGTTCGAGAACGGGGCCGATTTCGTGTGTGCGGGGATGTTCGATTTCCAGGTCGTGGAAGATGTCATCCTTGCGAAGAAAGTGCTGGCCAGTCTCGACAAGCGCACACGGCCTTGGAGAGCCTGATTCTGCGGATTGGCCTTGGCCCTTGATTGCCGAGGGCAGGCACAAGACCTGCCCCTACACGTTTGTACCCTCACCCTAGCCCTCTCCCAGAGGGAGAGGGGATTAACAACCTAAAATAAACTGAGTGATTGGACGTTCTAATGACCCTAAAAAACGACCTCGATAGACGTAGTTTTTTGAATGTGACTGGTGCTGGAGCCGGTTTGGTGCTGGCCTCGAACGCGATTGCGCGGAAGGCGTCGGGGCAGGACAACGCGCTCAATATCGCCCTGATCGGTGCGGGAACCCAGGGGCAAAACTTATTGAACGTCTGCATGAAAACGCCGGGAATCCGCGTCAAGGCGATCTGCGATATCTGGGAAACGTACAACGTGAAACAGGCAGCGCGCATCCTGACGGGCTACAAACAGGAACACTCCGCTTACACGGACTATCGCGAGATGCTCGGTAAGGAGAAGGATCTCGACGCGGTCATCGTGGCCACTCCTGATTTCTGTCACGCCGAACAGACGGTGGCGTGCCTTAAGGCCGGGCTGCACGTTTTCTGCGAAAGCCCCATGTCCAACACGGTCGACGGAGGGCGGGCGATGGTCAAAGCCGCTAAAGCCGCCGGAAAACTTCTGCAAATCGGCCATCAACGGCGAAGCAACCCGCACTATACCTACTGCTACGACCATATCATCAACGAAACGAAACTGCTCGGAAAAATGGCCGCGCTCAACACCCAGTGGAACCGTCCCGTCCAAACCAGCCGGGGTTGGCCGCGCCGCGCTCCACTCGACGCCGAAACGCTCTCGAAATATGGATACCAGTCCATGCAGCAGTTCCGCAACTGGCGCTGGTACAACAAACTGGGAGGCGGTCCCCTGGCCGCGCTGGGATCGCATCAGATCGACGTCTTCAATTGGTACATGGACGGACCGCCGAAATCGGTGACGGCAAGCGGCGGAACTGACTTCTATAAAAAAGAGACCCACGAATGTAGCGATACGGTCATGGCTGTCCTGGAATACGAAATCAAAAAACGCACCATCCGCGCACTGTATCAAACCAACAGCGCCAACAGCAATTTCGGTTACTACGAAACGTTCATGGGCGATCAGGGCACGCTGCACATTTCGGAAGCGTCCGGACGCGCCAGTGTTTTCCGTGAACCGGCTTCGCCCGATTGGGAAAAATGGGTAAAAATCGGCATCCTCGAAGCACCGGAGAAACCGGAGAAAAAACCGGACGCCGAAGGAGACGACGGTGCGATCCTCGAACCGGAAGAATCCGTCGCGCCGCCCAGTTACAACCTGCCGATCCAGTTCAACGATCCCGTCCACAAACCGCTGATGGATAATTTCTTCAACGCCGTGCGGGGACAAGGACAACTTGCGAGCTCGGCGGAAGCGGGTTTCGCTTCACTCGTGACGATTACGAAAATCAACGAAGCCATCGCCACCGGCCGGAAAATCGATCTCACTCCCGATGATTTCAAAGCGTAATAAACGCCGTCCGCCCGGCGAACGCGCCTAATGGGATTCACTCATGATGCCTCGATCCCGATTTTTTCTCCCCGCCGTCTTTTTTCTTCTATTTGTCGTATTTTCCGATGCCGCCGATTTGGAGAAACCGCTTTTAGGTGATGTGTGGGACGGAAGCCGCGCCGTTCCCGTCCACCGGATTCCATTGCTCGATGAAGAAGGCATGGCCGTCCTGCTTGGTGACGAATTGGCCGTTCCTTTTTCGATCCGGCAGACGTGCAGCGCCAACTGCCATAGTTATGAGACGGTCGCCACCGGCTGGCATTTCAACGCTCACGATCCTAAAGCCGATGCCGGGCGTCCGGGGCATCCTTGGATTTATTGGAATCAAAACACGGGAACGGTGATCCCGCTCTCCACTCGTCAATGGCCGGGAACGTTCCACCCGGAGGATATCGGAATCACACCGTGGAAATTCGCTCAGCGCTTTGGCCGCCACTTACCGGGTGGCGGGGCTGGAGAGGCGGAGAGCGAAATCCCGGAAGAGACGATGCGGGGTTATGTTTCCGGCAAACTGGAGATCAACTGTCTGGCATGTCACAACGCCGATCCCGCACACGATCAGGCCGAGTACGCCACCCAGATCGCGCGTCAGAATTTCCGCTGGGCCGCCGCGTCCACGAGCGGTTTCGCGTTTGTCAGCGGGTCGGCGAAAAAGATGCCCGACACGTACGACTACCTCATGCCCGACGCCTTGAACGATCCAAAGTTGAAACCTCCCGCCATCACCTACGACGAGCACCGGTTCGATCCCCTGAATAAGGTGTTTTTCGATATCGCGCGCAACGTGCCCAACGAGAGATGCTACTTTTGTCATTCAACGACAATCGTCGGTGACTCGATCTCCGATGGAAGACATTCGAGTCAAGACGTGCATCTGGCGGCGGGGCTAAACTGCGTTGACTGTCACCGCCACGGCCTCGATCACCAGATGACGCGGGGGGACGCCGGGGATGATTCGCATAGCCCGTTCACGTGCGAAGGCTGTCACATCGGCGATCGGGACGATTCAATCCCTACCGCAGGGCGATACGGGGCGCCCCAGCCAAACCACAACGGAATCCCGCCCCTGCATTTCGACCGGCTGACCTGTACGGCCTGCCATTCCGGCCCCTGGCCCACCCAGCAAACCCGGCTCGTCAAAACATCCCTGGCGCACGGGTTGGGAATCCGAAACGTGAACAAATCCCCCGACGCGCTTCCTCACATTCAATCGCCGGTTTTCGTTCGGCAGCCGGACGGGAAGATTGCGCCCCATCAGTTGATGTGGCCTTCGTTTTGGGGAATCCTTTCGGGCAGCGGCGTTACTCCAATTTCGATCGATGTCGTCAATCAGCAGGCAGCACGCATTGAAAATAAAAGCGAAAATCCCAGGGATTCGATTACCCGCATTCTGGCCGTGCTTTCTTCCCAGCAACGGATCGAAGGGAAACCGGTTTATGTGAGCGATGGGAAACTTTTCTCGCTTGACGTTAATGAAACACTCTCCTCTTCCCCGCACGAATCGGCTAAGCCATATACGTGGCCTATCGCGCATGACGTTCGACCGGCGGCGCAGTCGCTGGGAGTGCGGGGGTGTCAGGACTGCCACTCGTCCGGCGCGCCTTTCTTTTTTGGATACGTCAAAACTGACTCGATTTTTACGATCGAGCCGGAAACGCTTCACGCGATGACCGCCTTCCAGGATATCAATCCGTTCTATGTTGATTTACTAACGTTGTCGTTTCTGTTCCGGCTCAAGTTCAAGATCGTTCTGCTGCTTTCACTCGGTCTGCTGACCGCCGTTATTCTCTTCGGGAAACCGACGCTTCGATTCGAGACACCGGTTTTTCTTATGCTGACAACGATCATTACCTGGATGACGCCGCTTACATTTTTCGTGTTGGCCATCACTGGGTTAGGTCCATTGCTGACCGGGCAATCCCCATCGGGTTATTTATTGCTCCTCCACGCCGCTATTGCGCCACTGTTCGCTGTCTGCCTGGCCGTGCTGGCGATGCTCAAGGCGTCTCGATACAGGTTGACTCAAAGCGATTGGAGCCGTTTCAAAAACGCGTTCAGCGAGCAGAACCCCGCCGGTGAAATCCCGGTCGATGAAACAGGAATTGGACGGAAAATCATCTTCTGGATGACGATCGCACTGGTAATCCCTTTGATTCTACCGATTCTTTTCTGCACATTTCCTGTTTTCGGAACACCTGTTCAACAATGGCTGATCGACCTGCATCGGATTATCGCGTTTTTGTTTGCAGCCGTTACGATCGTCTATCTCTATTTATCCCTTTTAGATTATGCCAAGAAAAAGAACGCGCCGTGATTCTTTTTCAAACGGTATCACCGCTGTTTAAGAACCGTATCGAGTCAATGTGGAGAAACAGCCATCGATACACTGATCCAAAAACCCAGGATCACCCAAGACACGCACCGTTTCACTCATGAAGCGATGGCGACCGTTTTCGAGATTTTCATCGCGCATCCCGAACGCGATTACGCCGAACAAGCGGCCTGGGAAGCATTCGCCGAACTCGACCGGCTCGAATGTGAGCTGAGCCGCTTTATCGAAAGCAGCGATATCTCACGAATCAACGCCCTCGCGCCCAACCAACCGCTTATCATCGGCCTCGATGCGTTTGTGTGTTTACAGCAGTGCGAACGACTTGCACGGGAAACGTTCGGCACGTTCGATATCACGATAGGGCCACTATGGCAATGCTGGTTCGACCAAGATAAAAAACCCCGCACTCCCTCGAAACAGGAACTGGATCAGGCTCTCCTTCACACCGGCTTTCATCTCATCGAGTTGGACGTGAACCACCGCACCGTTCAAGTTGAGCGCTCCGTCCAGATCGATCTCGGTGGGATGGGCAAAGGGTACGCCGTGGACAAAATGGGGGAACTGCTTCGCGACTGGACTATCGATTCCGCCTTGATTCACGGGGGCCGAAGTTCGGTGCTGGCGCTGGACGCACCCCCGAATTCCGAGGGCTGGCCGCTGACGATCCGCGATCCAGCCAGCCTAAAACCGTTGGAGTCGATTGTTCTGAAGAACCGGGCGATCGGTGTATCCGGCCTTCGGAAGGGCGCGCATATCATCGATCCTCGAACGGGAGAACCGACCCAATCCTGGCGCGCCGCCTGGTCGTTTACGTCTTCCGCCGCTACTGCCGACGCGCTCTCGACGGCTTTCATGGTGATGAGCGAAGATGAAATCAAACGATATTGCAAGAAACATCCCGGTACGCAAGCCATCGTGCTTCGCGCAGACGGTGAGGCGTCGGAACCGGAAATCTTTCGCATGGGCATTTAATTTATCTTTGGAATGGTGGGTCTACATTTTACTTTGATGTCTTTTCCTCTTTTTGTCAGAATCAGGATGGTCAGGATTAAAGGATTCACAGGATAAAATATTACTTTAAAAACGGCAACAAAATAATTGATTTTTAGAGATCGACGAGTACAGCGACCAACCAAAAGGTTGCTCAGGGCAGGCACAGGGGCCTGCCCCTACAATGAAAATTCTGTTTGGTTTCGGCAACGTCGGATTAGGTTAAAAAACAGTAAAGTCACTATCTGTTTATAGCACGGAAGGAGAGAATTTTTCTTATACCCATCTCTATGTCGTGCATTCGTTTTCGCTGTTGGAATTGCCTTCTTTCGATCGGCGGGTATAATTTCTCCCTTGGAGTATTGACTCCGTAATTCTCATTCCCGGACGGTCCGGTAAAAAGTCAGACCTTGCAGACGAAACGGCAAGATATTGTTATTCATAAACTATCAATTATTCAATATCCCGTGGTCACTGAAAGTAATTTTCGACTTTTTGCCGTTTCGTTTTGACCAGCCCAACAATTCACGGACTCCAACATCACAACCCCGTATGACACCGGCAGGGAAATCCCGTTGCCGAATTTGTTTTTTCAAGGAAAAAGAATGTCTCATCGAAACCTGATTCGTAACGAGTCGATCCGAAACATTGCCATCATCGCCCACGTCGATCACGGGAAAACCACCCTGGTCGATTACATGTTCAAACAGAGCGGAACGTTCCGAAGCAACCAGAACGTCGACGAACGGGTGATGGACAGCATGGACCTGGAACGCGAGCGGGGAATCACCATCGCCGCCAAGAACTGTTCGGTGCAGTGGAACGACAAGAAGATCAACATTCTCGACACACCCGGCCACGCCGATTTCGGGGGCGAAGTCGAGCGCGCGCTGATGATGGTCGATGGGGCGATTCTTCTCGTGGACGCCGCCGAAGGGCCATTGCCTCAAACCCGATTCGTTCTGCAAAAGGCGCTGGATGCCAACCTGGCGATGATCGTCGTCATCAATAAGATCGACCGCAAAGACGCGCGTCCAGAAGAAGTCCTGAACGAAATCTACGACTTGTTCATCGACCTCGACGCCAGCGAGGAACAGATCGAGTTTCCCATTTTCTACGCCATCGGCCGTGAAGGGATCGTTAAGCCGGCGCTGGAGGATGAATCCAGCGATCTGCAGCCTCTTTTTGAAGCCATCGTCAACGAAATCCCGGCTCCCTGCCACGATCCCAACGAGCCGTTCCAGATGCTGGTTGCCGATCTGGACTATTCGGATTTTCTCGGACGGCTGGCGATTGGCCGGGTCTCCAACGGAACGGCCCAATGCAACAGCGATCTCGTTTGTATCGGCGAAGACGGGGCGATCCAACCGCTGCGTGTTACTAAATTGGAAGCGTATAGCGGCATCAGCCTTCAAGAAGTCGAATCGGTCGAACCGGGAGACATCACCATTCTCGCCGGGATCGAAAACGTTCACATCGGCGATACGATCTGCACGAAAGACGCGCCCAAAGCCTTGAAACGAATCTCCGTCGACGAGCCGACCGTCTTCATGCGCTTCGGAATCAACACCTCACCTCTCGCCGGAACGGAAGGCCGCTTCGTTCAATCCACCAAAATCTTCGAGCGCTTACAAAAAGAAACTCTGAGCAACGTTGCGCTTCAAGTGGAACAGACGGAAGATCCCAACGTCTTTATGGTGAAGGGGCGGGGCGAGTTCCAGATGGTCATCCTGACCGAAACCCTGCGGCGCGAAGGATACGAGATGAGCGTCGGGCGGCCTCAAGTCATTTTTAAAGAACGGAAGGGGAAAATTCTGGAACCGATCGAGCACCTGTTCGTCGATTGCGATGAGGATTTCGTCGGGATCGTGACGGAAAAACTCTCGATTCGCAAAGGGCGCATGATTAACCTGGTCAATCACGGGACCGGGCGGGTTCGGACGGAATTCTCTATCCCCTCACGCGGGCTGATCGGCTACCGCAACGAATTTCTGACGGATACCAAAGGGACCGGCATCATGAATTCCTTCCTGCAAGACTACGAAGCCTATCGCGGCGATTTTCCTTCCCGCCTCGCCGGTTCGCTGGTCGCCGACCGTTCGGGCAGCGCCGTCGCCTACGCCCTGTTCAACCTGGAACCGCGCGGCGTTATGTTCGTGACACCGGGAACGCAAGTGTATGAGGGGATGATCGTCGGCGAAAACAACCGGGAAAGCGACATCAACGTCAATCCCTGCAAAGAGAAGAAATTGTCCAACATGCGCAGTTCGGGAAAAGACGACGCCGTCATCCTCACCCCGGTCATGCCCATGACGCTGGAGCGCGCGATCGAGTTTATCAAGGAAGACGAACTGGTTGAGATCACGCCGAAATCCATCCGGCTGCGTAAAACTATCCTGCCCGCCAATCAACGGAAAAATTACGCCGCCACTCCCGGCAGCGGCCGAGGATTGACATAATTATTTCAGTTGTCAGTAATCAGTTTTCTGTTTTCAGTTGTCAGTCTAGTAGTTTGTTAAAATAAAAGCGTCGGGTAGGTTTGTCCTGGGCAGGCACAGGGGCCTGCCCCTACACGTTTTTGTTACCCGTCAAAATATGTTGGACAGACTGCTAGGGCTATTGGCTTTTTTTTGCGAACTGGTTGGGATTTCAATCATTCTTTCACTCGCATTGAAGAACGCACCGATTTATGGCATGGTTATGTTTATCACCTATAATCGGAGGCGATCGTGAATCAATTCTTGACAAAATCTCCGTTTCGGACCGGGGCCATCATTCGGTGGATTCTTATCGCAGCCGGGATTTGCTTAACCGGGCTGGTGCTGTATAAGAACACCGCCACCCTGGTCTTGCTGGCGATCAGCCTGTTCCTGGCGTATCTGCTCGATCCCCTTGTCAACCGGCTGCAGTGGCTGAAATTCTCGCGAACCATGACGGTGATCGTTCTTATTGCCTGTTTCATCGCGTGTTTCTCCCTTCTTCTATTGATTCTGGTTCCGCAGATATCCCAGCAAGCGTCGGACCTCATCGACAAGCAGACGAACCTGGTCACGTGGTTCGACGACAACCTGAAACCACTGCTGAACGAACTCGAATTAGACATCCAGAACGACGAACTCGATTACTACATCACCCAAACCACGGACTGGCTGAAGGAGAATTACCCAAGCATCATCCGCCCGCTATCCCAAGCGATTCAAGCCATGTTTACCGGGGTGTCGAGTTTCATTATCGGCCTGCTGCATCTCGTGTTCGTCCCGGTCTTCACGTTTTACTTGCTGCGGGATTTCGATAAAATTCGACGCGCGTTCTACAAAAGCATTCCCCCTAGCTGGCACGCACCGATCGATGACTGGCTGAGCGAGTTGGATCAAGTCGTCGGGGGTTTTCTGCGCGGCCAATTCAGCATCGCCGTGATTCTGGCGCTGATCTACGCGATCGGCCTATCGGTGCTGGGCGTTCCGCTGGGGGCCATACTGGGGATTGTCGCCGGGCTGGCCAACATGGTTCCGTATACCAGCGCGGTGGTGGGATTACTCCCTGCCCTGCTGCTCTCGTTCGTCGACAACCACGACGTCTGGCGTTTGCTGTGGATCGTGCTGCTCTTTTCCGGCGGCCAACTGCTGGAGGGACTCTACCTCAGCCCGCGCATCATGGGGAAAGAGGTCGGACTTCACCCGGTGCTGATTATGGTCTCGATCATCGCCGGGGGGACGCTGCTGGGACTCGTCGGAATTATTCTCGCCGTACCGAGCGCCGCCATTCTTAAAGTGGTCTTCGTGCGCTGGCATAAGGCGTGGACGAAACGATGGCCGAACGGACAGGTGGAACAACCGAACAGCGGATGAACGGCTTAAACCGAACCGGGCAGGTGTCTTCACACAGTGAAAATGTCACGGTATTAAATTACATTGACGTAAAAACGACGGTGATCTATACTCATGGCATGAATCGCGATTCTTCGAGTGTTCGCAACCTTTTGGACAAGTGTCAAGACGACCGGAATCTGAAAGCGTCTTATTCGCTCAGAAAACGAAGAATCAGCATCTTATTCGGTTTAATCTCATTTATCGTTCAAGGGATAGAAGAATATGCCCACATTTGCCGACATCGGGCCATACAAGTTGTTCTTCTACTCGGCTGAGGGAAATGAGCCGCCCCATATACATATCCGTCGAGAACGCGCGACGGCGAAGTTCTGGCTTGATCCCATTCGGGTCGCACGATCGCGGCGGTTCACCGACCACGAGTTGCGTGTGATTCAGAAACTTGTAACAGAAAACAAGGAAGCAATCATGGAGGTATGGGATGAATACTTTAATCGCCGATCATGAGGTGTTTGCCTTGGGTGTCACGTTTTCCGACGACGCGATGATCGTTTCGCTCGATGATGGCCGTACGATTTCGGTTCCTTTGGCTTGGTATCCGAGGCTTCTGGCGAGTACGCCGGAAGAGAGGAATGCGTTTGAACTGATCGGCGATGGTGAGGGAATCCACTGGCCTGACCTCGATGAGGACATCAGTGTTGTAGGGATTCTCGCGGGGCGACGCTCTGCGGAATCTGCCACATCGCTCGCTCGCTGGATGTCCCGGCGCTAAAATGCCTCGAACAAGCGTATGCAACGGAGCACGGACGCGCTGACATAAGGCGTGGACGAAACGTTGGCCGAACGGTCAGGTGAACTTGAATCACAGTAAATGAATATCTTAAAACTAATTGGCAGAACCAGAATCATGTAGGGTTATCAGTTATCAGAGGAATGGTGGGTCAAAAAGCGTGACCCACCCTACATTCTTCTTTTTTATATTTATTGCTCCGTGGAAAAGGAATCAATTTCTGAACATCGACGAATGGGGTTATTATATCCCCAGGAAGGGGTATATGATACGAAATCAAAAATTGATCGAAAAAAAATTTGAATTCCGTACGATTTTACTGCAAAAACATTCCCGCGACTTCTCCACCAAACCGGCATATATCGCCTTTACTATATAATCCGTTCGAAAGATTGAATATTTTATCGTATGGCCGGATCGAACCGGAATTCCCCCCACTGACGGATCGATTAAAATAGACTTCCAACGCGGGATGCGAGCCTCCGGAATGGACATGATCCGGTCCTTGCGAGTTCATCGCGTAACCATCCGGAAATCGATCGACCAACTCGCCCCAGCGGCCAATTTCTCCTTTCGCCCAGCGTCCCCGGTAATTGACCCACACATAGCTGGTGACATTCATCGAAAAATTTTCTTTCATTCTGGCGGGATTAAACGGGTCCACTAAATTGACGTTACTGAGATAGGCCACGGGTGTGGAGAGTTCGTTCACATTGGCGATGGTATTTCCCCCTCTTTTAGGCCATGGGAACGCGCCATGGTCCAAGCGATACATGTCGGTCGCGTTTTGCATGGAACGCAAATCATTTTGAACTCGGGCAATCTTTGCGCGGGTTTGCGCGTTCAAAAAATTGGGAACGGCGATGGCCGCCAAGATGCCGATAATCGCGACGACGATAAGAAGTTCGATCAGTGTAAACGCTTGTCGATTTTTCATTTTCTTTCCTAATTCGCTCAAACAAGAGATATAAACCGGGATTTCCCAAGTCGTAACGCATTCAATACTAACATACTTTTATAAAACCGCCCAAAAAGTGAGTGAAACAATAAAAAAAAGCGCCGTACATTGATGAAGAGGTACGGCGCTTTCGCTGCGTATAGACTTATTTTATCGATACAGCATGTAATCACCGACGCCTGTCATTGCGCCTGATTCGATGTCCATGATACTCTTGATATCGTCTGGACTTAGCGCGCGGCTGTAAATTCTGACTTCGTCAATTAAGCCGGTAAAGAAGTTTTCATTGGCACTCTGCTGGCGGCTTCCGATGCGGACCAATTGGTCCGATTCGGCTTCGGATGCGGCGGTATTAACTTCGTGTACGGTTCCATTGTCATTGGTGCCGGAACGTTCTTCCAATTCGCCATCAACGTACATTAAGACATCGACCATAAATACGCCGTCATCAGGAAAGACGGAAGCGATAAAATGCCATTCATCGTCATTGATAGGCGTTGTGCTGACATTAAACGTGCCTTGAATTTCCGTGCGTAGTGCGCCTTCAACACCGTTATCAGCGTTATTATTGATTCGGACATGATATTTCGTTCCGTTACCACTTGATAAACCCCAGCTGACGATGCCATGCGTGTTCAAATCGGTAGATTTTACCCAGCAGGTAATCGTTCGCGGCGCAGCGCCCTCAATACCATACCAACCGGCAATTTCGAGTGCGTCATCGCCATCGAATTGTAATGCCGATCCTTTTATGCCGGTAACGACGGTTGGTTCGCCGGCGCGAACGACCGCTTCTCGTCCTTGACCGGATGAATCGGCAGCGGAAACGCCATTGGAGTCATCAAAGGTCCAATGACCTTCCAGACCGGCTGCTAAATCCTGACACCATGCTGCTGGCTGACTGATGAGACACATTGAAACGACCGCCATAATGGTTAAAATGCTTTTGGTGTTTTTGGACATTATTTTATCCCCTTTATTTTGATAGATGTCTGAAAGAAATTTCAGATTTTGACCAAAATAGCAAATAGGAAATCGTTTGTAAAGTAGTAATCACATTCCGGTTATGGGCGGGCATTGATTCTATCCACCCGCAGAGACCGAGATTTCTCCTCCGGAGCGAACGATGTCGCCGAAGCTGTAGAGACCGTTACTGACATTGTACAGCCGGTTATTGGTGTGCATTCCCGGCTGCACGATGGGATTGCCCGCCGTCACTTCTCCCCCCAGAAGTTTCATCTCCAACGCCCAGTGTACTCCGCCGTTATTGGTCAGGTCCGGTCCGGTCGATTTCATGCCGTATCCCTTGGGACAACTGGATATCGGAACGCCATAACGTCCGGCGCATTGATTACCGTCTTTGCCCCAACGACCGCTGTAATGGACATAGACATAACTTTCGAAAAGGCCGCCTTGCGAAAGTGATTGTAACTGTTCGAGTTTACCGCTGGGCGCGAAAGGATCATCGAAATCGACCGATGAGAGATAGGAAACGGGTGATGTCAATTCATAGACGACGGTAATGGTATTTCCGCCTCGCTGCGGCCAGGGGAATTCGTTTTGATCGATCTGGTAGGTATCCAAGGCAACGCCGATCGATCGTAGATCGCTCTGTGCGCGAGCGACTTTTGCGCGGGTTTGCGCGTTCAGAAAATTGGGGACGGCAATGGCCGCTAGAATGCCGATGATCGCGACGACAATAAGGAGTTCGATTAATGTAAAACCCTTTTTTTTCATGTGACCGTCTCTCCCTATCCAGGAATGAAAACGATGACATTACCGGCAACATCTTCCACTCCACCGATTTTCTACCCGATAAGCGCGAGGATTTTTTTTGCCCGCTTTTCGGTTTCGGTATTTTCGTCCTTGAGGCCTTGGATCACGGAGTTGGTTTCGGCGGTTCCACGGACGGCGTCGAAGTCCGCCTGCTTTTCCCCGTCTCCGCCATCCAGGCCGAAGCCGTTCTGAGATTCAGCCCCGAACTCTTTCGTGGCGTCTTTGGCGACTTGATCGTTCAATTCCGTGCGGCGTTCTTTCCACGCGGTGACGATGGTTGTGAAATCGTCTTTCGTCAGTTCACTGAATTTCTTTCCATATTGCTTTTCGATCAAACCGCAGCACCACGCCCACTTCTCGTCATCGTAACGCTCGAACAATGATTTCAATTCGGAGTGCAAGCCGTTGACGTCCTTCACACTGCCGTCTTTGATCGAAGCGAGCGTCATCTCAACACACACATCGGACGCAAGCAAGCCGCAGAGATCGCGCCAACCGGACATTTCAAGATCCCCGCCAGGAGCGATCGCCTTTTTAATCTGATCGAATGATTTTCCGCCCTGATTTTCCAACTGTCCGATCAGGCAATCGCCTATGAAGATGTCGATGCCCATTTCGTAGAATTTTCCGCTGCTTTTCAGTTTCGAGGCGGGAAGAAGGGCGCCTTTATAGGCGATGTAGGGTTTGCCTTCTTCCGTTTTCGCTGCGAGATCATTCAGAATTTCCAGGCCGCCGACCATCTTGCCGACGATGAATGGATTGAACAGATCGTAGTGGATCAGATCGAATGTCACCGGGTCTTTGCGACGGTCGCGGTTGGGCCATTTCATGCTGTCACGCCGCACACCGACGGTTACGAGATTCCGCCCCGGCAGGACAACGCTCTTGCCTTCAGCCTCCATGATATAGGAAAACGGAAAATCGCTGATGTCGAAATGGGCATAATGTTTACCCAGCACCACCGAGAAGGGGGCGATATGACAGGGCTGAAGCAGATAGGAAAATGATCCCGTCTTCGTTCCGCGTTCGAGAATCCCCTGGTGAACGGGGCCGAGTTTGTACATGTGGTTGCTTGAATTCGTTCCGCTCCCGGCGTTATAGAACGAGAGCAGTCCGGCGATCAAGAGCGAGGATTTGTGGTGAGAGACCGTAAACGGCCCGGCGAAGACCGAGCAGCCTTCTCCGTGCATCGCTTCCGAATTGGCGAAGAAGACCGAATTTTCAGCCGAGAACTGCTTTTCGACCTTTACGCCCTGGCCGACGAACGATGAGGCGAGGATCGCGCCGCTGTCGACTTTCGATCCCGACTGGACGATGAAATCCTTTGCGAAAACCCCGCTGCCGATCGTGGTTGGATCGGCCTGGGTGCTGGCGATCGTCCCGTTTTCCAGGCAGTTCGCTCCGGAAAGCACGGCGCAGGGGCCGATATCGACGTTCGTAATTTCCTTACAGCCCGTGATGACGCTGCCTTCGCCGATGACACCGGTCGAAGAGGTTCTGGATTTCACGTAATCCGAGATGAGGGCGTCCAGCTTTGCGATCAGTTCCTTGTCGTATCGGTAAAGCACCATCAGGTAGGCGATCTGCGAGGAGAGCCGGTCGTAGAGTTTGAGTTCCCGCCCACCGCCTTCGTTCAGCACGTCGATTTCCACGCCGTTGCCGAACGAACTTTCACCGTCGACGATCAGCGAGGCGGTGTTTTCGATAAAGACGCGATCCCCAATGGCGTAGTTCGCGATATGCTGGGCGTTGGCAATATAGACTTGATCGCCGATGGTGCAGTTATGAATCCGGCTGTTGGAAATTCCGGAAGGAAGCACGATACCGCCCGGGCGGTTCACGTCTTCTGAAAAGACGCCCAGCTGCACGCTGCCGTAAAAATCTACATTCTTGATCCGCCCGGCGTCGAACGGGTCGCTCACTTGGACTTGGCTCCAATCCCGGCACGTGCAATTGCGCCCTTCCAGTGCCGTGATTTCATCCTGACTCAGATTTCGATAGGTCATGATCTCTCTTATCCTTTACGCTCGTTTTTCGTCTGTTCGCGCTGTGTCGCGCTCAAACGAACGCGAATGATTCTTCAACACGCCATGCAACAGTTTAATATGAACGAATCGCCCGGCTCGTTGCGGCGGGCGATTCGTGAATGAACTCATAGAGGGTATCGACTCAAACCTGGGGAGGTTTGTTGTTCTGCTCGATGTCCTTGAAATACTTCACTGTTCCGACTTTCAGGTCCATTGTGGCGTCTTCGTCGCAGACGATGATACCGTGCGGGTGCATCTGAAGCGAAGAAACGGTCCACATGTGATTCACGCCTTCTTCGACGACTTGCTTGAGTGCATGGGCTTTCTTGTAGCCGTTGATGATGATTAGCACTTCTTTTGAATCCATGACCGTCCCGACGCCCACTGTCAACGCTTCCTTGGGAACCTTGGACATGTCGTTATCGAAGAAGCGGGAATTCGCCAGAATGGTGTCGTAGGTCAATGTTTTGATTCGCGTGCGGGAAGTGAGAGACGAACCCGGTTCGTTGAACGCGATATGGCCGTCTGGACCGATACCGCCCAGAAACAATTGGATACCGCCTGCTTTCTTGATTTTGCTTTCAAAACTTTCGCATTCTTTGTCCAGGTTTTTGGCGTTTCCGTTCAAAATGTTGACGTTTTTCTTTGGAATATCTACGTGAGAGAACAGGTTGTCGTGCATGAAGTAGTGATAGCTTTCGGTATGGTCTTCAGGAAGATTCACGTATTCGTCCATGTTGAAGGTGACGACATTCTTGAACGATACCTTCCCTTTTTTGTACAGTCTCACCAGATGTTTGTACGTTCCGATCGGTGAAGAACCCGTGGGAAGTCCGAGGAGATACGGTTTGCTCGCGGTCGGCTTGAAGGCGTTGATTTTGTTGGCGACATAGCAGGCGACCCATTGGCTCAGCTTGTCGTAATCTTGGTGGATGACAATTCTCATCGTTTTTCCCTTTCTGGAATAGCTATCAATGTGGATTGAAATTCGGCGTAGGACCACGCTAAAAATGAAATTCACGACAGAAATAATATTTTATCTCAAAGCCGAATAGAGTCCAGGGTTTGGAAACGGCCACTAAAAAACTTATGATTTTCGGACATCCCCACTGCTGGTTATGATACAATGATCTCACCCATTTACCCTGATCCCAAATAAGGAACGGTTATCATGCGGCAAGGATTCACGCTCATCGAACTGATGATCGTGGTGGCGATCATCGGAATATTGGCGGCGATCGCCGTTCCGAATTTTCTCAACGCGCAGATCAAGGCGAAGGTGTCGAAAGCGCAGGCGGATATGCGCTCGCTCGCCAACGCCTATATGACCTATAAATTGGACAACAACGGCTGGCCACCCCACGCCGACCGCTGCAAGGCACAGCACAAATTCATCACCACCCCCGTCGCGTATATGTCCACCAGCATCGACGATCCGTTTCAGGTTGAATCGAAGACCACCGTGTGGGAGTGGTTCTGCGGGCAGTATCACGCCGAGCCGAATTCGACCTCGGGGACGAACCGGATCAATGTCATGTCGCCCCTCTATTGGCAGCAGTATAAAAACGCGTCGTTCTTCATTCTATCCTGCGGTCCCGTCATGGACGCGATTCAGCCCATCGCTCACGTGCCCTACGAAGGCAGTAACGGGATCGTCAGCCGGGGCCGGATTTACCAACCCGTCAGCGGAAGCGCCACCAGCGGCTATCCCTATACCACCGGGCAATACCCTGGAATCAGCCTGGCCGATTTCGGCTGCGGCACGTCGTGTCAGTGATTTTTGCCTGAAGCACAGGGATTACCATCCCGGCCTATCGGGATATTCAGGATTTAAGGATTAACAGGTTATAAACTTTTTATCTCGTTTGAATCACGGATGGGATGGATTCTATTGGATTTCACGGATTTTTTAGAATCACGAAAGTCGAACCGGCTCATCAGGAGATTCGCCCTCCCCAGAAAATGACGGGATAGATTTGGTATGGGCAGACACAGGGGCCTGCCCCTACATTGATAATTCTGATTGGTTCCGGCTATGTCGGGATAGGAAATAGAAAGAATGAATCGAAAAACATTGGTATTGAAGCCTTGGCCTCGGCGAGATTTTCTGAAAGGGATCGGAACCGTTCTGGCGGGACCGATGATCGTTCCCGCATCGGCAATCGGCGCGGACGGGAAAACGCCTCCCAGCGAACGGGTGACGATGGGATTCATCGGTGTTGGCGGACGGGGAACGGCGGTGATGAAAGCGTTTCTCCTGAACGATGACGTTCGAGCACTGGCCGTCTGCGATCCATTCCTGGAACGTCGGGACTCGGCAAAAAAACTCGTCGAGGAGTATTACGAATTCAACGGCGAGAAGCAATCCTACCGGGGGTGCACGGCCTATAACGACTTTCGGGAACTCTTGGAGAGAGACGATATCGATGCCGTGGATATCGCCACTCAGGACAGCTGGCATGTCCCGATCGCTATTGCCGCCGCTAAAGCGGGGAAGGATATCCAGATCGAGAAGCCACTGGGATTGTGCGTGTCCGAACAGCGCACGCTCTGCGATGTTATTAACCGGCAAAAAACGGTCTTTCAGTTCGGCACTCAGCAACGGCATGGGTGGACGTTCAAACTGGCGGTCGATCTGGTGCGGACAGAAAAGATCGGCTCGCTACGCCGAATCGAAGTGGGCAGCCCCGCCGGGCAAGCGTTGGAGCAGCCGCCGGTCATACCGGTTCCCAAAGGTTTCGATTACGAGATGTGGCTCGGCCCCGCGCCGAAAAAACCGTATACCGAAAAACGGTGCATCACACCCTGGTGGTGGTTTATCTCCGATTACACGTTCAGCGGATTCGTCGCCGGGTGGGGAGTGCATCATATCGACATCGCGCAGTGGGGCGCGGACGCCGACCGCTCCGGCCCGGTCGAGATCGAAGGCAGCGGTGTTTTCCCTCAAAGCGGGCTGTGCGACACCGCCACGGCCTGGGACTTAAACTTGAAATACGATAACGGTATCGAAATGCGTTTTGCCGACAACCAAAAATGTGAGCAGGGAGTACGCTTTATCGGGACGGAAGGCTGGGTGTCCGTCAATCGCACAAAAATCGATGCGAATCCGAAAACGCTGCTGGGATCGAAGGCGTCGGAGGCGGAATGGGCTATTCCCTACGTACCGCAAGCGGGACTGCGTAACTTTCTTGACTGTGTGAAAAGCCGTCGACCGGCACTGTGCGATATCGAGACCGCCCATCGCTCGACGTCGGTCTGTCATTTAAGCCAGATCGCTCTGCTACTCAAACGAAAATTGAATTGGGATCCTAAACGTGAGCGGTTTGTGAACGATGACGAGGCGAATACGCTGCTTGACCGTTCTATGCGCGCACCCTGGATGATTTGACAATCTGTTGTTTTCGTATTATCGATATGTTAGGAATGGTGGGTCAAAAAGCGTGACCCACCCTACATTCTGCTTCGTGAAGTAAGCCTGCACCGTAAAGGAAAGTTGGCTGGAATTCTTCGCTGTGAAGTAATAATGCAGGCTGGAAGCCTGCGCTACAATTTGTTCGCTAATTCGGTGCGGCTGCTTGATTCGATTTGGTCTGAGCGTTCCCGCATTTTCTGCCAAACGTCGTATTCAGGCGCGGGTTTCGCGCCTGGCATATCTTCACGCGGATTTTCTCGCAGTTCCTGCGACCAACCTTGAATTACTCGAAGCGCCGCTTGGTAGCGGGGATGGTCTGCCGTGTCGAACACCGTCTCCTTGCATAATTCCAATCCACCGGCATCCTTGGCCAGCGCCGTGCGCAACAGACGGCTCTGTTCGGGATGGGTGAGATTGAGCAGAACCGAATACTGAGTGTCGTATTCGCCATTCACCGTGCCCCAATGAAATCCCGTTCGATGGCATTTCGCACACGGCTTTTCCAGCACATCCCATAACGGCTTCGTGTTTGAAATCACGCAACGACCTAAAGGCGCGTAGGGACGGGTTAAGGCATAACTACCGTAGTAGTTTGTGTTGAGATCGATCCAGGTAATCAGCCGGTCCATCTCATCCACGCTGAGTTGGATGCCGTGATGATCTTGTTCCAGCAACTCGATCAGCGGGCTGGCGATGGCCCCGAACGTTTTCGGTGGGATCATACCGGGTACATCCTGAGATCCAGGCGTTTTGACATACCGGATGAGATGTTCGTAACCGAGGCTGAACGCGTCGGTTTTATCCCCCCGCAGATCGATCCCGGTAGGATGATCCTGGTGGTGACACGAAACGCAATGCCGGTCGAGTATGGGCTGAATGTCCTGATGAAACGTTATTGGTCGATCGCTGACTAACCACGGTTTCGGTTTGCAGGGAGGCTTCCCTATGACGGAGCGGCCACGGACTCTGGGAGTTTCCCGTTTCGACTCGTGGCATCCCACACAGGAGACGGTTTCACCTGGCATCACGGTCATCCAGCTGCGCATCAGCTGAAGCGCTTTGCCGTTTTCGTCGAGTGGTTGAAGCGAGATCGCCGCGTTCGCCGGAACCGAGAAAGCGGCGGAACCATCCGGCTCCACGGGAACAATGCCGACCACCCGCTTCGCATCCCACGAACTGTTCAGGCCCATCGGTGGAAAGAGTCCCCCGCGACCACCCGGACCACTTTCGACCAAACCGCTCTCGATCGACCCAAACGGACGGAATACGATTTCGACGATACGCAGCGCTTTGACCGCCCCTCTCGGAATCCCGGCGAGTCCAGGACCTTGATAGATATCCGCCAGATAGACGATTCCTTCGTCTTCTTCGTACTGCACGCTGGAAGGGATCATTGGCGGGCGCGGGCGGGAACGAAGGGGCATCGGTGAACTGCAATGCTGCGAATCGTCTTCGTGAATCAACACTTGATTTCCGAATGTATCGATCAGATAGATGCCATACCGCTGCCTTCCCTCCGGTAAACACGATACCAGCAGAAAATGTTCGGACAGGGGATAGGGGTATTGGTAGCGGGTTTTCAAGTTGCGCGTGTAGGTCTCGACGTGGATCGGTTCGATTGGGCGCGGGGGCCAGAGATGGACGCATCCTTCCGCCTCTTCATTTCCCCGGCTGACGTCGAAGATTCCGATTTCGCCGCTCTGGTCCGTGTGATGGCCACAGAGTGTGGCGGCGATTTTGGAGGAGCCGGGAATTGCGCGGGCGTGGATCATCGTCACCGGCCACCAGGAATTATTTCCGTAGTAGGACGTGCTGCCGGTCCCGTCGGGATTCATGGTGAACAGGCCTTGGAGCCACAGCTGGCCCCGGTCGTTGTATTCCCAGCGGGTGTAGATCAGGCGTCCGTCGTTGAGAACGGTGGGGAAATTATCGTGAACCTGGTTGACCGAAATGCGGTGGATGCCGTTTCCATCCCCGTCCATCGCGTACAGGTTCGAGACGGGTGTTTTCCAACAGGGAACGGTCTGAACGCAGCGGGTGGAGTTGAACGCGATCCCACCGTCAGGAAGGTAACAGGCCTCGTAATCGGCGAATCCTTTATCGGTCGTCAATGGACGGATATCGCCGGTCGTCAGATTCATTTCGTAGAGATGATAATCATCCCCATTCAAACTTTTTTTATGCGAGTAAAGCACTTTCGCGCCATCCCAATGGACGTCCGGGTCGCGGATGACGCCTTTCGGGGAATCGAAAAGCACGCGCGGTTTTACACTTTGTTTATGGATCGAAACGGCGCATAAAGCCGAGGACGGATTGAAATACCGCTCGCGGTCGCGTGCCCAGCTGACGGCTTCGGTGTAGGCGTAATGCGATCCGCCCATCAACTGTTTGCGGCGGATAAACAGCAGTTCGTTGAAATCCAGAAGCGGATTGCATTCGACCAGCGCTTGCCGACGGATGGAATGAAGCACCGAACGTTCCTTTGCCTTATTCCGCTCCAGCGCATCCAATCGGGAAAGAAATTCGCTCCCGCGTGGATAGTCCTCCCCATAAGTCTCCGACAAATGGACAACGGCCTTACGAAGCGCGGTCGCCTCCGAGTAAAAGTCGGGATTTTCTGCGGATAGGGAAAGCGGAACGGAAGTTAACTCGCTTAAAAGAACAATGACAAACATCGGAAATAGACGAGCGATCATGGAAAACCTCACCTGCCAATAATATCGTTAAGCGTAATAGCCGTTTCACCGGCCGGTTCGTTCCGATCGATCTTATCAAAAATGTGCTAGGAATTCTATGCGTGAGAAGCGTTGGAAGGCGTTAAAATCAGCGGCGGCGGAGGAGGATTCGGATAAAGAGCGGGCCGCCTACCAACGCCGTGATAATCCCAACGGGAATCTCTGCCGGGGAGAGGATCGTTCGCGCGACCGTGTCGCAAACGGCTAGAAACGCGCCCCCCAGAAAAAACGAGCCGGGCAGCACGACGCGGTGATCGAAGCCGCTCAACCGGCGAACCGCGTGAGGCACGATCAAACCCACGAAGCCGATCGGTCCCGAAACGGAGACCACGGCCGCCGTCGCCAGCCCGCCGCCTAAAAACACCCGCTTCTGAACGCTTCCCACATCCACCCCATGCCCGGAAGCCAGTTCCTCACCTAGCGACAAATGGTTGAGTTCCACCATGCAGGAGAACAATACGCCTATACCCGGCAGCCATAAGGGGAAGAGTCCGGCCAACTCCTGGAAGCCGGTTACGTCCAAGCCGCCCATCAGCCAGCGGTCCATTCGCACCAGATAATCGGGGCTGACGAGATAGCGCATGAAGAGAATCGCGCCTGCCGACACGATCGAGAGCGTCACGCCCGCCAGCAGCAGCGTGTAAACGGCGATGCCTTCCGGACGCCGGGCAATCGTATAAACCAGCGCAAGCACGGCGAACGCGCCGATCAGGGAAAAGACTTGCGTCGTCGTGAAGACACCCCACGACAGATAGAGCGAGGGAAAGACGATTGCGATGACCGCCCCGATGGCCGAGCCGCCGGTGACTCCCAGGGTGTAAGGTTCGGCGAGGGGATTGTGAAGAATCACTTGAAACGACGCCCCGACCACTGCCAGCGTTCCCCCGGCAAGCGCGGCTAGGAT
>CAZSIZ010000063.1:0-23436 GCA_964606645.1 uncultured bacterium
GTAACCTACCTTAAAATAGGTGAAAATTTGTCTTGACAATGGGGTACACTTCAACTCGGGGGTTGTGATGAGAATGTGGGGCGGACGCCGAATCATCTTCGCGCGTTCGCTCTGGGTCGTGTCGCCAGTGCGAACGGCGACGCGGATCTCCGGCAGGTTCCGCTTTCTTGTCCGCTTGCGAATGCCCTCGAGCGGCTCGAGCAAGTTCTTGTGAATATCGTTTCCCAGTGCCTTCAGGGGGCTGATATAGAGAACCTGAATGCCCTCGGGCAAGTCGCGCTTGTCGGCCTGGCGCCACAAGTTGTCGATAGCGCACAGAAACGCAGCCAAGGTCTTGCCGGATCCAGTTGGAGCCAGAAGCAGCGTGCTGTCGCCGCGCCGAATCGCGGGCCACGCCTTGACCTGCGCGGGCGACGGCGCGGCGAAAGCCTTCCGGAACCACCCGGCCACCGCCGGTGAGAAAGCCGCCAGAGCCGGCGGGGTCTCTGTGCGGGCAGTCTGTCGACCCGAACCCGACCTTCTGTTGGTTTTCCTCTGACCTGGCATAGCCGACCCCCGACCGCCTGTCCTACGCTTCCCGCCGCTTGGCAGGAGAACCGGAGAATTGCCTGCGAGCTCGCCTGGAAGCCCTATCTGAGTGAATCTACGACAATTGGTGTGTGCGTGTCAACCTAATTAAAAAAAAGTAAATCCCCGGCTTTGCCGGGGGAGTCCCAGAGTTTGAGAATTCCAGGAAAATAAGGAACGCTCTTTCTTGTGAACCGCTCAAAGTTCAAGAAGAAGGAGGTTAAAATGACATATTCGATTTTAACGCATAATTGTTGGGATTGCAAATATCATGTGGTGTTCATCCCCAAGTATCGAAAGAAGAAATTGTTTGGTGAATTGAGGCAGTACATGAGAGAGTAGTTTCGAGAATTGGTAAGACAGAAGGAATGTCAAATTGAAGAAGGCAATTTGATGATGGATCATGTTCATAAGTTGATCTCCATCCCACCTCAAGTGTAAAACTTTGTTGGAGTGGAGATCAATACTGAAATCGAGGACCGATTTTAAAATAAGTTTACTCTTAATCACTTTTTTTATTGATAGTTGGTAGTCCTATTCGAACTTGACGGCTACAGTACGTTTCTTCCAAAGTGTGCAGAGGTGAACGATATGATACGCGTTTTAGTTATCGGAGCAGGTTCGATCGGTGAACGACACTTGCGGTGTTTTTTGAACATGGAGCATGTGACCGCCGGACTTGTCGAGATCGAACCCAACCGGCGTTCCGAAGTTGCGGACCGCTACGGCGTTGTCGATTCATTCAGTCATATTGAAGATGCGTTTGCGGAGGATTGGGATGCGGCAGTGGTCGCCGTTCCGGCCGATCGTCATATCCAGACCGCCCACCTGCTGGCCGACGCCCACATCGCCATGTTGATCGAGAAACCATTATCGACCTCCCTGGAGGGGATCGAGGAACTGATCTGTAAGGTCCGAGACCGTGGCCTCGTGGCCGCAGCCGCCTACAATTACCGGCATCATCCACTGTACGAACAGATGCGCGAGTTGTTTCAATCCGGCAAGTTCGGAAAGCCCCTGGAACTCGTTTCCGTGAGCGGTCAGAATTTCCCCTATTACCGGCCCGCTTACAAAGACACCTATTATTCCCGACACACTACGGGCGGCGGCGCGCTTCAGGATGCTCTGTCACATCACCTCAATATGGGGGAGTGGTTTGTAGGCCCCACCGAGCGGATTGCGGCGGACGGTCAACACCAATCTCTGGAAATGGTTGAAGTCGAAGACACAATTCATGTGCTGGCGCGCCACGGTGAGGTTTTAGCATCATACAGTTTGAATCAGTATCAGCCCCAATCCGAATACACACTTACTTTGATCTGTGAACGCGGTATGCTGCGGGCCGAACTGCACGAGAATCGCTGGCGCTGGAGTGACGAAACAGAGGGACCGTGGAATGAGATCACACTGCCGCCGTTTGACCGTGACATGTGGTTTGCAAAACAGGCCAACAGTTTTCTGGATACATTGGCGGGGAAACACCCTCCGGTTTGCAGTCTGCAAGAGGCTTATCAGACACAGAAGGCGATCTGTACCGCGCTTGAGATGTTACAATCTGGACAGGGATTAAGACGGGTATAGTGTGACAGCCCAGGCGCCTTGCCTGGATTCGGCGCCAAAATTATCCTCTTAATGACACCAAATAATACGAGAAAAGAGCGGAACGATGGCATTGGTTAAAGATCCTCATCATATCAAACTGGCTGTGGTGGGTATGGTGGAGAGTAACGGTCATCCTTATAGTTGGAGCGCCATTTTCAATGGCTTTGATCCGGACGTTATGGCCAAGTGCCCCTATCCAGTTATTCCCCAGTATCTGAACGCCCAGCCTCCGAAGGAGATCGGTATTGAAGGGGTTCAGGTTACTCATATTTGGTGCGATATTCCCGCCGACGCCGAACAGGTCGCCCAAGCAGCCAAAATTACTCACGTCGTCGAACGTCCTGAAGACGTTATCGGCGAAGTGGACGCGGTCATTATCCCGACCGACAAGGGCTGGGAACACTTTGAACGGGCGCGGCCTTTTATCGATGCCGACCTGCCGGTCTTTATCGACAAACCCCTGACAGACCGCGCGGATCATCTGCGAGAGTTTGTCCGCTGGTACCGGGAAGGCAGAGCGTTTCTCTCTTCCAGCTGCATGCGCTATTGCAAGGAATACGCGGCGCTGGATGAGCGGTTGGGAGAAGTCGGAAAACTCTGTTTGATTACGATGACGACGGCAAAAAGTTGGGAGCGGTATGGAATCCACGCACTGGAAGGAGTCTATCCATTTCTCCCCGCCGGTGGATGGGAATCCGTTACGAACACGGGCACGGAAACCGCGAACATCGTTCACCTCCGTCATACGTGCGGGACGAATGTTGTGCTGGCGTCGATCGCCGATATGTTGGGAGGGTTTGGATACCTTAATCTCCATGGAACCAAAGGATCTGTATCCGCGAAATTCGAGGATACGTTCTATGCTTTCAAGGCTCAGCTGATGGACTTCGTGGACTATTTGCGAACAGGGAACCGGCCATTCCCTTTTGAAGAGACGATCGAACAGATGCAAATAATTATTTCCGGAATCCGCAGCAGGGAACAACATGGAAAGCGTGTCGTACTATCCGAGATCGATATTGAGGTTTTAAAATGATTCAAATGCGTCCGAGCCGTGTCTTAAAGAAACTTCGGGAAGGAAAGATTGCTAAAACGATCAAACTGAACCTTGATGACGTGCGTGCAGCCGAAATCGCCGCCATGTCAGGATTCGACTGCCTTTGGCTGGATATGGAACACATCCCGAACTCACTGCAGTGCATCGAAAACTGTGTCCGGGCCGGTAAACTGCACGATTGCGACACCATGGTTCGGGTGAAACGGGGTAGTTACAGCGATCTCGTCTATCCGCTGGAAATGGATGCGACGGGGATCATGGCACCTCATGTGATGAGCGAGACCGATGCGAAAGAGATTGTACGATTCAGCCGCTTCCATCCCATCGGCCGCAGACCCCTGGACGACGGGACGACTACCAGCGCGTACTGCCGTGTGCCGCTTAAAGATTTGCTGCGCGATTCCAACCTACAGCGGTTTGTGATCGCTCAAATTGAAGATCCGGAACCCATGGAAGAGATCGAGGCGATCGCTCAAATCGAAGGAATCGACATCCTGTTTTTCGGGCCGGGAGATTTCAGTCACGCGATAGGCGCACCTGGAGAATTCAACCATCCGAAGGTTCTTGAAGCGAGGAAGCGCGTGGCGCAAGTCGCACAGCGCAACGGTAAATTCGCCGGGACACCTGCCACACCGGATACCCTAGAGCCGCTGATTGAGATGGGCTACCGTTTCCTTAGCATGGGAGCGGATGTGGTCGGGTTGGGACAATATTACGAAAAAATTCTTTCGATCTTTAAGTCGTATGAACAATAAGTTCAGGGATCGGTTCGGTGAATATAAATATCCTAGCTGGGGTGGAATGTCCGGCCTATTTTCTGTTCCCTTACGATTGAGTTTGTGCATTAGAGCGAGTGAACCAACTCACGATCACTCCCGCAACAAAGCCGAACAAGGATGCTAGCGGCATAATCAACACAATGGAAAAATCGGAAGCCGTTCCGAAAATCCATGTGTAAATCTGTTGCCAATACGTCATCGCAAGACTGCATAGCAGACTGAAAGCAATCGCCGTCCATGCCCCGCTGCGTGTGCTGAATTTCACAAAAAACGCCAGCGCAAAAACAACAAAAAGAGGCGGCACAAAAATCGATCCGATCCGCACGGCGATCTCCAGAATATTGACTCCGGGTATCAGGGGGACAACCATACTCAGCGCGATGGCGACAATCCCAACGACCAAACAGATTCGCTTGGCCCGCCGCAATTTTGCCCTCTCACTGTCACAGCCGCGCGCGAATGTATCCGAGAAATCGGTCATCAGCACCGTACCGATGGAGCTGATGCCTGAATCGAGACTGGACATAGCCGCCGCAAGAAGCGCTGCGATAACCAGCCCGGATACTCCAGTGGGCAGGTATTCTGCGATGAAGTAGGGAAAGAGTTTATCGGCCTGTTCGGTCAACATCAGCCCCGTGTCGGGCAGTCGCTCTGGGAAGCGTAAAAAGAAACCAAGCAAAGCGATCCCCGTCAGGCCCATGGTGAGAATCGTCAGCATATCCCCGATTAGGGAGACGCCAAACATTCGCCGCGCTGCGCGTTCGTTTTTTGTGCATAGGAAGCGTTGAATGACAACTTGGTCTGATGTGGATGTGCAGATCCAAAAAGAAGCTGCGTACAGGGCAGTGCTGAACACGGTAAGCCGGTCGAAGGGATTTAATGAAAAGATTTTAATCCGGTCCCAATTCAAATTCTGCAACGCTGGAGAAGTCCAGTCCGGCCACCAGCCTGCGAATCCGCCGCAATGAACCGTTACGAGCGCGATCGTAAACAGCGCGCCCCCGAAAAGAATGACAAACTGGACGGCATCGGTAATCAGCACCGCTCGAATTCCGCCCATAACCGTATACAGTGTGCCGATTCCACCCACTCCGATCAGAATATACCGCAGCGGTATCCCCGAAACGGAAGCGACGGCAAAACTGCATGTGTAGATCACCAGTCCCATCCAGAATATCCGGGAGAGAATAAACATCACGGAGGTGGTCTGACGAATCCCCCGCCCGAAATGCGCTTCCAGGAGTTCGTATCCAGTCGTAACACGGCGAGCCATAATTCGCGGGATCACAAAGTATCCCACGACAATAAATGATACCGGAATGTGAAGCACGACAAACAGCCACCCCGGACCTTTTTTAATCATCTCCCCAGGAAGCGCTAAGTAGCTGACCGTGCTGATCAGTGAAGCGACCACGGAAATACCGGCAATCAGGAAATTAATCCGCCGGCCTGCCAGAAAATACTCTTCCGTTGTGGTTTGACTTCTGGAAACCCACAACCCCAGGCCCATTACGCCCACTGCGTAGAGAAGCATCAAAAGCAGGTCCAGAGAGTCCAGGTGGCCGATTTGGGGCATGTATCAGTTCCGCTTTCTCAGTTTGGCTAATTTAGTCTTCCGCTCAAAACAAGACTTTTCTCTTATTCGCAGTCACAGAATAACCTATATCACACACCGTGCCGGGAAGGCAAGCTCGACCGGCATGGAAAGAGGTGAATTGTTTATATATATGATACGGGAAGTTCCAAACTGGGTGCGTTTTACCAAGCGGACAACCCCCCATCGACGATAAGATTGATTCCCGTGATGTAGCGGGAAGCTTCCGACGCCAGAAAGACAACCGGCCCGGCGATGTCCTCGTCATGCGCCATTCGGCCCATCGGAATGCGTGCGTTGTAGCGGGCAAGGAAATCGTCCGCCTGCCCGGCAAGGTATCCACCTGGACTGATACAATTGACCCGCACACCGTGCGAGACAAAGCGGGTAGCGCAATATTTCGTATAAGCAATCATCGCGCCTTTGTGACAAGCATAATCCGGAGGGCACGTAAACGATTCGCCTTCGTAAATTCTGAAATCAGGGCCAAAAACGCCATAAATCGAACCGATATTCACAATAGAGCCTCGCCCGCGTTCGATCATTCCAGCCGAAAAAACCTTTGTGCATAAATGAATACCTGTAATATTCACACGAAGGGAATCCGCCCACTGCTCCGGCGTTCCTTCCTCATAACTGTCCATTGGACGTGCGACTGCGTTGTTCAGAAGAATATCCACACCGCCATGCGCTTCAACAATTCGATCGTTGAGACGTTGGATCGAGGACTCCTCATCCATATCGAATTGTTCTGCTGCGCATGATAAATTCTCTTCCCGTAATTGCGCGGCGAATTCTTCACAGCGCTCCCGATTCCGTGAGGCGACAATCACAGTAGCCCCGGCCTCCGCGAGCGCTCGTGAGATGGGTTTTCCATACAATCCGGCACCCCCAGTGACCAGTGCGATTTTTCCATCCAGGCAAAAAAGTTGTCTACTATTATGAGTCATATTCAATTCCACCTTTGTACTGCATGAGTTTCCTAAACGACTCTCTATTGTTCTTGTTCTCTTACTGAACGGGACGGAAAACGTCTTCCATGGGAGGTCCTTCCAGGCGCTCTTCCACCGTCCCGCTCTGAGTGGCTTTGGAGAGAATTTCAAATGCCTTGTTGTATACTTCCAGCGTTTGGTCGATATCCTCATCCGAATGGGCATAGGAGATATTGTGATATCCATTGCAAAGAATACCGCGGCGAATGACTTCCTGGTGAAACAGGCTTTTTAGAAGGAGACCGGTCTCTGGTTGCGGAGCACGAAACAGAAACAGAGACCGGCTGTCAAAACCGGTAATGTCCATATTCCCCACTAGATTGTGGGTTTCGATCAGCGCCCGGCATCCTCGAAGCAGTTTGGCTCCCACCGCAGCAATATGAGCGATAACGGGTTCCGATCGGTAGACCTCGATGGTGGCTTTGCACGCGGCGAGGGAAAGGATTTCTCCGCCGAATGTACTCGAATAAAAAATGTCATCGCAGGATTTCATAATATCCGTACGCCCCATGACCGCTGAAAGAGGCATCCCGTTCGCCATCCCTTTTCCAAAGATAGCCAGATCGGGAACCACACCGAACATTTCCTGCGCGCCAGCCAAAGCCAGACGAAACCCGGTGACCACTTCATCAAAAACCAGCAGCGCACCGTATTCGTGAGCCAAGGTTTGACATCGATCGAGAAATCCTGGATTTGGCGGCCCGAGGAGACTCGGTTCGATCAAAACTGCAGCGACCCGGCCTTTATGCTGCTCCAGAAGGTTTTGCAGGCCGTCGGCATCGTTATAAGAAAACGGAGCGATGAGATGATGATGAAATTCGGGAATACCACGGTTCCGTTGAGATTTGGTCACAGCATACCAATCATGCCAACCATGATAGCCGCTCTGGACGATCAAATCCCGCCCGGTGAAAGCCCGTGCGATCCGGACTGCGGCGGAAGCAGCCTCCGAGCCGGTTTTTGTGAACCTTACCATTTCGGCACAGGGAATGCATTCCACCAACTGCTCCGCCACCTCCACTTCCAGGGAGTGCGGCAAGGAAAAAAGTACGCCCTCATCGAGGTGCCGCCGAATGGCCTGCGTGATTGTGGGATGGTTATACCCCAGAGTGATCGGCCCGAGGGCACTAATAAAGTCGATGTATTCGTTGCCGTCCACATCCTGGACACGGCTGCCTGATCCCCGTGCTAGAAAATGCGGTGAGACTCCTTTTATAAATTGGGATGGCCCCTTGCTGAAACATTGGGTTTGGGACGGGATCACGATCTCGGCTTTCTGGAGCAATTGTTGAGATCGGGTCAATTTCAGTGCGGTTCCCGCTGGCATGACCATCCTCCTCTAACCGAATAACCAGCGGGATATCCTGCTGGCGCGATTCAACCTTTCTTGGCTGCTTGGCAGACTCTTTTATCTCAAATGATAAGTTGTATTTGAGGAACCCGTCAAGTTCATTGCGGTTGACGCCTATTCGTCAAATAGAACGTATAGTTGTTTCAGAGCGCAGTTCAATATTTGCTCACCGGCGGTCAACGCCAACTGGTTGTATCGCCAAGTCATTCCCTCATAGCCGCCCTGCTCAAGTACACCTGGCACGGGAACGTAACCGATCGCGTCATTCGCCAAGCCCACTGGGATCGTGAAGGCTGCCGGGGATTTGCTTTTGAGTTGGAGTCCCCATTCCACGAAGAACTCGCCCGGTAAAGCCACGAAAGCGATGGCGCCGAGACGAATCGTCTGCACTTCGGTCTCCACAGGCTGATTCTGCTTCCCGGCATGATCGATCAGTTCCCGGTCGAAAAACCAGGAGGGCATACCATCTTCCTGACCGGCTGCAATCAATTCGCCTTGCACTTCGAGACGTTTTCGTGCAGCCGACACAGTTTGTGGATCGACTGAGCGGCGGGGAACGATACATTTTTCATTCGAGATCGCTAGCGGCCCGGTTACATCGGTCAATTCACGCAGGGTGGAAATTACAGTGTCGGCCAGTGTATACCCTATTCGCTGGGCCTCTTTGAAACCACGCTCTTGCTTAGTATTCCAGGCGTCCAAATGGTTGATATTGCCTTGAGCGCCGTTGATATACATAATAGGGATATCATAGCCGAGGCGGCTTACCAGAGTTTCCCGCAGATACCCCGGCCAATCCGGTCCGATGTCCCAGTTCGCACCTGCCAGAACAGCCGGATGCAGCGCATAGTTTACTAACATTCCGACTAATCGATCGTCACGGTGAACCGTGATCAATAGTCCTTGGGGATCAACCGGTCCTAGAGCCTCGTCGATACCGGAGGGATCCAGCCGTTCCCAATTCATCCGCACGGATCCATCCTTCATCCGAATCCGGCGATTGAAACAAAGCCGCGCTTCGTTGAAGACTCCAACCTTGATCTCCGCGGGCTGTACCCGGTGCAGGGCTTCTATGACTGTTTTGGCGATGCGCCGGTTTAATTGATCGATCACCTCTTTTGAAGCCATACAGCCGTCTATTAACTCCATTGTAGACGGACCACTATGTGTATGAGTGGCCGCGATCAGAATAGAATTAGTGCGCAAACCACATTGGGCACAAACCATGCGGCGGATCTCCGCGACCATGCTTTTCGTAACCACCAGAAGATCCGCCGAGACGATGGCCACGGTAGCGGTCGAGTTCTGTACGACCATCGCCTGCGCAAACAACGGCATACAGATACCACGCGAAGCATAATCACTTCTAAAATTACCCCCGATGGGAGTACCGGTAGGGGGAGTAATTTCGACAGTGGAAAATCCTACTGCATATTCATTCATTGAAGACGTAATGCGCTTTCTGTGGTTTACTTATTTCGGATACGTCTTAATAGCCTTATTGGAGGCTTTTTGCACGTAGGGTCAAAAAACTCGAACATACATTATAAACAGAAGTTATGAACGATTGTTTCTCTGATCTTTGTCTTGTGCGCCTATCTAAAATCATCCATACTCAACGAAAATAATAATGAATCTCACTGATGTAGAGAAGGGGATGGACTGGGAAACGCTGCTACCGTATAGATCGGGATCCGCCGTCGAGACATGGATGCTTCACATATAGGACAGTGTGGCACCACACGTCATATTTCATCTTTCTGAGTTAGGAGTCTAAATGTTCAACGATAAACGAGTTATTTCACTTGTATGCATGACAGTGACCGCCGTGTTCGCTCTCTCGCCGGTCGAGTCGATCGCTGGGAATGAAGAGAATGCCTCTGCGCTAATCAGCGGGCAGCCAATTCCCGTTGGTACTCGTGATGGTCTCGGTCCACTTGCGCCCGCGATTTCGCAGAATCCCGTGGGAGCGGCTTTTGTGTTCGGCTCCGAGCAACCGGATCTTTTTGTGAACGGCCGGGGTTGGTATCAAACGAAAAAGGGCCGTTTCAGTCATTACTATCTCTTTCCGTGGGTTTCCACGACTGGGAACGGCACTCCGGTTTTCGGCGCTCCCATTCGTGTCAAGACGGAATTCACTAGACCTGGAACCGTCTTCCAAATGGACGACGATGTCATTCACGGTGTGTGGTTGAGCGGATCCGAACTCGTGCATACCGTGTATGACTCTGGGAATCATTCGTTCGCGGAAAAGGAACGTATGCCGCTTCCGGAACTCCCGAGAAATCCGAGCGAAGTAGCGATGCTGCCGAATCCAGATGGCAGCATGGAAATTCTGCTCGGAATTGGAGACGGTGTGGCTTCCCGTCCAACCGATTTCAGTGGCCGGGACTCGCGTTATCGTCCGTTCGATGGCGCGGGGATCTGGCGCGGAGGATTTCCGTACCGGTCTCTTTACGCCGTGTCATTACCCGGTCTTCTGAAGAGACCGGCCAAATCGTCGCGGCGAGTTTCCCAAACCAAGAAAGACGTCCGGAACACCTACAATTCACTAACTATCGTGAATCTGGGCCAGGGCTACAATCGAGACATCGTCACAGGCTCACACTATGGTGGGCTGCATTACTATCGCAATACCGTAGCCACTGGCGCTGTGTTTGAACTGCGCCGCCTCATCAATAGAGAAGATGGAAACGCCCACCGTCATCCTGTTGTCAATCCCGGTCCGGCCGCCTACCCGAATCCAAAAACGCATTGCTCCGATTTGATCGCTGGGGGAGAAGGCGCGCTTTACTATTATCGCTTCATGAATACGTTTACGAAACAAGGCAATCCAATCTATGCGGATCCGGTCCCCGTTCTCGTCCAGGATGCGAAACTCTATGGCGGTTCTCTTCCTGTACCGAATGTCGTGGATTGGGATGATGACGGCGATATGGACATCGTTTCGGGGAACTCCGATGGCTTGGTTCTCTTTCTCGAAAACAAAGGGAATAACAAGAGACCGGCCTTCGAAATGGGTGTGCCCCTGCGGGCTGGCGGACGCGTCATCCATATTCAACCCGGCTATCGGATGGATATTCAAGGACCGCCTGAAGCGCGTTGGGGGTATACGTGTCCCACGGTCGCGGATTGGAACGATGACGGTCTTCTCGACATCATCATGAGCGACAGCACAGCGCAGCACACGGTCTACCTGAATCGAGGAACGCCAACGAACCAGGTTTTGGATTTCGGTCATCCTCTTTATTTCGATGGTCTGGAACTTCACGGTACGTGGCGCGTAAAACCCGGTCTGGCCAAACTTGATGGCCGGAACGCCTACGTCGCTCTCGATGGCGATGATTCATTTCATCTCTATTGGCAGGTTGACGATTACAATCTCGCCGATGGAGGCAAACTGCGCCTGGACGACGATTCCGTGATCCAGGCCAATTTCTTGTCGGCCGGTGGCACGGGCCGGCTGAAGATCAATCTCGTGGACTGGGATGGGGACGGTCTTTTCGACCTTCTGGTGGGAACGCCCCGGCACGGTTCGGTCCCGAATCCGGAGACAGGTCTACCGCAGTCACTGGGATTGCCTGGAGCCGCTGTTTTGTTTTTACGTAACGTGGGAACAAATCGGGCGCCCCGATTCAAGTTTCCCGAACTATTTCGGCACAAAGGGCAACCGATCTTTCTTGGGCAACACTCGTGCGGACCGGCCGTCGCGGATTTTGGAAATCCAGGCGGTCCCGATCTGATCGTGGGTGAGGAGTCCGGCAAGTTCATTTTCTATCATCGTACGAATTTGTCGTGGAGACTCGAGTAAGCATCTCTGCGCTGAAACTCTTGACGTCCGTGTGGAGAACCGCTCAAAATCTCTTGATCGATGCCAAGGATGGAGTTTAGAGCAATGAACGGGAGTCATTCGACTTTAATCCGCTGCGGCAGGAACACGTTGGGTCTAAAAACTAAGCCGAATTAGAAACCCTTGATTTTCGATTAGTTGGATCATTGTTTTATCATTATTCCAGCAGATATTCACCAGATTGACAATGAGGAATGTGGATTCGGTGCTTTTTTGATTGGAATCAGCTTATAGGCTGATGGCGTTTGAAAATTGTATCGAATGGAGGATCTTCTCATCCCCAATTTTGCTGAATAAAATCTGGGATTTCTTATCCAGTGGTTCTCAAAAAAATAAAACCGACACTTAAACCTTGGTAATCTGCGGAATCCACTGTGGATGATCGGCGCCCAGGTCATTCAGGCCTTTGGTCAGAATACGGGGATTCCGCCCATCTGAGTCGGCAACCCAAATGGCGGGAGACTCACCCGTTTTCGCGCGGCAGAAGATGATTTGTTTCCCATCGGGCGACTCGCTCTGCCTGAAATCCCACACAGGCGGATTGGAGTGGGTTATTTTTGTTATTGATCCGTCGAGGGGGTTAATCCGACAGATTTCCGTTCCTCCACACGATCGTTCCGGTTTGTAATCACGGTTAAAATGGTCTACATCGGGGCGTTTCGCCTGAAATTCCCAAGCAACCTTGGAACCGGGCAAACGGTGAGAGCATAGAATTTCACCATCACGCGTCCAGACCGGGACATTGGAGCCGCCGCTGCGATTACCGGGATATCCATAGGTGGCCCCGAACCACAAAGACTGATTATTAGTCAAAAGGCGTTGTTCTGATCCGTCTGGGCGACAGAGATATAAATCCGACCAGTCATGTCCTGGATCATTATGGAATTGGCAATCCTGAAACGCCAGCCACTGGCCATCTGGAGACCATTGAGGACAGAAATAAAGGTGGTCGGGATGCCCCGCGACTAAGGTTCGGTCGCCTCCTTCAACATTGCTCGTCCAAACCTGATAGCCTTTCGGGCTGGCGAGATGATAGGCTACCCGCATGTTATCCGGGCTAAGGTTCATTCCATAAGGCATCCCTTCACCCGCTTTGGTGAATTCCCGTACTTCCGATCCGTCCAGATTCATGCTGAATGTCTGGGCTGCATTGTCGCGTACCACTTGCATGAGAATACGCTCATCTTCGATCAGTATTTGAGGCGTATAGAAAGGCGCCATCCGGTTTTTGGTGGCGATTTCGGTTAACGATCCACTATCAAGATCATGAATCCAGATATGGGTGGGCGTTTTATGGTAGTACTCGTTGAAGGGCTTTCCAGGGCCGTCCAGCCGTTTTTCCATGCTTAAGAATAGAATCCGACGTCCATCGGAAAAGAAGGCCGAAGGTTGCCAAGTCTCTTGTTTAGGCTCATTGAACTCGAAATAACGCAAACCGCTTCCGTCGGCGTTCATCATCGCCGTCTTGCCCTGGGTTGTGAAAAAGAACCGGTTTGGATGATTTGTACATTGTCGGTTTTGGATTAACGACCGAGTTGATGCACATGCGGCCATCGATGATAGTGCGATCGTGGTAAGAAATCCACGGCGGTTGATTGTTGAACTCATTTAATTATTATTTCGCCTTGCTCAATTTTTTTATGTATGATCTCGATTTTTCGCTTTTTCCTTAGGATATAATTTGGTATTCGTTCATATATTACATTAGCCGGTATGATTCGACAAAGATAGACAAGAACTCGGTCTGCCTGGGCCACGATCCATTTGAAGCCTATCTCAGAAAATCTCAACAAGTTGTTTCCGTTTCTCATTGAGAATCGCCGTTCTAATAATTCTCGATAATTCTTGGTTTGAAAATTCAACTCTTTTCTTCAAAATAATCGGAGAGAAGCTATTACAGAGGGTGTGCCAAAAAGTTGTTCCACGCTTAACGAGTCTTTTCCTATGGCATCATCAAGTAGCATGGGGGCACTATCACAGTCGAAAACGAAGAGGAAAAAAGATACCGGAAGAGAGTCCATTTTAGGGAGAAATAATCAAAGATTGTTGTTTGAAATCGGCGAATTGTTGGATAAGTGGTGTGAATCGGTATTCCGGGATTTTCAAGTCAAACAAATACAAGCATTTACGGCCGCCGGAACTCGGATGCAAAAGCAATACCTCAGTGAACGAAATCAAGTTCGACTATACTTATCCCAGAATCATCCCAGTTTTCTCCTCCTAGTCGATACGCTATGCCGGGCGAAAAAAAGAAAAGCCCCTTCGCTATAGCCGCGAAAGAGCTTTTAGATGTGATACAAGTTTCTTGGATAACATGGTTAGTGAAGTTCCCAGTTCAATATGTGGGTTCCAGTAACAACAGGAATCGTGAACGGGATAGATTGCAAGACACCGGTTGGACCGTCGCCAGAGTTCGCAGAATCGGCAGAGAAATCACCGTCAATATATGAGATATGGTCATTCAAGGAATTGTGTAAACCCATTTCCTGTGCGACTTCATTTCCGGACAACCATGTATCGAAACTGCCGCCTTCGAGTTCTTCTACCCAGTTAGTCATGTCACCCATTTCAAAATCGGCGTTTTCAAAAGCCAATGCAGCCGTTTGTCCATCCCAAAAATAGAAATCGTCAACACCCAACCATGCCCATTGGCTGGTGATGCGATCTTCGATGTGGAAACGGGCGGTTAAGCCTTGATGTTCCGGTTCGAGGTAAAAACGATAGGGAGGGTAATTCCATTCATCAATACCGCCGTTTGCATATTGCTCACGGTTCCAACCCCCGCCTTGAGCTCGAACTTTGTAGGCAAAGTCTCCCTCATCGACAAATTCACCATTTCCACTGACATCGACTTGAAGCTGGATATCTTTGAAGAGAGCATCAGGCTGCACTTTGTAAGCCGTTTGCCCAATCTCAAATGAAGTAAACACACTACTGGCAGGGTCTGGGATCGGCTGGATCACAAAGACATCCGAGCGAAGTTCGATTCCTGTGTTTTCACGAACTCCGCGGTCGTTGTTCGATTGACCGGGGGTGGAACCGGATGCGACCCATACGCGGCCTTCACGAGAAAAGTTTGCGCCGGGCCAAGCGAAAAATGTCCAATCCCCATCTGAACTTCCGCTATCTTTGATTTGAGTCCAACCAGGAAGGCCACCGGACGGGTGATCGGTTAATGGTTTGATAGCAATGCGGGCGTTGTTGGGATCATCGATGAATCCTGGTGGAAAATCATCTTCGAAGCCTTCTTCAAAGTTTCCGTTGCGTATGATCGATGGGTCGTAGTTCATGCGAATGCAGTCAAGTCCGATACCGTCATTAAGATCGTTATCGACCGCCACCACTTGAGCACGGCGCCCTTCCAATCCTGAAGTATTCAGAATGTTGGCTTGGAGAGTGATTCGATCCTCATCGCTATCGTCAAAAAGGACACCTTTCAATGGAACATCCACCCCTTCAGTGTATTCCCCATCGGGATCGGCCGTTTCGGTTCCAACGTCCACATAAACCATAAGCCCGTTATCGGTCAACCAAGCGCCAGGTTTGTCGAAAAAAGCCGATACCGGACCGGCAAAGGTTCCGTAGACAAAACTCGATATTTGGCTTAACACGAATGGCTCGGACTCGATGACAGCGATCGTTGCGTTGCCATCAATTTGCGTGTTGAAGAATTGGGTACTATTCGATGATAAATTAAATCCTTCATCCAGTGTGATCAGTTGATCGGCAGTTACGCTTCCTTCCACAACCGTCCATCCGTTCAATGCAGGTGTCTCTTCAAACCAACCGTTCGGAACATTATTAGCCACAACAACTCCATCGGCGTTATTATGACGAATGGAGTTTATTGCGATATACGCATCCGGAGTTTTATCGACAATACGAAGTTTGACGGTTTCACCCGCGTACGGTTCTAACGCAATGATCACATTCATCCAACCGGATTGAGTCGTCAGATTATCGACAAAAATCTCATCTTGATCGGTTCTGGATTCTCGTACGATAGAGGGATCTTCAGACATCCAATATTCATACGTCCCGTCCGCACCGACGTCCACACCGATGTCAATCGTCGAGTCAGGCGCATCTTGGTCGGCATGTAATTGCCAGCCATTCGAAATGATTTGTACGACTAAAAACGTGGGATTGTTGCCTGTATTGTTGGTGTCTGACCAAGAGGGCAGCGACAACAGAAGACAAAAAACCATGATAAATGTTATAAGCATGTTTTCGTATTTCATAGAATCCTCCTCAAGTTTATTGGATCATACATTAATGACCATTTTCATTATGTGTAAAGTGGTTGGGTTTGTCAATAAGAAAGTTTTATAGTTGACTGTAACCAGGTTGCCAGGAGCACCTTTTTAATTCATCATCTGAAATTCTCAATCGCTTAAATACACGTATTTTGGAGTTTTTCTTCCAGTACAACTGTTTCTTATATCCAGATTGTAAAATTAAAGGTGTTTTTGTAAATTTTCTGTTATTATTCCAACTTAAAATCAGTATTGGATGACAAAGGTTTGATTTAATTGAATATTTTTATACGTTTGGGGTGGTTGATGGAGCCAGTATACCGTGATTCGATCAATTTTTTCAATCTTTCCAAATCCAAAATGCAAAATGGGTGAGTTTTGTGATAAATAACTGGATCCCCCATCCACATTGCGAGTCCATTGACGGTCTGCGCTTCGAGCCACAACTCGAACGCCATACGTTTGGGCGGATGTTCCGATTAATTTGACCTGTAGCCAATTTCCTTGAGATGTCTTGTTTTCCAACAGCCTGGGCGAATCGTCCATACAGTTAATCACGACATCCATATCACCATCACGATCGTAATCGAGCAAGGCACTTCCTCTGCCGGCAAGGGTATCATTCGACTTAAAGAGAACGTTCTCGACATCAAAGTATTTTCCATTATAGTTCTTATAAAATGAAACACCTTGCGGATAGGTGCGTTCGTTTTTTAACTTTTCCACTTGGGGATAGGTATGCCCGTTTACCGTATAAATATCCAAAAATCCATCGGAATCGAAATCACAGAAACCCGTTCCCCATGTGGTTAGCCAGCGAGAGGGCGCAGTCAATTTTAACGGTCCTCTCATATCGACGAATTGTCTTCCATCTTTATTGTGAAATAACACATCCGATTCCTGTTCATAGGCCGTGACGTAAATATCCATAAGGCCATCGTTGTTGTAATCACCTGTCGCGACACCCATGCTGGCCCCTTCACGTCCGGATTCATTGACGGCGGCTCCTGAAAAAAAACTGCAATCTTCAAATACACCGTTTCCCTTGTTCAGCAGCAAGTGGTTGTAAGTTGAATCGTTGGAAACATATAAATCTAAATCACCATCCAGGTCCAGATCGGCTAAGGCAGCGCCCATCGCCCGCCCTTCCGAAACATTGACACCGCTTTCTTCCGAACGCTCAACAAATGTTCCCGTTCCATCATTGAAATACAGTAAATCATGTTGATGTTTTAAACCCATCGGTCCTTTCATTACATCCATGCCGTGATAATTGTCACGCAAATCTCCATGCTGTATAGGGTCGAATTTCACGTAATTTCCCACAAACAAATCAAGATCGCCATCCAAATCCAAATCTCCAAACACAGCCGCCGCTGCATAGCCATTGTGAGTCAAACCGGCTTCATCCGTTTGATTGGAAAAGGTGCCATCGCCCTGGTTGATATAAAACGTGTTATGGCCGTAGTTGCCCACAAACAAATCCAGCCAGCCGTCATTATTGACATCCCCAAAAATCGCGCACATCCCCCATCCTCTATCGCCGGTTCCAGAAGTTTCCGTCACATCGACAAATTGTCCGTCATCATTGCGGAACAAACGATTGCACCATTTGGGATCCGGTTCATCGAGAGCTGGTCTTCCGTTTACGAAATAAATATCATCATCGCCGTCGTTATCATAATCCGCGACCGCAACGCCTGAGCCCATCGCATCGATGATCCACCGCTTATCCTTATGGCCCATTCTATGTTCAAATGCATCCAAACCTGTTTGTTTTGATATTTCTACGAATTGAAAGCCATCTTTCACTGAGGCGCGATTCGATGAGGTCTTATGGCTCACATCGTTATCAACATTCGTCAACGCTTCTCCCAAGGCTTTGAAATTCGGAGAATCTTCAAACTGGTCTTTGTGCTGATGATAGATATCCTGGCTTTTGGATATTTCGCCAATACCCAGTAGTGACCAGCCTTTGATCCCTATATAATTCTCGGAATTTTTTATAGAATCATCATCAATATCATTTAGAATCTTCAAACAATCGTCAAATTCTTTTTGGTTGTAATGAATCTGGGCAAGCAGCATTTTTAGGTGGTCGTTTATTTGATTGGCTTGATATAAATTGGATAGATATTGTTTTGCCCGATCGTAATTCTGTAATGCAATAAGTTCTTGCGCTAAGACCGTTCGCATCTGCTCGGATAAATTGTATGCATTTTCATAGAGATAGCGTAGTTGTTTGTATTGGTCAGGATTCCATTTGCGCATATGCAGCAGTCGCTGCTGCACTTTTTCAAATTCATCTTTTTTCCCTAACCTGGATAATGGCGTGCGCATAGCGCTGTAGGCTTCACGAAAGAATGGATAGACCTCCACCGCCTTTTCAAGATGAGCAACGGCTTCTTTATCATTACCCAATCGTGTTTCTAACTTTCCCAACTCAAACAACGAACGTAAATGTTTGGGGTGAGTAGCAAGCACAGATTGCAGAGTCAATTTGGCTTGTTTATTCTTTCCTTCTTCCGCATAGATACTACCGAGCAGAAAAAGAGCGTCTGGATGGCTTTTATCGATTACTAAAACGGTTTCAATTCGGCGTTTCGCAATTTCTATTTTATTTAAGGTTCGCGCAATCGCCGCGCATTTATAAATCAAATCAGCATCCTTCGGTGCAGCCTCCATCGCTTTGCTGCTGATATCGATCGCCCCATCGATATCGCCTGAGCGCCACATGGCTTGCGATAAAAAGAATAAAAAGTCTGGATTTGCATCCAACTTATCTGCAAGCGCGATTAAAAATGGGATCCAATTGCCTTGAGGGGAATGTTGTTTCAGAAACGTTTCAAACTGCTTTTGTTCTTCAACCGTTACTGGATTGGGATACTCTTGCAGCATGATAGCCGCTTTGGAGAAATCATTTTCCCGCAATGCATTGATGATGGACTCTATATTCAACTCGGATGAAACATTCAATGGAGCGGTTGAATACAGAATTAATGTTAAATGGATCATGAAAGACATCGATACATCCCTATAGAACTGGATCGATAAAAAATCATATACGATTATGCTTCATCGTCAATCAGAATAGTCGTTGCTAAAAAAATTCCCTTCGGTTATGTTGGTTCATGGCACTCATTCCAGTATTTGCAACCACACCATAAAAAATCATACGACAGAATTCGGAAATAGCAATAGGATTATCGAACGAGACATGAGAGAAACGAAATCAATTACCTGGCCGCAGTTTTGCCCGCCACACTTCATCGAGAGGTAGACTTTTGTTGTATTTCATTCCAAAGCCATCGATCTGGTGATAAGTATAACTTTGCCAGGGATCACGGTCTTCCATTCGCGGATCCCCGGTTCGCTTCAGATGATCGTTCAGTTCTGCTGAGAGCCTTTTTCGAATATCCTGATATTGAGGATGATCCGCCAAGTTATGAATCTGGCCGAAATCACGGTCGATTTCGTAGAGTTCTTCAGCCGGTCGCTTGCCGAAACAAAGTTGATAGTGCTGCGAATATTTTTCTTGGTTTATTTCATCTACCATAAAAGACTTCGTCGGACAAGCATCTACATCACCATGGAACGTCTTATTGGACGAAACATAAGTAGGACCTCCCGTAGGCCAACGATCAGGGTGATCGTTTCTGATGTAAAGATAATCACGTGTCCGAATGGCCCGCATGGGGTAGGTCGCGCCATCCGGGCGGCACCAAGTATGCCGCTCGGAAGCCGTCAATACCTTGTCGCGGGTTGAATCGATCAAGCCCGCTTGATTCGATGTCAGGATCGGTAGTAAACTGCGGCCTGTCATCTCACTGGGGATTGGTATGCCCGCAGCTTCAAGGAAGGTTGGCGCGAAATCGGTATGGCAAGTAAAATCATCGATCGTTCTTCCTCCGGGTATCTTGCCGCCCCAGCGTATGGCCAGCGGCATGTGCGTTCCCCAGTCGTAAAGCGTGGTTTTGGCTCTGGGAAACGGCATCCCGTTGTCTGAAGTGACGACAATCAGCGTATTTTCGAGTTCTCCAATTTCCTCCAGTTTTGCTATCATGCTGGCAAGGTGGGAATCGAACCATTGAATTTCGTAATAGTAGTCAAGAATATCATTCCGAATTTCTTCGACATCAGGCCAGAACGGCGGGACTTCAACGTCGTCAATCTTCATCCCTGCTTCTTTCTGCCCAACACCCTTTTGATAGATTCGATGAGGCTCGGTCGCACCGAACCAGAAGAAAAACGGAGCCTCTTTTGGCCGGTCCGCAATGAAATCGTCGAAGTTCGCTGAATAATTTCTGCTGTCGATTCCTGCGGCGATATGGCCTTCCCGCTTTTGATTGTATTCCTTGCCAATCGGATAACGGTTTAATCCCAAACCGTTCCAATTCCCCGGTGCCCATCCTTTTCCCGTATATCCAACATGGTAGCCCGTGTCTTCTAACATTAATGGAAATAGTTTCAGGTCCGGTGGGATCGATCCAAATAGAACACCGGCTTGATCGATCCTCCAGATATCCTGTCCACTGAGAACCGCGCTGCGAGAGGCCGTGCAGGAAGGACAAGCGGTGAAAGAGTGGGAAAAAAGAACACCTTCCTTTGCAATCCGGTCGAACGCCGGTGTTTTCACGATCTTGTCGCCGCAAGCGCTTGTATGTAACCAGGATTGGTCATCGGCAAACGCAAAAAGGATATTCGGTTGTTTTCCTTCTTGCCCATTTCCATATCCATTCTTGGTAAAAATAGAAAACGGGATCGATGCAGTTAATGAAACCGCACTCACATCGGTTAAAAAATCTCGTCTGTTTCGTTTCTTCATTATGATTCACCGCTCTCAAGATTTTTTCGCCGTTATCCTTCTTGATTCGTCATTCCTGTTAATTGGCGATATCATTGTATGGGTTGGTTGTTTCCCACAAATTGAATCGTCACACTGAATTGAGAGATCACGTCTCCTGCCTCCCAGGTTTTGGAACGGTCGGAATAATTCAGATAGAGGCGGTCTGTGATTCGGGCGCGTTCCGCTTGTCGAGCACCCAGGTATTGAATCTGCAGATTGTCTTTACCCACGATCTCGACAATACCATCGATATTCAATTGTCGAGTTTGTTTGGATCGAAGGCTCGTACCGCTTAATGCATGGATGATAGTCTCTTTGCTGTTATCGATTGTTATCGTACGTTCTCCCCGCTCGTATATCCATTGACGATTGTTTAGGATTCCGATGAATCCAGTCGCGATTTCACTCGTCGTGACATCCTGCAACGCCACGAGTTTTTCCTGCCAATGCCACACGCCATCCGGTGTGGATTGAAAACGTAAATACGCCCGGATCGTTTCCTTGCCATGATCGACTTCCATTTCGACATTGAAACGGTCATTCTGATCGTGAACGGCGATACGGTGAAGAAAAAGGGGGAGCTCTTTTTGATCGTTGTGAAGTTTAATATGTCCGACACCGGAACGGAGATGGGGAGATACGATCCGGTCCAACTGGTTGGGGAGGCATTGCGCCATGATTTGTTTACCCCAACTCACCGTATGAATTGCATGCTTCGACCGGTTCAGAATGATCTTACCGGAGTCTAAACGTAAAACACCTTGTTTGTTCTGAAACCGGTTTGGTATCGTTTCAGTTTGACGGAGAATGAGCCAAGACTGGGCTAAACTATACAGCCGGTCGCTTTGGGTGGAGGCAAAGAAAAACTCATCCGGCTGGTAGATTGCCCCATCCGGCGAGCGGGCTTGCATGAGTTCGAGTGTATTCAGGCATCGCAGGGCCAGAGTCCATGCATCGGGATCGTATAGATAGGCCGCCATCATCAAATGAGCGTTAAGCCAGTCCGGATTACGAAATAAACGCCAGTCTTGACCGGATGGATAAACGAAACCTCCGTCTTCCAGCGAAAACCATTTCAAGTTCTCATAAACTCCTTGGACGTTATAAGTCAGAGATTCAGGCGCAGGCCGTCCAGTCATGATGAAATCCAGCTGGTTCCCAAGTAATAGAGTAAAGGTCGTCATGTAATCAGGATGGACGATCCCGTGGTTTTCCAACGTAAAGTCATTGTAGATGTTAGCGCCAATGAATTGGCTGGCGATGGAGTGTCCGTCGGCTTCCTCTTTTGAAAATTCATCATCGGGACGAAGAAACGAGGAGATCGCCCATCGTTGGAAAGCGCGTTCCCAAGAGGGGCGGCGTGGATCGTCCGGCATCAACAGAACGGCAGTCGACAGAATTTGGCTGTTCCAGGCATTCTCTTCCGCTTTGGTGTCATTTTCGATTTGAGCGGGCGGTTTGGCGTTTACGAATCGTTCGGCTTCGTGCGCGGTGATCCGCCGTACGCCTTCCTGCACATCCTGTGGAAGCGTGTCCCAAATCCACCAACTCCCCCTCGCAATCATGTGTGCCCAATGAGCGGACTGCCAGGCATCTCCCCACGGTTTACCGTCACCGGTTGAAAGAGAGCCGCTTTGATGGGTCGCAATCAGATATCGGACCATGGGAATGATATCGTTTTCAAGCAACTCTTTTTTCGATACTCCCACGATGGCTTCGTCATAAGGTCCGAAACGGTGCAGAAACATCAATCCGGCCACGGTTCCCGTGTTGGGACGAATCCAATGCTCACGGCTTTTACTTTCGGTGAGGAGTGACATGGAATCATTTTCGTTCCAAGGGTGTACACGGGAGAGGAGAAAACGAGCTTGCTTCTGGGCGGCGGAATAAATTCTCGAACACACTTCCTTGACAAGAGGATCGTCATACCCGCTTCCATCATGGATCTTCAAGGGCATGACCTCATCGGCGATTGAATAGACGAGTCCGGCTGAACAATGAAAAACCAGGAAAATAAGTACGAGTATCAATTGTTCTGCAAGACGCATGGTGTGAAATCCTTTCTTAACGATCCACGTCTTTCATGGATACGATCGATATCTGTTACAGGTTCCAGTTAGTGACTTCGTAAACTTGAATGAATTTTCTCATACGAACGGTTTGAAGTCAACGATCTTGATATCAATAATCATTAAGAAGACGACACAGCGGACGTATGGCCAATTGTACTTTCGATCTGCACAAAGCCATCGATTCCTTGTTGAGGCTATTGCACAGCCGATGAAAAGACCAAATCACGACACACAATGAATACGACGATCTGTCAAAAGTAGAGTACTCGCCCGGGGATCGATCAGGTTGTCTTAAACTTGCTCGACAATGCGTTTTTCTCGATTGAAGTTCATGGTAACATCTCACGATCCGGTAAAAAGTCAGACTTTGCAGACGAAACGGCAAGATATTGTATTTTATCAGTCATTCTTTCTACGTAACAGGTCAGCCATTTGAAGTGATAATAGGTGGGAATGGTGGCAATTGTCCG
>CAZSIZ010000064.1:0-23379 GCA_964606645.1 uncultured bacterium
AGAAACTTAGGGATTTTTGATGGATGATTGGTTTCAATTAGTGAGGTCTGATATAGGTGAAACTGGCGTTATCGGTGACCGGATTGCCATTGATAGGGCATTTGGTCTGAGGCTTGCGTTCCTTCATTTTTTGAAGTGCGGTTCCGATCTTATTTTTCACCGCCTTACACTCGGCCTTACAGGCTTTACACTCAGCCTTACCCTCGGCCTTACAGGCTTTACACTCAGCCTTATCCTCGGCCTTACAGGTTTGACACTCAGCCTTACCCTCGGCCTTACAGGCTTTACATTCAGCTTTACCCTCTGCCTTACAGGCTTTACATTCAGCCTTACCCTCGGCCTTACAGGTTTGAGATTCAGCCTTACCCTCGGCCTTACAGGCTGCCTTATCCTCGGCCTTACAGGCTTTACACTCAGCCTTACCCGTATTCACTTTCTCCGAAGTTAAAACCGGCAGCGCGAGGGTGATGCAAAGCAACGCGATGGTTCCTATTAACAGATTTCTTCTCATTACCGTAATCCTCCTGAAATTTGGTTTATGAACTGATTGGTTTATAAAAACGAGTTGCTGAGAATTAAGGTAACCGATTTTTTGGATGTTTCCAGTGAGATTTCCATTCATGCAATCTGTTTGCCTTGCACGAACACCTGGTCCACTTGGAATGAATACGCTCCGTTTTCCCGTATCAAACGGCCAACGGTCAAGTCGGCGGATTTTCCGGCTTCGATGCTTCCCGTTTCCGAATCGGTCTCATCCAGCATGGTCTGATGGGTGGCGCAGAGGCGGGCGGCTTTGACGAGGGCTTCGTCGAGAGAGACGGCTTGATGATTGAACCAGTGCCCTTGGATGTCTTGAGTGAACAGCGTCACGAGATTGGCAAAGGCTTGGTTCATGGAAAGAATGCTTCCGCATAAGGTATTGGGTGGAGATGACTGAAGCGTGCCGTCGGCCTGGCGGTATTGGGCGGCGCGCAGGTATTTGCCGGTTTCGTCCCGACGGGCCACGGTGGTTCCAATACAAAACTCACCTTCGGGAATTTCGCTTGGATCGGGAAATGTCGCATCGGTGATGGCGATGATTTTGTCCAGCCCCCAGCGTTCCTCCGTTCGTTTCATGATATCCAGCACGTATCGCCGGTCGACGTGGAACGTGTCGAGGATCAATTCTTTATGAATGGGGAGGTCCATCCCTCCCTCGAACGCTCCGCCGCCGTCGAACGGTTTGAACGATTGGCCGGTCGGACCGTTGGTGAAATGCACCAGGAATTGAAGGCCGCTTTCCTCGAACGCGCGACACAGCAAGTTTGCCGAAGCGTTGGTGTGTCCCGATCCGGCAATGAGTCCTAGCTGGCGGGCGTGAGCGATGGTTTCCAGGGAAGCGTCTCCGTAATCGGGGACGATATTGACGATTCGGACCGAGCCGGTGGCGTGAAGCCGATCAATCGCGCCGAGGCAATCATCCCGCGTCGGGATCAGGCAATACTCGGCGGGCTGCGCGCCCCGGCATTCGTCATTCAGAAACGTTCCTTCGATGTGGATGCCGAGCAGTTTTGCGCCTTCGATCCCGTTTCGGGGATCGTCCATCCAGCGTTTCGCGCCCCGGCAATACGATTCCAGGTTTTCCAGCCGATCCCCGAACGTGGAGAGATAAACACCGGTTACTCCCTGCCGGGCCAGGGCGCGGGTGATGGTCCGGCAGCGCTCGGCGACGGCTTCCGAGGATTGCGATGCGGCGCTTTGCTGTCCGAGGATGTCGTGGATATGCTGATCGCGGAAACCGGGAAGGATATAGGTGTCGTCGGTGTCGATGACGGGATGGCTTTCAGGCGGTTCACCGGTGGATAGCGAATGGATACGGCCATCCCGGATTTCGAGGGTGGTGTTTTTTAAGAGGGTTCCAGGCGTGACCCAGTGTCCGTGAAGGGTGAATTGACTCATTATAAAATTGTTTCGGTCCAATTTTTTAGTAAAATTCAAAAACGATTATATGTGTCTCTTTGGGAATTGTAGAGAATTTGGTAGGATAACAAAAGTATTGAAACGCAATTTCGATCTTGAAACGTTTTTTTTACTATTGTTGTGATCTTCTCGAACTTCGGTTCGATATCGATGAGGAGAGCAAACGAATGAGTGCAACGGTACAAATATGGAAAACATCGATCGGCCGGAAAATTATGATGGCCGCGACGGGCGTGGTCCTGATTCTGTTTCTTTTAGGACACATGATCGGCAATCTGCAAATTTTGCTCGGTCCCGAACCGATCAATCGCTACGCGGCGTTTTTGCAGGGACTGGGTGAGTTATTGTGGGCGATTCGACTCAGCATGGTGACGATCTTTATCGTGCATATCGTTCTGTCGATCTGGCTGACCCTGGAAAATTGGAGCGCGCGCCCGGTTCCGTATCAGAAACTGGAGACGGTGCAGGCGTCGCTGGCGTCGCGGACGATGATCTGGACGGGAATTCTGGTCGCCGGATTCTTGATAATGCACATCATGCACTACACGATGGGCGTACTCCAGCCGGAACATTTTCATCACATCGACGCGGAGGGACGGCACGACGTTTACGCCATGCTCGTCCACGGCTTTTCCAATATCGGCTTCTCCGGGTTGTATATCGTTTTGATGATTATGCTGGGTACGCACCTCAGCCACGCTATTTCCAGCGCGTGCGAAACGCTGGGATTCAATCATCCCGGCTATGCGGCGCTCGTGAAGTACGGCGTACCGATTTTGAGCTGGGGAATCGCGATCGGGTATATTATCGTGCCAGTCTCCGTACTCTGCGGTATTGTCACGCTGCCTGTGGGAGGGAATTGATATGACACTTCAATCACACGTTCCAGATGGCCCGCTTGCAGACAAGTGGGATCACTATATCGCCAACAGCAAACTGGTCAATCCAGCGAACAAACGGAAGTACAAAGCGATCGTCGTCGGTACCGGACTCGCCGGGGCGAGCGCGGCGGCGACACTGGCGGAACTGGGCTATCAAGTCGATTGTTTCAGTTTCCACGACTCGCCCCGCCGGGCGCACAGTATCTCCGCTCAGGGCGGAATCAACGCGGCGAAGAACTATCAGAACGACGGCGACAGTGTCTGGCGTCTGTTCTACGACACGATCAAAGGGGGCGATTTCCGCTCCCGTGAAGCCAACGTCTACCGTCTGGCGCAGGTCAGCAACAATATTATCGATCAGTGCGTCGCTCAGGGCGTTCCGTTTGCGCGTGAATACGGCGGGACACTGGCCAACCGCTCGTTCGGCGGGGCGCAGGTTTCACGCACGTTCTACGCGCGCGGGCAGACGGGGCAGCAACTTCTGCTTGGCGCGTATTCGGCCCTCACTCGTCAGATCGGGCTGGGCACGGTCAACATGAGAAACCGCTGCGAGATGCTCGATGTGGTGCTCGCCGACGGCCGCGCCTGCGGGATCATCACGCGCGATCTGGTGTCGGGAGCGATCGAGCGCCATGCCGCCCATGCCGTTGTGCTGGCGACCGGCGGTTACTCCAACGTCTTTTATCTCTCGACGAATGCCAAAGCCTGTAACGTGACTTCCGCTTACCGTGCCTATAAGAAAGGCGCGTTCTTCGCGAATCCCTGCTACACCCAGATTCACCCGACCTGCATTCCCGCTCACGGCGATCAGCAGGCGAAACTGACCCTGATGTCGGAATCGCTACGCAACGACGGGCGGATATGGGTTCCCATGAAAGCCGGGGAGTCGCGCAGCGCGAACGATATCTCCGAAGACGAGCGGGATTATTACCTCGAACGGAAATACCCCAGTTTCGGCAACCTCGCTCCCCGTGACATCTCGTCACGCAGCGCGAAAGAAGCCTGTGACGACGGCCGGGGCGTGGGTGAGACCGGGCTTGGGGTCTATCTCGATTTCCGGGACGCGATCAACCGTGTCGGTGAAGACGTCATCCGCCAGCGGTATGGCAATCTCTTCCAGATGTACGAAAAAATCACCGATGAAAATCCATACAAGGTTCCGATGAGAATCTTCCCCGCGCCACACTACACGATGGGCGGCACGTGGGTGGACTACAACCTGATGAGCACCATCCCCGGTCTGTTCTCAATCGGTGAGGCGAACTTCTCCGACCACGGCGGCAATCGCCTGGGGGCCAGCGCCCTTATGCAGGGATTGGCCGACGGGTATTTCGTTCTGCCGTACACGATCGGTAATTACTTCGCGGGGGATAAACCCGATCTGGTCGATACCGATCACGACGAATTCGAGAAGGCCGAAACCGAAGTGCATGACAAAGTGAAGCGCCTGCTGGCGATCCGGGGCAACAAACCGGCTGAGTATTTCCATCGGGAAGCGGGCAAGTTGCTTTGGAACTACTGCGGCATGTCCCGGAACGCGGAAGGACTGAAGAAATGCCTTGAGGAATTTCCACGGATTCGGGAGGATTTCTGGAACAACGTCAGCGTGCCCGGTTCGGACGAGAATCTCAATCAGGCCCTGGAGAAAGCGGGGCGGATCGCCGATTTTCTTGAGTTCGGCGAAATTATGTGCCACGACGCGCTCGACCGCGACGAATCCTGCGGCGCGCATTTCCGGGAAGAACATCAGACCGGTGAAGGCGAGGCCAAGCGCAACGACGCGGATTACTGCTACGTCAGCGCCTGGGAATATAAGGGCGTGGGCGAAAAACCGGAGTTGCATAAAGAATCGCTGGACTTTGAATTCGTCAGCCTTGCGGAAAGGAGTTACAAGTAATGGACCTCACACTCCACGTTTGGCGTCAAGCCGGACCGAACGCAAAAGGGAAAATGGTTGAATACGAGGCGAAAGGGATCAGCCCGGATTCCTCGTTTTTCGAAATGCTGGACCTGGTCAATTTCGGCCTGGTCGAAAAAGGGGAGGAACCGATCGCCTACGAATCGGACTGCCTGGAAGGAATCTGCGGGTGCTGCTCCCTGATGATTACCGGGATCGCCCACGGTCCTGAATCGGGGACGACGACCTGCCAGCTGCACATGCGTCACTTTAAGGACGGCGATCATATTTATATCGAACCCTGGCGGGCGAAACCGTTTCCTATCATCCGGGATCTGGTCGTCGACCGCAGCGCCTTCGAACGCATTATGCAAGCGGGCGGCTTCGTTTCGGTGAATACGGGGGGATGCCCCGATGGAAACGCGATCCCGGTTCCCAAAGTCGAGGCGGAAAAGTCGATGGACGCGGCTCAGTGCATCGGGTGCGGGGCGTGTGTCGCATCGTGTAAGAACGCTTCGGCGATGCTGTTCGTCGCTGCGAAGGTTGCCCAGTATTCACACCTGCCTCAAGGTCATGCGGAAAAACGGCGGCGGGTGCTGGCGATGGTCGAGACGATGGACCGGGAAGGATTCGGTAACTGCACCAACTTCCACGAATGTGAAGCGGTCTGCCCGAAAGAGATTAGTGTTGAATTTATTGCCGAACTCAACCGGAACTACCTCGTGGCTAATGTTACTAGCGAATAGTTGACTTTGTCGTAAACAGATAGAACGATTGTCAGTCCAATCCCCTGCTATTCGGCAGGGGATTGTTTTTATATGACTGCATAGTGGGTTTGAACGATTCCTGCCTGGTGCAGATTATTATAAACATAAGAAATCAATATTAATAAATTGCGTTTACATCAGGGAAGGGGTTTCTAGGCGGAAGAGGAATTCTCCGGAATTGGTTACCTCGCCGCTTCCGGCGGTGCATTGAATTTTGATGAAATAGGTGGTTCCCGGTTCGAGGCCGTTGATGATGGCGTAATGATCGGTTTCGGGAGCATGGGAAGCGGTCAGCATCCTTTCGAAAACGGGCAGGCGGGTCGAGAGGAAAATTCTGGAGAACGCTGGGCGCTCACTGGTCCATCGCAATTCTAGGCTCGACGGGCCGGTCTGATGATAGGCGATCGTGCGCAAACGGTTCCACGTTCGGTCCTTCGCGCCGAGAATGACGCGGGGAAACTGGCTTCGAATACTGGCGGCGAACGCTCGAATACGCGCGGGATTGCCTGGGGTGGCGTTTGCGCCGTAAGTTTGCTCCACGGTATCCGCGAATCCCTCTAACCGTTGGAGATGGCTCTCCAGACACAAAGCTTCGTCTTCATCCCCGGTTCGTTTCCAGAAGCGAAATCCCCAATACGCCTGCTTGGTGTAAAAGAGGATTTCCGCCATCTGTCGCTGGAATGTCAGGCGTCTCTCTAAATCCTCATACTTCACCGGTTCGATCCGGTTTCGCAGTAAGGGCAGGTTTTCGAGGGCATTGTCCAGCAGGTTCAGCGCTTCGAATGATTCCTGCGCCAAGTCGAGCAAGGTCTGTTTTCCGGGAACCGCCAATTCATTCGCGATATACTCGTAGCCGTTTTTTAATGACATGAATCGTTCTTCGGGGGGCCACTCATCCATTGCAAGCAACGTTCCTTGCGGCATGACAGGAATCAAGTTTTTGGCGAAAGTCATGCGGCGAGCGCAATCGAACGACGAACGCGCGATTCGCAGCAGCGTCTGCCCTTCCCTGCTCGTGGGGAGCAGTCCGTAACGCCGCTCGATCCACTCGATCCAGAGCGGCTCCATGTCGAGGATGTGACCGGCTCCAATTTTGGATAGGACCGAAAAGTTGAGTTCGTTGGGCGTGTCGAAAATCATTCGATCCCCGGATTGGACCGCCGCCGCGCCTCCGAGAATCCGATGGGATTGAATCGCCATTCGACGGCGGGCCAGTTCATCCCCGCATAACACCAACAAGACGGGACCGCCAAACGCCGTCCCGGCTAAATCGTATTCAACGAGAAGGCGATGCTTCGACAAACGTCCGAGAATGGGATTGAGAGGGCCGACCAATGCGCCCCCGGATAACGTGATGGGGATCGATACGTCGACTTCTTTTCCGTAGGATTCGAGTGCTCGGACGATCCATTCCAATTGTTCCGGCGTTTTCGCGTCAGCCCGAATCAGGAGTTGTTTTCCCAGTTCCTCCACAACGACCGAACGAACGATATCGATGATGAAACGCAGGCGATCGGGAACGGTCAGTGAGGGTGAATTAGCGGGGATCGCGGCATTCCATGCTTCCAAGCGCGCCCCTGAAAAGACGAGAACGACACCGTCCAGCTGGGGGATATTTCGCAGCGCCGTTCGATAGGCCGCCTGCCGGGCCGCGACCAAGGGCGCGGAAATTTTGAAGCGGAACGTCTCACCCTCCAGATTCAATTCGCGGCTCCAAACCAGCGTGTCGATGCCCTGGGCGTCCAATGGTTTGACGGCTTGCTCGACGAACTGTCGAACCTCGTCGTCCAGAATGAGATCGTCGACGGAAACGAGCACGTCTCCTCCAAACTGAACGTGGGTGACTCCCAGCGAATCGGCTTTACGCAGAATGGCCGAAACGGTTTCCTGGGACCGGCTCGTTAGAATCCATCCAGCCTCGTTTTCCAATCCTTCCGGCTGAAGAGGTTTGGGATCGGGAATATCGACAGGCGTAATCAGTTCCTGGGATTGAGGGGAGGGGTTTTCGATTGGAGTGACATCGACGGAAGCGTTTTGAGATTGAGCCGGTTCCGGTTCGTTCGGGTCGAACAGAACGACACTATCCACCTTCTTCTCGCCCGACGAGCAGGAAACAAGCATGGCGATCGAGAATACAATGATACTGCCCCGCAGAACTCGGTTGAAACGCTGTATGCGATCGATCGGTTGAAGCATGATCGGTTGGCCTTTCCACTTTGGTTAATGTCAGATGATAACCGTTAGACGCGAATCCCAGCCCATTTATTGTATTTTACTCTCAATTCATAAGCAAAAGCGAGAATTTTTTATTTATCTTATGCAAATGTATTCGTCAGGAAGCGGAATAACTTTTCTCCGAGAACGGGCAACGAGAAATGCGTTTCGATTCGTTCCCGTGCCGCCTGGCTCAGACGTTTGCGAAACGGTGCGTCCGTGGCGATACGCAGAATTCCATCCGCGAATTCGGTTTCGTTTGCGGCGAGGAATCCCGATCGTTCGTGCTGGATGACATGAGTCACCTCTCCAACGGAAGAAGCGACGACCGGCAGACCCGACGCCATGTATTCAAATAGTTTGGTCGGACTTTTACAGCGCAGCCAGAGATCGTCTCCGGCCACTGGCAGCAGTCCGACATCGGCCTGGCGAAGCAGATCGGGCATGAGGCGGGGATCGATCCACTCCCGCCATTCGACGGGCAGGCTGGAGAATTCTTCGTTCACCCTCGCTTGCAGCGTTTCCCACATTGCGCCCCCGCCCACGATCAAGATTCGATAGGGAGGCATCTGGTTGTCGATTCGCCCGAACGAGCGGAAAAGGGTGATTAAATTATCGAGGATCGGTTCTCCCCACACGAGGCCGTTCCATAAGAAGGTAAACCGGTCCGAAGCGGGTTTTGTTTTTGGGGGTGTGAAAACGGTGTCGTCTACGCCGGTGACGACGAGTTCCGTGTTCGGATTTTCGTGTTGGAGCAGGTTACGCAATTCGTGGCTGGCGGCGACGCATCCCTTGGCGTTTCGCGCGAGGCGGAAGGTGATTTCATCCCAGCGATTCGAACCGAAGAAAAGACGGTTCAACATTCCTCGGCCGAAGAAATTGGAGAGGGGGATATCGTAATCGTCGTAATCCAGGATATAGTTTCGCGCCAATCCAAGCCGGTGAAGGAAATAGGGGGCGGCGGAATGGAAATGGGCTTTCTGGATGTAGAGAACGGTTTGGCGTTCGCGAAGCAGCCGGCGGATCGCTTTCCAGGTCAGAAGCAGTTTTTCCCGGTCGCGCAGGTTCTCGTACATCGCCGCTTCGGTTTTATGGGGGGCGAGATCGTCGCGAAAGGAGAGCACGGCCGTCTCTATGCCGGGGTAATTCGACAGAATCTTAGCAAAGTGATAACAGCGAACCCGCGTATGGGGATAGCCATACCCATTATGGCCGATGAACAGTATCCGCATGAGAATCGATCAAACGCTCCTATCCGGCCACCGCAAGCCGACCTTCTCATTTTTCTACACAATAGAGGGGGATTCTGAATTCCACTCTTTATATTGAAGGAGACTTCGGATTATTATTTTGTTACCTATGAAAACGGCTGATATGTTATAGCACGGTTCGGTAAAAAGTCAGACCTTGCAGACGAAACGGCAAGATATTGGCATTCATAAGCTAATCTAAATACAATATCTTTTGGTCACTGAAAGTGTTTTCGACTTTTTGTCGTTTCGTTTATGGTATACCGACAAAAATCTTCTGGCGAGGGGATCATGGCGTAGATCGATCTGAGGGACAAAGAGGTTTTAATTCAGCCAAAAGAGAGAAATTTAGTTGTCTCTCTCTTATGGCTGATCTGGCTCTTTTTCAAAGTCAGTTTGTGAATCAGTTGATTGTCGATGTTGAAAATCTCATAAGAGAGTTCCGGATCGGGTAATGTCGTGTCAAACAATAATTTCCCGAACGAACATTTTTCGTTGTATCCCAGCAGCGCCCCGGGCATCAGGCGGTGAGTGTGGATGTTCGAGATGCGCGAGCTTTCAAACTCGTAGAGGGGATAGCCGTCCGTTCGTTCGATTCTCCAGGCGTCGGATCGGTGGCGGTCGGCGGAAATCAGAACCACACCGTCGATTCGCTTCTTATCGATTAACGAGAAGATCTCCTCACGTTCCTGCTTGTAGCCTTGCCAGGGGTCCAGGCTGCCGGGTTTCGCGCCATAGGCCCAGGGGACTGGGGAGGCGAGTATTTTAAATGTGGCTTTGGAGGCTTTCAGCGTCTTCAACAGCCATTCCTTCTGTACCCGGCCCAGCATCGAGGGATGCTTCACTTTGGGATCGGTGCGGTAGTAGCGGCTGTCCAGCATGATGAAATCCACATCGCCGATGGAGAAGGAAAACCAGCAGCCCGGCTGAGTCTCCCCCCCGCCGTAGGAGGGATTATTCCAGTTGTTTTTAAAAATACGCCAAACCGGAATTTTCCAATCCGGTTTATCGATATCCGGGCCGCCCCACGAGTCGTTCGTCGTAAAATCGTGATCGTCCCAGACGGCGTAGACGGATGTCGACGCGGTAAATCTCCGAAATTCCGGACGGGATTGGCGGCGGTAATAGCAGTAGCGCTGGACGTCGGGCCGGGTGGGGTGGTCGATGTAGACATTATCGCCCAGAAGCAGAAACGCCTGGAGCGGATGAGAGGCGATCGTGTTCCACATCCGCTCGTATCGAGGCGTATAACCCGCGCCCCCGCCAAAGCCGATTTGAAACGCCGTTTTCGATCTCTCAACCGGATGCGTTCGGAAAGACCACTGACCGGCCTGCTGTTTCCCATCGAGAAGAATGCGGTAGTCGTATCGTGTGTTGGATTTGAGACCGGTTACCGAAGCAACCGCCGTAAAGTCATAGTCTTGGCGTGTATTGATCGAAGCGGATTCAATCGGGAATTTCGTCGTTCCGGATTCGCCCACGCGCACGGCCAGTGCCGTTTCACCGGCGGTTCGCACCCAGAATTTAGCGCTGTTTTCGGTTACGCACCCAAGCAGTGGTCCATGCAAGAGTTTCATCCCATGCTTCTTTAACAGGGCTTTGAATTCAGCGCTCTCTGTCAGGGGTTTGAGTAAGTCCCTTGGACCGGCGATAAATCGATCGAAGGGAAGCCCTTCATCGAGCGCTTTTTGGACGTAATTCATTGCCTTGGCGATATCTCCCTTTTGAGCGTAAACGATCGCCAGGCCATAATACGCTTCCAAATCACCGGGATATGCCGTTAGATAATCATCGAAATGCTTCCGTGCTTTATCGACATTTCCATCCACGATATCGGCGATGGCGTCCCGGCCCAGTTTTTTATACTGTTCCGCCGGATAAGCGCTTCCTGCAAGCATCACGAGTACAGCGAACGAAAGAGAATAAGTCATCGATCGAATCATGAATCTTCACCTCTCGATTTTCTTACTAGGATAATACTGACACAAACTAACTATCGGAATGGAGATAGTAAGGAATGGTGGGTCGAAAAGCGTGATCCACCCTACATTCTGTCTGAATCAGGATACCCAGGATGGGTAGGATACTCAGGATTATTAAAGCTTTTATCCCGTTCATCCTTTAATTCTGAGAATCCTGGAAACGAAGCGTTGGAACAGCATTCAAATAAAAATCCGTAGAGGCCCCTGTGCCTGTTTTGTTCCCCGTCTAAATATGCCGGTCGGATTACGAGCTGGTAGAGTGGAATTGCTGCTGAGGATCGTCGGCTTTGAACGCGGCCAGGAAAAAGACAACCGGCATCACCAGGCAGAAATAGACGCCCGGTTGGTAACTGCCCAGCCATTCGTAAGACAATCCGAAGATGACCGGGCCGATGGCACTGGCGAATACGAGGATGGACATATTCAGCCCGGCGATCTCGCCGAGGTGTTTCCGCCCGTAGAAGTTGGGCCAGACAACCGTCACTAAAGGACCGAAGATACCGCCGCTTCCCCCGAATCCGGCGATCACCATCACGCGGCCCCAACCTTGTGCGAAATGGGGAATTCCGTACACGCCCATCGCCAGCAAGGCCATCATCAACGCCAGCATGTATTTCAACGGCATCCGGTCGCTTACCCAGGCGAAACCGAAATTCGTCGCGATGCTGACGAACGACATCGGTAGGAATATTCCCAACGCCTGCATGCGGTTCAAACCCATCTGTTCGCCGATGGAGACGATGTGGAACGTCAGGGCGGTGATAATCAGCGATTGGGCCGCCAAGCCGAAATTGAACACCCAGAATGAATAACTGCGCTTGGCCTCTTTCAATGTATATTCCCGCTGCGGCTTGGTGGTTTCGGAATCATCCTCTTTCGATCGAGAGACGTCGGGTGTGCCGTCCATCACCAGACCGCACTCTTCCGGGGTGTCTCGGAAGAAGAGCCAGCCTGAGACGGCCATCCCGGAGGTCAGGGCGGCCAGCATCATCCACGCTTCGCGCCAATCGAAAGCGAGTACCAAGCGGTCGAACGCCAGGGGCGCAATCGAAAAGGAAAACGTCACGACAATGCCGTTGATTCCCGACGCCAATCCCCGCTTGCGGTCGAACCATTTTCCCAGCATCGACCGGGCCGTCATACAGAGCATCCCCTGGCCGGAAAAGCGCAGGAAAAAGAAGCCCGTGAAGATCACGGTAAAATTCGTCCAGTCTCGAATCCAAGGCAAACCGCTCACCGTCAAGAGACGGACGATCCGGTCGCACTGGCTTAAATACAGCAGTGTCGCCATCAGAATCACCGAGGAGAAGACCACCATGAAGCGCGCGCCCTTGCGGTCGAACATTCGTCCGCTCCAGGGGAGGCACAAGCTGCTGAGAATCGTTCCGAGCATATAAGCGGTGCTCAGTTGGACGCGCGACAGACCCAGCGCCTCCATCAGGAAATCCGTAAAGACGCTGACACCGATGGTCTGGCCGGGCACACTCATCACGATCCCCAGCGTGCTTACGATTAGAATGATCCATCCGTAAAAGAAGGGCCAACGGCGCGGCGAGAACGGGTAATTGGGAGCAAGAAAAAACGACAAGCGGTAGTCTCCAGCAATGGATGAGGTGAAACATTGATAGTAGTGTCAGAATGGGGATTGACGAAGGTCTAATGATGGGTTGGATTGAACCTGGGCAGGCACAAGACCTGCCTCTATAGTTTTTTTGTCTGAATGCTGTTCCAGCACTTCGTATCCTGGATGGGCGGGATTCAAGGATGTTCAGGATAACAACTATAAAAAGATTCTCAATATCCTTTTGTGACAGGTTGTAAAAAGTGAAGGCAAGATGAAACTTACATTATTATGGATTCTATTGAAAAGTGGGTCGATAAGGCGCAACCTATCCCTACTTCACTACTTCACGATCGTTCCGATACGAAACCATGCCGTGGTGTTGCTCGTGGCGGGTTCGATATTCTCGCCCCCTATTATGTAAAGTTTATTCCCTATTAAGACCACTCGAATGTCGTTCGTGGGCATGGGAAGCACGCTGGGGAGCGTATTCCATCGATCGGTTTTCGTGTCGTAAACCAGTATAAAGGGGCAGTAGTATGATTGATACCGGTCGGTTTTTTCATAAACCTTTCTCAGTTCGGGACTGAAGTCCGAGACCTTCGCTGCGCCACCCACCACGATGATATACCGGTCTTCGTACACGCAGCAGTCCATCCCCGATAAGCGATACGGCAGTGGACTTCTGACTTTCCAGTTGGCTGTCTTCGGATCGAACTCAAGCATTTCTTTCAGTTGTTTTCTGTCAGGTCCTTTGGATGGCTTAGGCTCGAAAAAATGCGAACCACCAAAAACATAGACCTTGCCACCGGCTGCAGCCGCTCCAAGCCACCCGCGTGAATGGCCGGGAATCGAGGCAATGGTCCGCCACTTGCTTCCAGGCTTGGCGGTGTCAAGCGTCTCTACGTCGTTCAGAGTCGGACCGTGCCCTCCTTGAGCACCGCCGAATACGTACAGTTTGCTGCCAATGGCAACGCTCGGCGCCCATCCCCGAGCCTGGTTCAGATCGGCCACTTGCTTCCATCGATACAAGCCATCTTCTTCAAGACGATAGCATTCTTTGCGGACTTGTCCCTTGCGGCCGCCAATCGCGTAAAACGCATCACCGCATTCCGCGCCTTGCACGTAGCACTGCCCTACCGGGGCGCTAGGCCCTCGCGACCACCAGTCTATTTCCGGATCGAAAACATACATGGTGTTCATCTCTCCCCAGGGCTGCCTCATGCCAAACACGCTGATTACTTTTCCGTCAAGAGCCGCACCACACCCACCTTTCCGGTATTCCGGAAGGTTGGGTCCGAGTCTCCATGTGATGTCATGTATCCCGCTTTGAAGCGGTGTCCCCATCACGATCAAAGCAACGGTTACAGCAGGCAGAACGGCACCCATCATTTTACTATGCTCCTTTTTTAAAACTTGTCGCCAGCGAAAGGTTCCGCCGGTCATCAGTCTGTTTCAATCAACCGATATTTTTCTGTCAGCGACGAGTCGTTTTTCCTGCAATTATAGTATTTGCAGAGACTTGGATTATGTTGGGATTCGCTACGCTCAATCCTCCCACAGTCTTCATCGTAATATATATTGATAGCGTATTGGTGTTTAGGGTTTTGCGTGAGTTTACGAGCTGAAAGGAATGGTGGGATTGAATCAAGGCGTTTCGGATAGGGAGCGGAAGTAGAGATTGAGGGCTTCGGCGTAATGGGGGGGGAAGCGCTCCGTTCGCAAGCCTTCGACAGGTGTCGTATCGTCTTGGGTGGGGGTGCGTCGTTCGACGTGGGATTTCAGGGGGTCCGAAACGGCTTTCTGGATGTCGCTCAGGGAGTTTATGATTCGGCGCTGCTTTTCCATGACGCTTTTCAGGCGGTAGGCCTGCAGGTCTTGCTCGACCTCTTTCATGGCTTCGATGCTGTCCGACAGTTCCTTGGGTGAGAGATAGAGATTATTGAGCTGTTGGTCCAACGCTTCCGCGCGGTTTCGGATTTCTTCCTGTTTTTCAGCCAGGCGGTTGATTTTGTTCTGAAGCGTTAACGGGGGTTTTCCGGTGAATCCTTCCGGGCCGATTCCGCTTTTCTTTCCCCCGCCGGTGGATTGGCTGGGGGGCTTGTTGTCGAGTTCCTGCACGACGGCATCCTCGAATGATTCGTCGCGCATTCGCGGTCCCGTCTGGCGATTGTCTTTGTGCTGGGCGAATTTTTCGACGAACTCGCCGTTCGATTTTCCCGTGCGGCCCTCGCCCGAACGGCCGGTGGCTTCGGTGGAATCGGGCAGGGTGTTGCCAGTTTTTCCCTTGGCACTGAAACTGCTGATCTGGCCGTCCATGACATCCCAACCTTCCTCCAAATCGGCGGTGGCCCAGTTGCTGGAGAGATCTTCGGTCTCTTCGGTGACGTCGGCTTCATCCTCGATCAACTCGCCGATCAGGTCTTCCAGCTCGTCGGGAAGATCGACCAGCGAAATGTCGTCGATCAGATCTTCGGGGGCGTCTTCCAGGTTCCACTTGGTTCGGTCCGGTTTGTCGGGGAGCCACGATTCCAGTTCGCTTTCGATGCGTTCATCCAGTTTTTCGATGCAGTTGAGGGCGGCTTCTTCGGAATCGAGCGCGATCTCCACCGCGTTGCCGATCAGGGATTCTTCCGCCCGTTCGACGTTGTCCACGATCTCGTTGAACTCGTCCAGCAGCGAAGGATCGTCGAAACTCTGCGGGGCCAGTTGCTTGAGATATTCGTTGAAATCCTTGATGTCTTCGAGGATTCGCTTTTCGGACTGAGCCAGCCGTTCCAGTTCGTCTTCCTGTTCCTGGATGCGCTGTTCTTCAGGGATTTCCAGTAAATCTTTCGTCGGCGGGATCACCTCTTCCTGTTTTTGTAATATTTCATCCAGCATTCCCAGCAACGTCTCTTTTTCTTCGTTCGCGTCTTTCTCTCCGGATCGATGTTCCTCCAGGGCCTCACGCATCTCATCGATCGCACTGGCCAGTTCTTTTGCGGGGATGCGGTTCTGTTCGGTGGATTCGGTGTCTTCTGTCAGTTGGATCGTGTAATGCGTCGATTCGGCGGTCTGGCCCAAGGTGTCTACTGCGCGGGCGAAGAGTTCGAGAGTCTGGCCGGTCTCGAACGAGGTGGATGTTACGTCGAGGATGGAACTCGCTTCCAGGGTCGTTTGGTGAGGACCACCGGTTTGGGTAACGATTGTCTGGGTTGCCTGTTGAGTTCGGTTGACACAGATTAGTTCCATGTGGGCCACGCCCAGATCGTCTCGCGCTTTTGCCAGGCAGGGGATCAGTGAGGGGAGGCGCGCGTCGGGGAGGTTTCGGCCTGGAAGCGGCAGCGTTACAACTGGGGGAGCGTCGGGAATCGCCGTGATGGAATATCGAACCGGATCGGCGTTGTCCACTCCCTCCGGGGTGAAGAGTTTGATGGAGAAAAAACCGTTCTCATTCGCGGTAAATTCCATCGTCGTACAACGTCCATTCACGATTCGGGCGGGTATAACCGACAGCTTTTCTCCCTGGCGCAGATTCATTCTGGCCTGCTCGATGTCGATATCGGACGTCGCGTTGACCACGATTCGGGTTCCCTTCAGCACCGCGATTCCTCCATCCACGCTATCCACTCGGTCGATATCTTTCTTCGTATAATCAGGATAACGGTACTCCAAGGAGATCGACTCGACTATTGGGCGGGGAAGCACGGTGACCTGATACATATCCGAGCGCCCGTCACCGGCTTTGACGGTGTAATGGAATGGCTGAGTGACGCGGGTAAACCGGTGGGAGACCTCCATCGATTCGGTTGGAATTTCGATGCGCTCGGAAGACCATTCGAGGCCATCCAGGGAGGTGAGAATCTCTGCCCGTTCGGCTCGTTTGCCTTGGAGTTGGATCGCGATGGGCAGCGACGCGCCTTCGGGAATCTGGGCGTCACCAGGCTCTACCGATACGCGGGTTTCGTAGAACGGCATTCGGGGGGACCAAGGGAAAAGGACTCGAATCAGGGTGTTCTGGGTTCGTTCGGGAAAGATGGCGAAATGCGCGGCGAAGAGGATTGCGAAGATCAGGCAGGCTGCCGCGCAGAAGCGGGTGCGCCGGGGATCGAGGCCCAGGGATGGAGTAGCCGCGTTCAACCGACCGTACGCGCTTTGGGCGATCGTTTCTAAGAAAGGTTCGGCAACGCTCTCTTCGTTCGAGAATTGCAGAGAATTGATCAGGCGGTTTTCCAGGCCGGGATTATGGATTTCTAAACGGCGGGCAATCCATTCGTCGCCACGCCTTACGATCCAAGGTAAAACCGCTAAGGCCAATAAAGCGGCTCCTGAAGCCATTAGAACGAACCAGCATCCGTAGCGCCACAGCACGGTTAGATAGACGATTCGATCCAAACCCAGAACGAGCAGCGACAGGAATAGGAGAATCGATAAGGCTCCGAAGGTTCCCGTTAGAGAGACCGTCAGCCGCCATCGGCGCCGCGCCTGGCTCAACGCATTCAGCATGGAATGGAATGCAGCGGGTTTCATTTACAAGTCCTCCGGTTTCAGCCGTTCGTAGCGGCGGCGAATGGCCCACTCGGCGCTGAGAAGCAGTGAGAGAAGCGCCAGAAGCCAAGGGGTATTCCATATTTCACGTTCGACGAATCGCGTGCGGGTGCTTCGCTGCGTGGGGAGTGCCGCTTGAATGTCGCGGGCGCGTTCCAGGGGGAAATAGCGGCCGCCGGTTCGACGGGACAGATTTTTGAGAAAGGATTCGTTCAAGCCGCATCGTTCCCACTCGCGCGCGGAACGTTTCACGGTGAAAGCAACGGTTTCTTCCATCGATTCGGCTTCTGCGCCGTCTTTTGGATTCGTTTCATGCGCCCGGACACGCAGGTTGAAATCGCCTGTTTGGTCAGAGCGGTATTCGGTAGTGTAACGATATGAATTTCCTGTGGCGGTCCGGTCTAACGTGAAAGAGAATCTTTCGCCGTTTGTCGTTTCAAACCGGGCGGTCAGGGCGGGGGGACGATCGAAGGCATCCCGCGAAACGAACGCCGTTAAGCGAACCGGTTCACCAGCGTAATAGTCGTGGCAATCCGTGCGAACGGCAATGGGGGCTTCCTGGTCTGCTTCCTCTTCTTCCAAACCGGCTAGCCAGCGGACGGTTTGCCGCCAGAATTGGCTGAAGTAGGTTGTCCGGTCTCCCATTGCGCCTTTGCGAAGTTCCCAGGGCCACGCCGCTGCCATCGCGGTCAACGCGACACGGCCCCCGCCGTAACGCTGCACGAGAACGCCTGGCGTTCGGAAGGAATCCCGCTTGAGATAGGCTAAGACCGACGCACCCGATTTGAGGACTGGAAACGAAAACGCGCCCGACGCGACCGGGGGATCGAAACGCTGTAAACTCTCGCCGAAGAGGGAATGGATCCGGCCCTGACGCGATGTTTCTAATGTGAAATTGCCTGGATGAAAACGAACCGGGGCGTCCTTTGTCTCGTAAGGCAACAGGGGCGTCAGGGGAGAGGAAGCTCCCGCCGGACCGAAGATTCCCTGCGAACCGAGGAACAGCAGACCGCCGCCTTTTTCTACATACGTCACTAATTCGCGAAGCCAAGTCTCGCCCAAAACGGATGGGGCGATATCGCCGAGGACGATCACTTTGAAGGCGGACAAATCGGTGGGAAGTTTGGACGTCTCTTCCGAAGCGGACTGTGAGCCGACCTGCGCCAGAAAGCGGTTAGGGCCGATTTTCATGATGCTGGTGGGTTGAACGAACTCATCCGACTCCAAGGCACGCTTGAAAAACTTGAACTCGAAGCGGGGCTTGCCCTCCAGATAGAGGACGGGGATATCGGGATCGGTGACATCGATATAGACGGCGCGGCTGTTGTTGTCTTTCAAGGGTTCTTCGTCGCGCGCGGGCGCCGATGCGGTTAAGCGGAAACGGCCCGTCGCGCTGGGGACGAATCCCATTGCGGATAAGCGGCTTTCGCCGGATTGAGTGAAAGTTAGCGTGGCGGAAGCGACGGTTTTTTCGTTGGAACCGTCTTCGTTCGAGAGCGTCAACGTCAATGGGATCGACATCGGTTCAGTTCCCAGACAACGCAGCGTGACCGACACCTCGACCCGGCTGTTGACTGTGACTCGATCGGGGACGACGGGTTTTTGGACCTCTCGGTCGATTATCGGGGGCGGATCGGTCGAACCCACGCCGATGGAATAGACGGGAACCGGCGGCAGATAGGCAGGCGCGGTGTCGCTGTTTTCGACTCCGTCCGACAGCAGAACGATGCCTGCCAGAATTCCCGGGGAGGTTCGGGAGGCGATTTGTTTCATCGCATCGCGAATCGCGGTCAGGGGGCCTTCTGTTTTACTATTTACGTCGTAAATTGGGGATTGGGCCGGTGTGACGGACGAATCGAAGTCGTACCAATGCACGTCGAAATGATCTTCCAGAAATCCTGTCAATTCCAGATCGGACAAAAGGAAATTGGTGGCTTGGCCTCGCGACACGTTCTCACCTGCATCGGGAATCGTCATGCTCAAGGAGGTGTCTCTGGCGACAGCGAGTACTTTTTTATCCAGAAACGGCTGGCTGGAACGCAGGGAGGGATGATACAGGCAGAAAATGAGAATCGCCGCCGCGATCAGGCGGTTTGCGAGATAGAATGATCCGCCCCATAGATGGCGGGAATAGTTCCAGTGACAGCGCCACAGAAACAGGAACGCTGCCACTAGTAGAAGGACTAGAAAGAACGCAGGCAAACGGGGGATCAGCGTCAAGGCTTCCATGATCCCTCCTTCCGCTTCCCTTCCCTTCTCACTGCAGGAACGGCAAAACGCCCGGCTAGAAAGAACTCGGCGGCGATCAGGGCTAAGGCCAGGATCAAAACGGCGTCCGTCCAATCGCTGACGCCGATCCGATTTTCGGGCGATTTCAAGACGCCGTCCGCTGAGATCGACTGGGCGTTCGGGATTAGCGTTTTCAATTCATCGAGAGTCAATTTTTCCGGATTTGATTCGATCGATACTACGTTGACAGCGGCGGCTAGATTACGCTGCGTTCCGTTTCGGTTGACGGAGGCGCGGTAGATTCCAGGAGATTCGGCGGCGGGTGGGATGGGCTGTTCCTTGGCGACGAATGGAGTCGTTTTGCCATCGGGGGCCGTCAATTCCGCTTGCTCCGCACCACTGATGAACCATAAGGGCTGTCCGGGAGAGAGGCTTGGGGCCGATTCGTCCAGGGCGAGACTCAAGAGTTCGTGAATGAAGGGGAGATACGACACCTGTAGCGGGAAATCGGTCCATTGGGTTCCTGCGGGTATTGCGGCGCATAGAAGCGTTCCCGCGTCCAGGGCTTTTCGGAGGACCGCCGGGCGGCCGTCGTTGAAGCGGGCCATCACCGAAACGGCGGGATCGGAAGCATCCGGTGTTAGAGAAGCGGTTTGATAGAATTGTGCGGCCTTCAGCAGTGCGCTGACGGCTTCGTCGATCCCGGCGGCCTGGGTCATGCGGGAATACTCGTTACCGATGCGGGTATCTGCTGCAAAACGGATTCCTGACAACAACGAATCGTCTGGGACATTTTCTTTTGGCGTTTCGTTGAAAAATACGATGGCATGTCCGCCGCGGCGAATCCACGATTCAAGCCATTTCTCCGGCGGGATTTGGGCGGCATCCATAAAAATGACGAATCCCCCTTCCCGTAGGCGTTCGAGAGATAATTGCGGCACGATGGTTGGCTGGAGAGCCGAAATATCCGCTCCCGGCGGGGCGAGTGCTCTGAGCAGGTAGTGGCTGTCGGGGGGGTCTGACTCGGTATTGGGATCAACGACGGTCACGGGGATCTGCTTGAAGAGACGGGAGCAGAAATAACGGCGGTTGTCCGTTCCCAAGCCATCGCTCGACAACGCCAGATAGCCGGTCAGAAATTCCGCTTGATCCGGGATTAAATCGAAGCGCGTGTCGGTACGGCCCCCGGCGGGGATGTATAGGCGCTGTTCGCTGGTTTTTTTTCCATTGACGAACAATGAACACAGCGGGGTGAGTTCGGATTCGCCGTAGTTTACAATCGTTGCGCGGATTCGGGCGGGAGCCTTTTTCAGTGTTTTGACAATGGAAAGTTGGAGGGAATCGATCGCGGCGTTCGGGACAATCGTTTCCCCGCAATCGACGACGAGAAAACGCAGATTGCTTTCATCGAACGACATCCGATCGACGTGAGACCAGGCGGTTTTCTGACTGTCGGTCAGTAGGAATATCTCTCTCGTTCCCGATCCGGCGGTTTTTAATAGCCCTGGAAGCAGTGAGAGGGCGGACGAGAGGTTCGTTTCTTTCGGGGAGACGCGCAGGCTTTGGATGATTTGCCTGGTTTCGGCGCGGTCGGTGGTCCAGCCGGGGGTTAGTGTTCGGGCGTCGCGGTCGAACGCGATGACGGCGGTTTTACTGCCCGAACCGAGACCGTCCACGATGGTCAGGGCGGCGTTCTGTGCTCTTCGGATCAGGGGTTCGTTGCCGGAGAGCGCGCCCATGCTGTAGGAGGTGTCCATCAGCAGAATGGCTTGCCTGCCCTCGGCTCCCAGCCACGACGCCAGCCAACCGCCTGATGTCATCGGACGGGCGAAAGCCAAAATCAGCGCCGCCAGGATCAACATTCGTAGTATTAATAATAATAATTGACGCAGATTGAAAGCGCGGCCTACCCGCCGTTGTGACTCGCGCAAAAATCGCAACGAGCCGAAGACGATCTTGTGGCGTTTTCGCCGGGCGATCAGGTGAATGGCGACGGGAATGGACAATCCCAGCAGCCCAATCAACAGAGATGGTTGTAGAAAAAACATGGTCAATACATTCTCGACCGGCGCAGCAGATAACCGGCCAGCACTCGGTCAAACGGCGTCGAGGTGTTGACGGGAACGTAATCGATCCGGCATTTGGAACATTCACGGGAATAGAATTTCCGCCATTCGTCCGCCTGTTTCAGGTATTCGCCGCGAAGCAGGGTTGCGTCGGTGGGCAACTCCTCTCCCGTCTCGGAATCGACAAACGTCGTCGCTCCGGCGAAGGGAAAATCCCATTCCGCCGAATCGAGTATGTGAAACACGATGACCTCGTGGCCGCGATAACGCAGGTGATGCAATCCGCGTACGATTTCGTCCGGCTCCTCCCATAAATCGGAAAGCACGACAACCAAGCCGCGCCGCTTGAGACGCTCGGCGATGGCGTGAAGGACCGCCGCGATGGAGTTTCCGTTTTGTTTGTCGTCCCCCCGGTCCGAATAGGGCAGTTTCGCCATCTCTTTAAGGAGAACCGTTAGATGCGTTGCGCTTCCTCGTGGGGGGATGTAGCGCTGTTTAGCGGAACCGCTGACAGTCAATCCGACGGAATCGGACTGGCGGATCATGAGATAGCCCAGCGCCGCCGCCACGCTTCGGGCGTAATCCAGTTTACTTACCTCGCCGGTCGAGTAAGTCATCGACGTGCTCCCGTCGAGGGCGAGGCAGGCTTTGAGATTCGTTTCCTCCTCGTATTCCTTGATGTAATACTTGTCGGTGCGGCCCCAGACTTTCCAGTCGATGGCGCGCAGATCGTCTCCCTGCGAATACTCGCGGTGTTCGGCGAACTCGACGCTGAAACCGCGATAGGGGCTTCGGTGAAGGCCGGAGATGAATCCCTCCACGACTAGCCGTGCCACCAGTTTCAAGTCGGCGATGCGGCTTACCCGTTTGGGATCGAGATATTTGCGCCAGTCCGACCGTTCCTTGAGTTCGTTCATGCGTAATCCTTTTCGCTGGGTTCGGAGACGGTTTCCAGCAGACGGTGGATGATGTCGATGGGACTGACGCCTTCGCTCTCGGCGGTGAAATTGGGCACGATGCGATGACGGAAGACCGAGGGAGCCACGGTTCGGATATCCTCACAGGAGACGTTGGGATCGCCGCGCATGGCCGCCCGCGCTTTCGCACCGAGGATCAGGTACTGGCCCGCTCTTGGGCCTGCGCCCCAGCCGATCCATTCCTTGATGAAATCGGGGGCGTCTTCGCTGTTGGGGCGCGTGGCGCGTACCAGGCGGGAGGTATAATCGATGATGTGATCCGAAACGGGGACACTGCGAACGGTTTGGGCGATCCAGCCGAAATCGGCATCTTCGATTTTTTTCACTTTCCCGTTGCTGGACGGCATCGTCGTCGTTTTGATGATCTGTTTTTCTTCCCGCGCGTCGGGATAGTCGATGAAGATGTTGAACATGAAACGGTCGAGCTGGGCTTCGGGCAGGGGATAGGTTCCTTCCTGCTCGATGGGATTTTGGGTTGCCAGAACGAAAAACGGCGGTCCCAGAGGATAATCCGTGCCGGCGACCGTTACTTTACGCTCCTGCATCGCTTCCAGCAGGGCTGCCTGGGTTTTGGGCGGGGTGCGGTTGATCTCGTCGGCGAGAACGATTTGGGCGAAGACGGGGCCTTTGATGAATGTAAATTTTCGTCGACTCGTCTCGGGATCTTCCTCAATGACGTCGGTTCCGATGATGTCGCTGGGCATCAGGTCGGGGGTGAATTGAATACGCTTGAACTCCAGGTCGAAGATTTCGGCTACGGTCTGCACGAGCAGTGTCTTGGCCAGACCGGGGACGCCGACGATGAGCGCGTGCGACCCGGCGAAGAGGGTGATCAGTAATTCGTCTACGACGCGTTCCTGGCCGATGATGCTTTTGGCGATTTCCTGGGCGATCGCCTGACGTATTCGCGCCAGTTTTTCCAGTGCTTCCAACGAGGGGGTTGTGTTCATGCTCTATCACTCCTTTGAATGATTTTCCATATACGGTGCAGCTTTGTGTTATCGAAATGAAAGGGATGGTGGGCTACGCTGCCAGGCTGTGTCACAATAATTCTCGTTACCCATCC
>CAZSIZ010000065.1:0-23361 GCA_964606645.1 uncultured bacterium
AAGTTTCATCGGGAACGATCTAATCGAGTTCGGCCATGAGATCGTATCCTTAAAACAGTCAGTTTAATGCAATTCTCAACCGTGCCGACTTATTGAAGGAGTTTGTTCAGATGCTTGAAAAAATCGTATCTTTTGTATTATCAATAGTTTGCTTTAGTGCGATTGTTCTGATGATCGGATGTGGCGGTGCGCAACGCCGTGAATTCTATCCCGCTCCGCAACCTGAATTGCCTGTTATTACACAGACGGATTCAAGCCCATCCCATTCTATTTAGCACACATAAAAATCCGATATGTGATATCCAATCCATCCCAATATTTGGAGACTGAAAACAGACTATTTTACTTAGGTTTTCAACAATACCCAATCAATAGAATCGTCTTGTAAACTGGACAATGTCGATTAAAATAATCAAGAAGTGGAACATTATTCATTCAAAAAACGACAAATTGGTTGGTTTGACTGAAAAAAAAGGACTGATTACTGTTTGTTCGTTTATTCTTTTGATGTTTACTATATTTACCATTTTTATCGATCACAATCGATAGGGGGAAAAAATGAGGATTTCTGCAAAAGGTGAATACGCGGCGCTTTCAATATTGGATTTAGCGGAAGCCTACAAAACAAACGAAATTAGAACCTTGGAAGAAATATCGAAAGATAATTCGATCCCTCATCCCTTTCTCGTTCAAATTCTTTTGGAACTCAAGCGGGCGGGATTGGTCGAAAGCAAACGCGGGGCGGGGGGAGGTTACCGCCTGGCCCGGCATCCAAGGGATATCAGCCTTGGAGAGGTGATCCGATTGATCGACGGCCCCTTGCTTCCGTTCAAGTGCTCGATCGAACCGGCCGACTCCGGCGAATGCGTCCATCAAGGAAATTGTGTTTTTACACCGGTCTGGCACGATGTTCGTAACGCGATCGAGAACCTCATCAATGGAATCTCATTCGACGAATTGATGCGCCGGCAGGAAAATATGGAATCTCAAATGTATCATATCTAACCCGTGAAAGTCCTCGGCCTCCCACTACCCACGCCACGGAATTTATGTTAATTTGTATGCGTTCATTCGATGTTTTTAAATGGAATGAATTTTTAATTTCTCTTATACCTATCGACTTGATCCGGATTCAGTGAACCATATATTGATGATATTTGTATAAAGAAAGATCGAGATACATGTCAAGTGATTCTGAAAAACAATCCTGCGCCGATCGTGGTTTTACGGTTTGGCTCACTGGGCTTTCCGGATCGGGGAAAAGCACGATCGCCAACTTGTTGAATCAAGAATTTTCAAAACGGGGGCTGAATCACGAAGTGCTGGACGGCGATGTGATCCGCACCAACCTGAGCAAAGGGTTGGGATTCTCCAAAGAAGATCGCGATACCAATATCCGTCGAATCGGGTTCGTCTGCCATCTGTTGACTCGCAACGGTGTGGTCGCCGTGACTGCTGCGATTTCTCCCTATCGCGCGATTCGTGACGAAGTGCGGGATACGATCGGCGATTTTGTCGAAGTTTTCGTCAACGCCCCGCTCGAGGTTTGCGAGAAACGTGACACCAAGGGATTATATAAAAAAGCCCGCGCGGGTGAGATTCAGCATTTTACTGGTATCTCCGATCCTTATGAGCCGCCGCTGAATCCGGAAATCGAGTGTCGAACCGATCGGGAAACACCGGAAGAGAGTGTTAATAACATTCTGACGAAACTGCGCGAACTTGGCTACATTGAATGGTGAAACACAACCAATCAATTGCACGATTGGAATTTCGATATCCGACAGTCATGTAAAATGGGATAAGAATAATGACCCAAGTGGAAATTATTGACGCCGATACAGAAACCATTTCTCATTACTGTATATGCGGCTATAAAAATCTTAAGCAGGAAGGATACCAGCGAAAAATCAACTGGCTGAAAAAGCGCTTCTCCGAAGGTTTGAAATTCAAGGTGCTCCATACATCCGATGATGGAGCGATTGGCTTCATTGAATCCATTCCCGGCGAATATTCCTGGAGGCCTGTCGACGCGCCTGGATATGCCATGATCCACTGCATGATGATTTATCGCAAACCGTATAAAGGACAAGGATTTGGATCGCTTTTGCTGGAACGATGTATTCAAGATGCCAAACAGTCGAAGATGGCTGGGGTTGCCGTTGTTACGAGTCAGGATACATGGATGGCTGGAAGCGATCTGTTTGAAAAGCACGGATTTGAATCCGCCGATACGGCTCCCCCTTCGTTCCAACTGTTAGTAAAAAAACTGAAAAAAAATGCTTCCCACCCAAAATTCAAAGGCGATTGGGAGAAAAAATCGAAGAAATTGGGAACGGGACTCATGATCGTCCAATCCGATCAGTGTCCGTGTATTGCAAAATGTTCAAAGGAAATTCAAGAATGTGCGGATCGGTTCGGATTGAAAGCAAAAGTGATCCAATTAAAAAATTGTAAACAAGCTCAAAATACTCCATCGGCTTATGGTATCTTTAACATCGTTTATAACGGACAGTTGATCGCCGACCATCCAATAGGCCAGAAACGGTTTTCGAATATCATGACTAAAATTCTTAATTGAGGCATCCGTCTTGGTTTTGCTTTATAAAGTTTGTCTATTATCAATTTTAAGAGTGAAGAATTCTTTTCAATTCATCTGAATGGTTACTTTCTATATGAATTCCCGGCCGATCGATCTGCATACTCATACGCATTGTTCCGACGGTGTCTTATCACCGGCCGACGTTGTGAGGAAAGCGGCTGAATGCGGTCTGGCAGCGGTGGCTATCACCGATCACGATACGACTGCCGGTATATCGGAAGCTCTGATCGCCGGTCAGCGATACGGGATCGAAGTGATTGCCGGAGTCGAGATCAGCGCCCGCCATCCATCCGGCGCCCTTCATCTTCTGGGCTATTTCATCGACATCGATAACACCAATTTGCAGAACCATCTCCAGGGATATCTCGACGCCCGCAACCGGCGTAATCCCTTGATCCTCGATCGGCTCGAAAAACTCGGATGCCCCCTGGACATGGATGAAATCACCGCGTTGGCCGAAGGAAAAGTGATCAATCGTCCCCACATCGCCCAAGCCCTGCTCAACCGGGGTTACGTGCAAAGTCGGCAGGAAGCGTTCGATCGATTTCTGGCGAACGACGGCCTGGCTTATGTGGCCAAGGAGGTTTTCGATATCGAAGAAGTCATCGATTTTCTTCACGGAGCAGGCGGATTGGCGGTCCTGGCCCATCCCAACCAGCTCAATTCGGGACATATAAAATCGATCGAGCAGGAAATTCGTAAATATGCTGGGTTGGGGATCGATGGAGTTGAAGCCTATCACGTGACCTGCGCTCGCAACCGGGCGGAGCACTACGCCGAACTGGCCAATGAACTGGGCCTGATCGTGACCGGAGGCTCCGATTTTCACGGTGATTCCGGACATTACGGTATGGATGAATCCCCCTTCCTTTCTCAGGTGACATACCGTTTGCTTGAGACCATGAAGAAAACACTGGTGCATAAAAGCAGTACCAGCGTTGACGCCTGATCTGACGATATGATGCGATTCTCTATTTTCTCCCCCTCATCCCAGTTCGATTTCCCACGACAACAAACGACTAAAATCCTGCACGATCTTCTGCTTGGCGGCGGCTGCGGATTAGCGTTTTTGTTACTGGTTCTGAATTACGGATTCGTTCTGCCGGATGGGATGGACAGCATTCTTCGGTGGGGAGAATTCTTTGTCGTCTGCCTGTTTTTTTCGATGGCGGCGTTGGAATGGATCCAGGCGATCCGATTTCGTAAAGCGTTTCTTATCCCGACGATCGAACTGGCCTTGATCGGCGCGTTGCTTGTCGAATTCGTGCTGCTCAATATCGAATACGCCGGGAGCCGCTGGACGGAAGCGCGGTCGTTCCTCCTCGTGCAGATCTACCTGATATCCCTCCAAGGGTATTTTGTCATCGTGATACTCAAACGGGCAGTTCGGGCAGGACGGCGGCTGTTTCTACTGTCGTTTTCGCCCTCGGCCACGGTGTCTCTCTCATTTCTCATGGCCATTGCACTCGGCACGCTGGTGCTACTGCTGCCCCGTTCTACGCACGGTGAACTAATTCCGAATATCTCACTCATCGATGCGCTTTTTACCGCCACTTCCGCCGTCTGTGTGACCGGGCTGACCGTGGCCGATACGGCGACTGCCTTCTCGCGCGAGGGGCAAGTTATCATCCTGGCGCTGATCCAGCTGGGCGCGTTGGGTATTATGACGTATGTCGGCTTATTCGCATTATCCTTCGGCGGCAGACCCAGTTTGCAGGGCCGAACCGTGCTGCAGGATTTACTCACCACGGATGGAAGACGGCGCGCCAGTTCTCTGCTCTACGTGATTTTCCTGACGGCTTTCACGTGTGAGGCGATTGGAGCGCTGCTGCTGCTTCCGGGATTCTATCCCCATGCTTCCTCATTGGCCGACGCCTGTTTCACGTCCGTTTTTCATTCGGTCTCGGCGTTCGGCAACGCGGGATTTTCCACGTTTTCCAACAGCCTGGAGACCTTCTCGGCGTCACCGATCATCGTTTTGATTCTGATGGCGCTGATCGTCGCGGGGGGGATCGGGTTTACTGTGCTGGACGAGCTGGCGTTGTGGGCGTTTTCCTTTGTCAACCGCCGGATCGCTCGGCCCCGCTTGAGCCTGCATACTCGCTTGACGCTTCAAATGAGCGGGATTCTCCTCGCAGGCGGATTCGCTGCGATTCTGCTGGGAGGCGATTGGAGTGGGCGGAATCTGGGAGAAATTCTGTTATCCGCCGGTTTTCAATCCGTCACCACCCGCACCGCTGGATTCAACACGATTCCCCTGACCCAACTTGCACCGTGGTGCCTGATGTTCGTGATGATCCTGATGTTTATTGGGGGTGCGCCGGGCGGGACTGCCGGGGGAGTCAAAGTGACGTCCGCCGGTTTGCTTTTCCACGCAGTGCGGGCATCGATCCGAGGTCGGCGCAAGGTTGAAATCATGCACCGAACCATTGCCGCCGAAGCGGTTCGGATGGCGTTCGTGATCTGTGGCCTGGCGGTGGCTTACACTGCTTGCGCTACTATTGCGCTGACCTGGGCCGAGCCGGATATCCCGTTTTTCAACCTGCTGTTCGAGGTAATCTCCGCGTTCGGCACGGTTGGGCTGACGATGAACGTTACTCCGGAACTGAGTACGACGGGGAAAATTATTATCATCATCACTATGTACGCTGGGCGGGTGGGACCGCTGACGGTCTTTCTGAGCGCGATCAAGAAACGTGACGAAGCGTTGTATTCGTATCCATCCGGGACAATTGCTGTAGGATAGGCACTGACAAGGATTTAGGGGGTAGGGTTTAGGGTTTCGTTGATCTAAGTGGGAGGGCGAGGCTCCTGCCGAGCCGAGGAATCGAACCGGCTCATCAGGAGATTCGCCCTCCCCAGAAAATGACGGAGTGGATTGGGCATGGGCAGGCACAGGGGCCTACCCCTACATTGACAATCCTGTTTGGTTCCGGCTTAGCCGGGTTAGGGTTTAGTTAATCCGATGGGTCGAAAAGCATGACCTATCCTTGTGTCATGTCACGCTTGAAATGACAGGGTGGATTAAACATGGGCAGGCACAAGACCTGCCCCTACACGTTCTTGTTACCTATCGAAACACGTGTGACATGACACTACGACAACTGACAACTGACAACTGACAAGGTGAAATTATGAGTAAAAAAATTGCTGTGATCGGACTTGGGATTCTGGGTCGAAATCTTTCTAAATTCCTGACGTCGCGCGGGGCGGAAGTGATCTCCATCGATTCCGACATGAACCGTGTGGACGAGATCAAGGATCACGTCACCGTCGCCGTCTGTCTGGATGCGACCAACGAACGGGCATTGGCCGCTCAGGACCTTGGCAAGGTGGATGCCGCCGTGGTTTGTATCGGCGAAACGTTTCAAGCCAACATCCTGGCGACGGTGCTGCTGAAAAAGATGGGCGTTCCCAAAGTGATCACCCGCGCCTCCAGAGCCATCGAGCGGCAGATTCTCAAAGAGGTCGGAGCCGACGAGCTGATCTATCCCGAAGAGGATACGGCGCGTGAGTTATCCGTGCGTCTGCTGGCGGATTCAATTTTGGACTTGATCCCGCTGGGACCGAACTTAAGCGGGGCCAAAATCAAGCCTCCTTCCCTGTTCCACGGGCGTACGCTGGCCGAACTTCAGTTACGTTCGATGTATGGGATCAATGTCGTTGCTGTCTACGATAGTCCGTCGGAAATGGAAACCAGCGATTCCTTTCCTCAACCGGAAACGGTTATCCGCGAAGGGCAACTGTTAGTCGTTGTCGGCAAGCAGGAGAACATCGCTAAGTTGGCGGAACTGGAATAGTTCCTTTCCGTAAAATCGATCGCACTTCAGATTTTTTACATCCTTGAGATTTGAGCACTTTTGTAGTGCAGGCTTCCAGCCTGCATCATCTCACGGTGCAGGCTGGAAGCCTGCACCACAAAACAAAATTCATTGGGTTTTGGTTGCTGGTTGGATGACGGCTGGATTGGCTTTTCGATCTGCTGGGGGCATGGCACGTGTGTCGAAATAGTTGGCGTTGGTGAAGATGAAAACGGACTCCTTTCCTTTCGTTTTGATCTCCGCGATGTTGCGGTGGAAGGGATCGGTCTCTTCGAGCACGTTGTTGAGAATGACGATCCCGCTGGACGGCTTCGGACGTGGATAGTAGAGATCGACGGTGACGTAGGAATCGTCCTCCTCGACGGAGAAATCGAGGGTTTTCAACTCCATTCTCAACTGCTGACCGCCGGAGAGAATTTTGAGCTTGTTGTTGAGATAGTAGTACATGACCGGCTTGACCGGTTCGAGTTCTTTTTGGGTGAGGAGCAGATCGCCGTCGATATCGACGGTGAAGAGTTCGAGCATACAGATCAGGGTCAGGCGCAGCTCGATGTGGACCTCTTTGTCGTTGATATCGATCAGCGAATAGGACAGGCTGTTGAGGTGGCTCCACGACGAGAGCGTCGGAATTAATAAAAGCAGCAGCAATACAGGCAATCGTTTCATCACGGTCCTCTTTTCCCAATGTCATTGACTTGGATTATTTCAAAGAATCTCTCACCCTCATCCGGTAGAGTTGGAAGCAAACAGGTTTTTGTATTATCGATACGCTAGGAATGGTGGGTCGAAAAGCGTGACCTACCCTACATTCTATGATATTAAATTGGGGGGATGGAAGAGACTTTCGTATGTCCACCCTCACCCTTACCCTCTCCCAGAGGGAGAGGGGATTTTTATACGATATTTATAGTTTGTTGGAGAAGGAATAATCGTTATTCGGTTACGCGTGGGACTCGGAAGAAGGGGTCCTGGCGGTCGGGGGCGTTTTTCAAGGCCTCTTCCAGTTCCAGAGACGGCTGGACCTCGTCCTCGCGCATCACGTTGAACATGGGGATGGCGTGCGATGTCGGTTCGACGCCGGAGACATCCAGTTCCTTTAATTTCTCCACGTATTCCAATATTCCCGTCAGGTGGCCGGTATACAATTTCACTTCCTCATCGCTCAATTCCAGCCTGGACAGCAGGGCGATATGTTTGACTTCATCGGGTTGAATGCTCATGGTTCAGTCTCGTCTTTTCCTCCCGGCTCGGCGTTGGCCAGGCTCTTGTCTTTATCGTCGGTATCGGCTGATGGAGCGTTCGGTGTGGGATCGGTCACGTCTTCCGTCGCTTCCAACAGGCCGGTCGCCGGTTCTTCCTGTTCGGTTTTTTCTGTCGATTCAGTGGTGCCGATCTTTTTAATGAGAATCTTGATTTCTTTAATATGCTTCAATCCAAGCGTTTCGTCCAGTTCCCGGCGAAGCATTTCCTGAAACGATTTCGTGAATTCCGGGATGTTGCGGATCAGCTGCAATTCCAGACCGGCGTGAACCGAAAGCGATTTGTCGTTCGTTTCGACACGGGCGTCGATCTCGCGGACTTCGGGAACCGCCATCCCTTTCCGGCGGATGAAATCTTCGATCGCATCCAGTGAAACGCTGACCGATCCGGTCTTGTTATCGAACATAATGTACTGGCGCAGGGCCGGAGAAGCCCCGATCAATTGACTGAACAGAGAGAATGTGCAGACGAAACAGACCGCACCGAATGAAAAGAGAAAAGTGTGTCCCCATTCCAGCGAATGGAGCCTCGGGAGCGTGTTGGCCAGGACCACCAGCAGCCTTGGATCCCACAACATCCACCAAGAGACGAAAGTCAGAACGAATAGGATCAAGAACGAAAAGAAGAGGCAGAGATAGCGCATGAAGAGTCTCTTATAAGCGGTTTGGTCAAGACCGGCGACTGCATGACCGTGGGGATGGTGGGTCTTGATTCATCCTACATCTGTAATATAACCTTATCCCAATCCTATCCTGGCGGGAGAGGGGACTTTATTGATTGACTGCGTCGAATGGATAGGATTCGTGTTCGAGAAGCAACGGCTGTTCGGCCAGGTCTTCGAAAACGTTTTCCACGTTGATGATGACGGACTGAACCACCAGACCCGCGCTCAATTCGAGGGCGCGGGCGATTTTTCCTTGCAAGTCACGGGCTTCTTTGATAATTCTCGCCCCGTAACGCACCGTCACGATGATGGTGGATTCGACGCTGCCCTCGTTGAATACGACGCGAATGAGTTTTTCCGCCGATTTCCGCCCGACGGTGTCCCCCGATTCGACGCCGGGAAATCGGAAATTACGGCTTCCCTCCACCTCATTGATAATCAAGCGGCGAACGATGGAAGGGGATATTTGCACGCGCCCCAAATCGTTGTCAAAAAATCCAATCATCGATATGCCTCATCATCCAACTCATTATTCGGATGATTGATTCCAATCATCCGAATAATTTCTCTCTCTATAGTATAACACCGGAGCGCGATTCTGTAAATTATCTTTGTTCGTATTTCCTTTTTTAAATTTTTTTGACGATTTATGATTCACTCAATTATAAAAGACTTGATTCGGTTCAAGAGGGTTCGATTCCCTTTTGGCACTTACTTACACGAACGATTCACATTGAGCGCCGTAACCGCACCGGGCATATCCATACGCGGGGTCGTCCGCAATTCGGCCAGAATGGGATCGAAGGTTTGGAGGATCGCCTGATAGTCGGGATCGTTTCGGTTTGCGAAGATCGATTCGCCGCAGGTTTCCCGGCCACCGGCTTTTTTGGCCAATGGAGCCATCAGAAAATCGTTGAATTCCGGTTCGGAAACGCGAAGCCACTCGCGTCGGGGAATGCCTTTCTTATGACAGCGCACACACCGGCGCTGGGCGACCTCGTTGATACAACGGTCCAGCTCGGGTGGAACCATGCGGCGGCATCCCTGCTTTTCGGGATAGGCGGTTTCCGGGGTTCCGTAATAGGGCACGTTGAGATCGATCCATGCGAGAACGCGCCTGCGTTCCCACTCGGCGAGTTGAATGCGCGGTTTTCCTTTCTTGCCTGGATGGCCGCTCAACACGACCTCGGCCAGTCGGCTGCGCGGAGAACCCCAGGCTTTGGGTGTGATTTCGAGAATGTTCTGCTCCTGCCCGTTATAGGTGGGGATCCAGTTGACGTACTGGGTTCCGGACGCGCCCTGGTTTTCCCTTGCCAGGATATCATAGGAGACGTTGAAATAATCGGTTTTCCCGCCGGTTAGATCGATCCCGTTCGGGGGATCGACGGAATCGTGACATTCGACGCAGTGGCGATCCAGCACCGGTTGGACGATTCGTGAATAGTCGAAACCTTCCGTACCCCATTCAGGCGGCGTCAGCGATTTGGGAGAACGCGCCATCGCCAGCATTGTTTGCGTTGGGCGGGACGTGTGAAGACGGTGCTCGTGACAGCCGATACATCCCTGCGTTTCGCCCGGCATGAGATGGGTGAAACTGCGCATCCGCTGGACGGTGCGTCCCTTTTCGTCCAGCGCCATGAAATAAATCGGTTTGCCGGTCGGGACGGTGAAATACGCCGAGCCATCCGCTTCGACGGGAACGGTTCCCAGCACCCGCTTGCCCGCATAGGTCGCGCCACAGGAGATCACCGGGAACTGGAATCCGAAGGCGCGTAATTCAGGGCCGATCCGCACGGTCTTTTTCATCTCCTCCACGACGACGATTTCTTTGATTTCGCCTCGCTTGACGTGCGGCTCCAGACCGTTGTACACATCTTGCAGAAACACGTACGCGTCGGAACGATCCGCTTCGGCGAACTGCTGCGGTAATGCGGGGGGCATGGGGCGCGGGCGGATGGGTTTGGGATGATAGTACCACATCTCGTTTCCGGTTTTCGCGATTTCCGCTTCGCACGTTCCGTCGTAATCCCGTACCAGAATAGTTCCATATTTGGAGACGAGAAAACGCCGTTCATCCAATGGGTAGGGATTGCAATAGGGTTGAATCACTTGATGGCCCCATTGTCCCAAATCCATATTGCCGTTGCCTCGATCCACGCGCCCGATATCGACTTCGGGAGTCAGGTTCCATATCGCTTCCTGGGCGTTGATGCCTTTGGAGCGGTCGATTATTCCGATGGCACCGCGGGTGGGGCCGTTGTGTCCGGTCAGCGTACAGATCACTCGGTTGGAGCCGGGGACGGGACGCGCCTCCATCAGAGTTCCCGGAGTGATGACGCGGTTGCCGTAATAGCCTGATAATCCCGTGCCATCCGGGCGGATGGTCCACAGGCTTTGGATCGGGATCGCGGGTTTGTCGACGTATTCCCAGCGTGTGTAAAGAATTCGTCCATCGGGTAGAACGCATGGGGTGAAATCGTTGACGATATTGTATGAGAGCTGAACGGCATTTTCGCCATCGGCGTTCATTCGGTAGAGAACGCCAACGGGGGCGTGCCAGCAATAGGCGAAACGGGCCGAACGCGATGAGATGAAAGCGATTCCGCCATCAGGCAGCCAGCAGGCGTTGTAATCGTGCCAGGGGCCGTCCGTGAGTTGAGTCAGAGCGGAGCCGTCGAGATTGACGGTGAAGAGGTGATAGCCTTGGTCTTCACGTTTCCGCCAGCTGAACAGCAGCATCTTGGCATCGTAGGAGAGGTCGCAATCCAGAATCTGCCCCTCACCGGCATCGACGATCCGTTGTGGCTCCAGCCCGGAATGAGGGGAATAAATATAGATGCCTCCGCCGGATTTGAAGCCTTCGTAATGATAGGTATAGACGTGGCTCGCGTTGATTTCGTGACGTTCGATCAAAATCATGCGATCCACATCGTGCAGCATCACGGCTTTTTTCAGTTGATCGAGTTCGTCGACGAGTTCGAGAAGACGATTGGAGACGGCTTGTGGATCTCTTTGAATTTCGGATAATATTCGTTCCCGTTCAGCGGTGAGTTTATGAAGCGTTACGAGAGGTTTGCTAAGCCGGGATTCAGCGTTTTCCTGAACCGGCGGCAACGACTGAATCATGCGTTCGAGCGCTTGGCAATCGAAATCGCGGAGTCGATCGTAAGTGGACGATAGCGATTCGAGGCGCTTCGATTCCGGTTCCGACAGGGTGTTGGCGTAGACGGTGATTTCCGACGCGCCGGGATTGGGGCCGCCGTACGAACTGAGAAAGCGAATCGTTATTGTTTTTACTTTTGTGGGAGGGAAGGAAATCCGCTGCGGTCCGTGAATCTTTTGAAACTTGCCTTTTGCGGCGGGACGATCCGAGCCGTCGAGGAGAATTTCGTAATCCTTCCAGCATTCCTCCAGATAAAACGCGGTGCGGCCGTGGTAGACGATTTCGGCGGCGGTGATCGGTGTTTCCCATTCCAGCGTAAAAGATGCACGCTGCTTGCTTTTGCTGCCGTCCACGCACCAGGCGCGGTCCGCATCTCCTCCTCCGCCTTTTTCCGGTACGATGCCGTCGATGGCAAATGCGGGTTTATAGCGTTCGCTATGGACGGACGACGCTTGGACCGAGACGGCTTGGGGTGCCAGATTAGGCCGGTCGAACGGATTCGCCGGCCGTGTGTTTTCTCCGCCGAAGGACAGGGATGCAGTCATCAATACGAAAACGGCGCTCAGGCCGATGGGGTGGTGCTTCGACACGGTTTGTCTCCTTCTCGTTTCCGATACGCTTAACCATATCACGGGATGGAAATGGATTCAATTAGATAGTTCGTTCCCATCGGTTTCTCGTTCTATCGTTTTGCGCGCAATTATAGTATGATGTTGAAAAAATATTGTCGGGAAAGGATGAATTGGGAAGAATGATTCGATCGAACCGGATTTTACAATACGACTTTCGTTTTCTATTACTGTTGGCTGTCGCCGTTTCGTTGAGCGCACTGATCACCCCGAACGTTTTCGCCGGGGCGCTCTCCCCCGAAACGATCGCTGCTTCACCGGACGGAAAAACGTTGTTCATTGCCGAACGGACTGGTGAACGAATTGAGTTGTTCGATGTGGATACCGGTGAAGTGCGGGATACGATTTCCGTTCCCGCCGAACCCACCGGGCTGGCCGTCTCTCCGGATGGTGAAACGCTTTACGTCACGTGTGGAGTGCCCAAGAATTGTTTGTGCGTGATTGGCATCAAGTCAAAAAAGATCACTTCTACGATCAAAACCGGTCCCGGAGCGTGCAGTCCCGTTGTGCGAAGCGACGGAACACGAGTCTATGTCTGCAACCGCTACAGCAACACCGTTTCGGTCGTCGATCCCGGCAAGCGAAAAGTAATCAGCAGTATTGCCGTTGGACGCGATCCCATCGCTGCCGCGCTCACGCCGGACGATTCGTTTCTTCTTGTGGCGAACCAACTGCCGGAAGGCCGCGCGGATGCGGATACTGTTGCGGCTTCGGTCCACATCATCCACGCCCAAGGATTGCAAACCGTGGCGGCGATTACGCTGCCCAATGGAAGCAACGCGCTGAAAGATATCTGCGTTTCGCCGGACGGGTGTTACGCTTTCGTACCCCATATCCTGGCCCGTTTTCAAATGCCGACGACTCAGCTGGAACGGGGCTGGATGAATACGAACGCGCTGACTGTAATCGATATTCAGTCGTTTAAACGTCTCAATACCGTTTTGCTGGATAACATCGACCGGGGTGCGGCCAATCCCTGGGGTGCTGCGTGTTCGCCGGACGGTCATTTTCTGTGCGTGACTCATGCCGGAACCCACGAACTCAGCCTGATCGATCTTCCCGCATTGATCGAGAAACTCGAATCGGCTCCAAGATATGCGGCATCGGGATATGGCGGAACCGCTTACTCGTCGAGTTCGGCTTCCAGCGTTGAAATTCCCAACGACCTGACTTATCTGAACGATCTTCGGCGGCGGATCAAACTCAAGGGCAACGGTCCGAGAGACGTTGCGGTTGTTGGAAACAAAGCGTACGTCTCCCATTATTTCAGCGGCAATGTGAACGCCGTCGATCTGACCTTGGAAGGCCGGATCGCCGTTCGCGATTTCTCCCTGGGGGAGACGGGTGAAATGACGAAAGCGCGTTGGGGCGAAAAGTTATTTCACGACGCCTCGATCTGTTTTCAGGGCTGGCAGAGCTGTTCCAGCTGCCATCCCGACGTTCGAGTCGACGGCCTGAACTGGGACTTGCTCAACGACGGGATCGGGAATCCGAAGAATACGAAAAGCCTGCTGCTTTCCCACGTTACTTCACCGGCGATGAGCACCGGTATTCGCGACACGGCGGAAATGGCGGTACGAAGCGGGATCAAGCACATTCTATTCGCCGTGCGTCCCGAAGAAGAGGCGGAAGCCCTCGACGCATTCTTAAGCGGGATGAAACCTATCCCCAGTCCGCTGCTGAACAGAGGAAAACTACAGAGCAAAGCCAAGCGGGGGAAGAAAATTTTCTTTAGCCAAAAAACGGCCTGCGCTTCGTGTCACACCGGTCCGAATTATACCGATTTGCGCTCGTACGACGTCGGCACGAAAGGACCGCTCGACCGGCGGGAGACGTTCGACAATCCCATGCTGATCGAGTTATGGCGCAGTGGTCCGTATCTGCACGATGGCCGTGCCGCCACAATGCGCGATGTCATCACGACGTGGAACCCAGACGACCGGCATGGTGTTACGTCCCATTTGACGGAAGACGAAATCGCCAACCTGGAGGCGTTTCTGCTGTCGCTTTGATGGACGGGGATTCAGGATTTCTCGTGATTGGATTTTTCGACTGGAGGGGATTCGCCGTTCAAACTTTTCTCCAGGGTTAAACGATTTTTGCCCTCGACTCGTTGGTAAGAGATCGAATCGCAAAACTTGCTCATGATATAGCGGCCAAGACCGCCAATTTTTCTTTTACAAATGTCGCTGGAAAAGTTTGGGTTCGTTGGCTGGGTTTGATCGAACGGCTCTCCGCAATCTTCGATGGTGACGACAAATCGGTCGTTTTCGGTTTTCCAACGGATCCACAATTTGCCTTCTTTGTTGCCACTGTAGCTGTACGAGACGATATTGGTGCATGCCTCATCGATCGAGGTTTCGAGTTTATAGAGATTCTTCTCGACCATCCCGCATTTACCGGCCTTATCCCGAACGAATTGACAGATATTGGCCAATTCTTCCAGAGTGGCGCTGAATTCACGGGCGTTGGATTCAGAATTCATCACGATCTATAAAATAAGTTTACTTTTTTAGGGACTATCGCCTAATCCTAACCTAGTATTATAACAGAAATATGGCGGTCTGCCAAGCATTATTATCGTGTATAGATATAACGATTCTTGCCCCGATTCAGGAACCGGATATGAAGATCGATGCGATGATTGACAAGTATGATAAGGGTTTCGTTCTATGAAATTTCGACTGACTCACGTTGGAAAGTGAGTATCCTCAAACGGTTAGGGAACCACCCAGATAATATCGCCAGAACTAAGCAATCCATTGGAAATGTTATACACGCCAGGGTAGTTATGTATCGTATCGGGGCCGACGCTCACTAAATAACGACCGATTCGGTATTGGGAGCGAGCCTTGGCTTGTAAAGCCGGGTCTTGAAAAAATCGGACCGTTAAATCTCCTCCACTGCCGATAGCAGGTACCGATGTATCCAAAGCGGGATGCCCGTAGGCCGGCGCATAGAACGGTTCAGGATGAATTTCCGCCGCACGGTTATTTCCACCAGAGAACATTTGTTTGGTTTTCGATCCTTCAAACGTTTGATAAATATCGAGAGGGATTTTGGCAATATAAGCGACCGGTGTGGTCAATCCATTATGCAAAATATTTTGCTGATGGGCCGGATCGTGAAGCGGCATGCTGCTCCAGTCCACTTGGTAGGTCATCATCGAAGTGCTCAACGCTTTCATGTTGCTTTGCAATTGAGCCAATTTCGCTCTCGATTGCGCTTGGAGAAAATTGGGGACGGCGATGGCCGCCAGAATCCCGATAATCGCGACAACAATCAATAGCTCGATAAGTGTGAAACCTGAACGTCTCTTCATTTTCGGTTGTCTCCCCTGAAAAGCGGTTACGATTAAATTCAACTGTATTCTACCATGACAACCACACAAAATGATAGGGGTTGAAAAGATTTTTTTTGATTTTTTATGGTGCTTCGTGACTGTTTGTGGTTTTTTCTCAGGCGGGGAAATCAATCCAAAAATACTAAAACACCTGAAATTCAGCAGCGATGTACCTCCACAAACAGGGTTCCAATCTGCTAAACTGGACAATAATCTCAGCACGGAACTATGAGCAGAGAGGGATTAACCATGCCCAAGCGTTTTTATCGCGGTGCGAACGATGATTACTCAATCGTCGACAGTATGAACGATTCGCTGCGGTTTACGACTCGCCGCTGCTTGACGACATATCGGGGGAACCTGTGTGCCAATTCGACCTTCGTCGATCCAGAGGGCGCTGCCCAGCCCTGGCACGAGTTTGGCGAACTGGAAGGCGTGGGCTGGGCCGCCAACGCGGTGGGCGGCGCTTACGAAATGCTCTGGTATTCTCGCGTTTTCAACGATCCACGCCTCAACGCCATCGGCCTCTCCGTGCTTCATCACGCTCTGGAAGGCGGTTTCTTCCAGGACGACGGTTTTATGATTCCCTACCGGGACACCGCTTCGGACAAACGGTATCTGAATTACCTGCATCAGAACCAATACGACCACTGGTTCTGCCCCGGAGCCAACGCGCATGTCGCTTTGCAATTGCTGTGGGCGTCCGATGAAGTGGCCGAACCGTTGCGTTCCACGCTTCGGGATACCGCACTGCGCACGGCCGATTGGCTTTGGACGAACATCGGGCGCTGCAAAAACGGCTGGTATCCACGCCGCGTCAAGCGGGACGGTTCGCCCGCCAATCAAACCGCTTATGGAGGCGTGCCCGATACTCAATTCGATCACAGTGGAGACGGGACGTACCTTTTATGGCTGTGGATTGAAATCACCCGACGCGGCTATCGAGATTGCCGCAAGGAAATCCGGCGCGCCTGCGATGTCTTCCGTGATATCGGTGGGGCCTTCGGAAGCATTAATGTCGATACGTACGACTCGCAGGAGAATGTCGCTTACAGCGCCGGATTCCACTGCATGATCCGCGCCGCAGACCTGCTTCGCGATTCCGCCCTATTCGACTGGGCGCTGGCTTCCTGCTTGCACGGTCTCGAACGCTTCGAGATGAAAGAAGACCGCAATGGTGTCGCCACTCAAGGTCTACTTTACATGGAAGACTCGTGGGATTGTTCCTACCTTTGGGAAAACGCGGAGGCCGCGCTGGCGTACTTTGAAGCCGCACGCGCAACCCGTGTCCAGTCGTACGAACTCAAGGGATTGACGATCCTGCGCGCGGCGGCGCTGCACCACCATGGCGAACACGGATTCCTCACCGAAGGGGTGGACTGGAATAACCACAATGGCCAATGGCGTGAGGTGGACGGGAAGAAAATCCCCATCCACGTTGGGGGTGCGGTCTACGGTGATGTCAACTACACGCAGCCATTTTTGAATAACATTCACATTTCAACGCCGACGCTGTACTATCTGGAGAGACTGGCCCGGCGCGAGTTTCGGGATGGAAAATGCCGTTATACCGATTGTGAAGGACATCGATTAACGGCGATACGATAATCTTTGATTAATGAAAGGATCGAAATGATGAAACGAACGTTTTTTACCCTCTTATGCTTGGTTGTTCTTTCGGCAGCGGCCGGATGGAGCGAAGAGATTTACTGTCGCTATCAAGCGGAAGACGGCGCTCATTACGGCCGAGTGATGGGAAATTCCATCCTCCAGCTCTGCGCCGCCCCCTGGGATGGCGGGATTCCGACCGGTCATATTATCTCGAAATCCAAGGTCAAATTTCTGCATCCCAGCGAACCGCAGAAACTGCTGGGTATGGCGGGAACCTACCGCGAAGCCTGGACGGACGGTAAGAAGCCGTTCAACACCGTGCGCTGGTTTCTCAAACCGCCCAGCGCCGCCGCCTCGCCTAACGACGACGTCGAAATTCCCGCCGCCCTGGATCTGCTGATGGGCGAAACGGAACTCGTGATCGTCATCGGGAAAAAAGTCAAGAACGCGGATGTCCCGGAAGCCAAGGATGCGATCTTCGGCTACACCCTCGGCAACGATATCGTCGGCTGCGCCACGTCTTACCACCGCGTTAACGGCGAACCGCTGAATCAGCCCGAATCGCTTCTGATGCCCGGCTTGAAGCAGGGAGACCGCTTCTCGCCTTATGGCCCCTTTATCTATCGCGGCGTGGATTGGAACAACCGGGAGCGGACGCTCGTCGTATCGAACTCTGACACAGGTAAAAAACTGACTTACCGCCACAACACCTCCAATCTTATTTACACCCCGGCGAAAATCGTCAGCGATCTTTCCCGTGTCTTCACGCTCTTCCCCGGAGACGTGATCTTTACCGGCACGACGAAAGCACTGCCCGCCGAAGCGGGAGATATTATGAAAGTTTCCGTCGAGGGCTTTGAAAGCATTACCAACCGCGTTTCTGCCCCCCGGATCGAATAGAAAAGAGAGGACACTATCATGCCTTGGATTCACCATCAACCCCTTGACCGACGGTCGTTTCTGAAAACCACGATCGCGTCTACCGCCGCGATTGCCACGTTAGGGAAGGGAACTCAGGCGTTCGGACAAGGGGCGTCCACCCGCTGGGCTTTCTTTTCGGACACGCACGTTCCCGGCGATCCCACGAACGAATACCGGGGATTTCGCCCCTACGACAATTATAAGATTTTAGTTCAGGATGTTCTCGATGCCAAACCGGAAGGAGCTGTCATCACCGGCGATCTGGCCCGGCTGGAGGGATTTTCAAGCGATTACGCCATGCTGAAAGCGCTTTCCGAACCGTTGGCGGAAATTATGCCGGTCGGGATGGCGCTGGGTAATCACGACGACCGGGCCAATTTTCTTAACGCCTTCCAGCAATCCCCCGGCGAAAAACAGAAAATCAACGGTAAGCATACCGTCGTGCTTGAAACCGCGTCCGTGCGTCTGATCCTGCTGGACTCTAATTTTCGAACGAATTTGGTATCGGGTTTATTGGGACAGGCCCAGCGTAACTGGCTGAAAGCGTATTTGGCTCAGTCCGGCGAAAAACCCGCGCTGCTTTTCTTCCATCACCCGTTAACGGACGGGGACAATGACTTGTTGGACGGCGACCGGCTGATGAATATCATCCGGCCCATGAAGCAGGTTAAAGCGATCTTCTTCGGTCACTCGCACGTCTACACGTTTGCCCAGCGGGATGGGATTCATTTTATCAACCTGCCCGCCGTCGGTTATAACTTTAACGATCGAGACCCGATCGGCTGGATCGAAGCCGTCATGACTGCTGAAGGCGGCGATTTCACGCTCCACGCCATCGGCGGTAACCTGGCCGACGACGGGAAAACGACCTCGATTCGCTGGCGCACTTAATACGACGAATTGCGTTGCTACCCTCACTCGGCAGAGCCGGAACCAAGCAAGATTTAGGATCCAAAGTTTAGGATTTGTTGGTCTAACAAAGTTATTGAAAAATCGAAAAGCGATTGCATTATCTCCCTCACCCTAACCCTCTCCCAGAGGGAGAGGGGATTTAAGGAATTTCATTATGAGTTACGATTTCACCCACCGCCCCCGCCGTTTGCGCATGAATCCCCGCATCCGCGACATGATGCGCGAGAACCACGCGCGCGTCGACGACCTGATCTACCCGCTGTTCGTGACCTACGAAGCCAACGCCCAAAATCCGATTACCTCCATGCCCAACTGTTTTCAATACGGAACGGGGCGCATCGGTGAGGCCTGCAAACCCCTCGAAGATTTGGGTATCCCCGCCGTCATCCTGTTCGGGATTCCGGAGACGAAAGACGAAACGGGAACCCAAGCCTATCACGAGAAGGGTGTCATCCCGCAGGCGATCGAAGCGATCAAGAAAGCCTGCCCTTCGCTGGCGGTGATTACCGATGTCTGTCTCTGCGAATACACCTCGCACGGTCACTGCGGCATTCTCGACGGGGAAACGATTCTGAACGATGAAACGGTCGAGTCGCTCTGCAAGGAAGCGCTCGTTCACGCTCAGGCCGGGTGCGATATGGTCGCCCCCTCGGACATGATGGACGGGCGTGTGGAGATGATCCGCGAAAGTTTGGACGACGGGGGCTTCCCCTATATGCCGATCATGTCCTACTCGGTGAAGTACTGTTCCGGCTATTACGGACCGTTTCGGGACGCGGCCGATTCGGCTCCCGCGTTCGGAGACCGGCGCTCGCATCAGATGGACCCGCCCAACCGCCTTGAAGCGATCCAGCAGGCCGAGCTGGATTTCGAAGCCGGGGCGGACATTCTCATGGTAAAGCCGGGCTTGGCGTATCTGGACATCCTGCGCGATCTGCGCGAGTGCTTCAACACCCCGCTGGCGGTCTACAACGTCAGCGGCGAATACTCACAGGTCAAGGCCGCCGCCGAACGGGGCTGGATCGACGAAAAGCGCGTTGTCATGGAAAACATGATCGCTTTCAAACGCGCTGGTGCGGATGCGATTCTGACGTATCACGCCCCCGATGTTGCCCGGTGGTTGAACGAATCCTAAAACCATATCAAAATTAAATAAACCATACGATTGCAAGGAGACCTTAACATGACTCAAACCCGTCGTACATTTATTGCCGGCAGTGCCGTCGCCGGAGCCGGTTTGATGGCGAGTGCGAATGTTGCCACCGCTTCCGTGAAAATCAACCAGAGCGGTAAAGAAGGCGTGCTCAAACTGTCCTCCCAGGATTGGCCGCTTCCGGGTAAGACCCTCGAACAGGAACTTGATTTCCTGGAGCAAAACGGAATCGAAGGATACGAACCGGGTGGAAAAGACCTTCACAAGAAAGTGAAAACATTACAAAGCGCACTGAAAGGACGAAATATCAAGATCAGTGCGATCTGCGCCGGTTTCGATGGCGCTCCCTGTTCCGAGTTTGCTTCCGTTCGCAAACGGTCGATGGAATCCATGAAACGAATTCTTACCGCTGCCGGAGAGTTGGAATCCACTGGATTGATTTTCGTTCCCGCTTTCAATAGTCAATCGCAGGCCGGAATCCCTTCCGCCCGCTTTCTGCTGGTGGATTTCCTGAACGAGATCGCCGATCACGCCCAATCGGCGGGAACCCGGCTACTCCTGGAACCACTCAACCGTCACGAAACGTGGTACGTGCGAACCTTGGCCGACGCCGCCCAGATTTGCAAGGAGATCGATCACCCCGCCATTCGCATGATGGGTGATTTCTACCACATGGGCCGGGAAGAGCCGTGCGATTATGCCGCGTTTCTCTCCGCCAGGAAATACATGCATCACGTCCATCTCGCCAGCCGCCCCAACCGTAAGCAGCCTGGCTACGACAAGAACGACGATTTCCGTGACGGCGACGATTTCCGCCCCGGTTTCAAAGCGCTTAAAGAGATTGGCTACCAGGACTATTGCAGTTTCGAGTGCGGCTGCGAAGGCAAGAAGGAAATCGAAATGCCCAAATCCATTGCCTATCTCAAACAACAATGGAAAGAAGCGTAATTGATCGCTTTTTCACTTCACTCTTGTCAAATTACCCATAATATATGAAGATACTCTCGGAAAGAGAGTATCTTCATTCTTTTCCAGGAGTCTCTGAGCGATGAATTTGGAATGGAAAAGTAGAAGTCCATTTTATCCAGGGCAGCCAGTTTCCATTGAACTTTTCGTTGGGCGAATGAAAGAAATTTCCCGGATCGAAAGGGCTGCTTCACAAGTCGCTTTGAGAAAACCACAATCAGTCTTCATCACGGGTGAATACGGTATTGGCAAAACTTCCCTTGCTCAAACCGTTCACATTCTATCAGAAAAAAAATATGGTTTGCTTGGGTTTCATGTATTATTAGGCGGCGCAAATACATTAGATGGTTTATCTTTAGCAACGGTTGAAAAGATTATTAAACCAGAGAATCCTAAAGCCACCGTCCCAGATAAAATCCGAGATTTTCTCTCAATTTACATTGGTGAACAATCCGTTTTCGGAATCACGCTGCGGTTCGATAAACTGAAAAAAGATGCCCCAAATATTTCACATAGTTATCTTCCTTTTTTGAAAAACATGTACGAACAAGTTAAGGATGACTACAAAGGTTTGGTTCTCATCCTTGATGAAATTAATGGAATTACAAAGGAACCACAATTCGCGCATTTCTTAAAAAAATTAAACGACGAAAACGCCTTAAGCAGAAATCCTTTGCCTTTGCTGCTTATTCTTTGTGGAACGTACGAACGATACCGCGAAATCATTGCCAATCATCAGCCGGTCGAACGCATTTTCGACATCGCCCAAATTGATAAAATGACTCATGATGAAATGTGCGAGTTTTTCATCAAGGCATTCAACGAAGTGAAAATGACTGTTGACGATGAAGCGTTGGAAATGCTTTGTAATTTTTCTCATGGTTTGCCGAAACTCATGCATCTCATCGGAGATGCGGCCTATTGGATTACCGACAGCAAAAGAATCACTAAAGATATTACAGCAAAAGCAGTCATAGCGGCCGGTGAAGAAATTGGTAGGAAATTTATCGATCAGCAAATTCTCAAAGCCATTCAAAGTAAAGACTACCATAGTATTCTTAGAAAGATTGCAGGAATGGATCCTCCGGTTGTCGTTTTTAATAAAAAAGAATTAAAAGATATATTAAATCAAGAAGAAAAGAAGAAATTCGATAATTTCTTCCAACGAATGAAGAAATTAAATGTGTTTTTAGAAACTGAGATTCGTGGTGAATACAAATTCTGCGATCCATTAACTCAATATTATTTATATCTACAATCAGTGAATGGTTAATCATATCCAAAGTAAATTGACATTCCGGATTCCCAAGCAGGAGAACTGGCCGGAAGGGTGGCTGAACCAGGTTCATGCTTCCGATTCGCTGCGGCTGCTTCAAGCGCTGCCGGACGAGTGTGTGGCGTTGATCGTTACCAGTCCGCCTTATTGGAACATGGCCGATTATGGGAGCGGTGGCCAGATCGGCCATAGCGATTACGAGCGATATCTCCAAGATTTGCTGCTTGTCTGGAGAGAGACTTGCCGGGTTCTGATTCCTAATGGAAAACTGGCGATTGTGTCGCCGATCATGCCGATCCCCAAAAAAACGATCCCCGATCAGCACACACGCCACCTCAAAAACATCAGCGCCGACATCGAGCACTCCATCCTGTCGGAGATTCCTGCGTTGAAGCGATTCAGCCTGTTCGTCTGGCAGAAACAGACGTCTATCAAAATGTTTGGAAGTTACCCATTTCCCCCCAATATTTACGAGGACAACACGATCGAGTTCATCAACGTTTTCGTGAAAGACGGAAAGCCGCCTTCCCTCTCCAAGGCCGCTAAAGAAGCGAGCCGAATGAGCCAGGAATCGTGGCGGAATTTGAGTATGCAGGTCTGGCCCATGTATCCCGCCGATGTGAAACGTTCCGGGAGGCATCCTTGTCCGTTTCCGGTGGTTCTGCCTATGCGGTTGATTCAGATGTATACCTTCAAGCGGAATCCAGACGCCGATTTTGCCGGGGATATCATTTTGGACCCATTCAACGGAACCGGTGCCACCTGTCTGGCCGCGCGGGCCGCCGGGCGCAACTACATCGACATCGACTTGAATGCGGAGTACTGCGAAACCGCTCGCCATCGGATCGAGTGGGATGCCGCCGATCCGTCCGAAATTTTTCTATACCCGCCCCGCGTACGTAAAGCCGTGAGCACACCCCCGTCCGTTTCAACCGGGTCCGGCAGCAAAGAGAAACCCTCCAAATCACCGCTCCCGGAGAACGATAACTGAAGTGTACCCCATTGTCAAGACAAATTTTCACCTATTTTAAGGTAGGTTA
>CAZSIZ010000066.1:0-23200 GCA_964606645.1 uncultured bacterium
CTCGTTTCGATCACCTTGGCTTCACGATTCCTGCGGCGTAGCCGCTTCGTCCAACGTACATTCTCAAGAAAAAACGACGCGGTGATACCCTCTCTTGGAGCACCGCGCTTCATCCAATAGGGTTTTCATGTCGGCTCGCGACACAAAAACCCCTATCTATTTGCATTTAACACTTAAGCCATTTATTATCAATATGTTATACCAATAATAACCGATTTAATCTCACGGATTCAGGTATTAATCTGGGAGATTCGTTTCAGGGTTATATGTACTTTTTAATTTTGTTGGAGGATTAAAATGCTGAGTGCGAAATCAACTATTGAAAATAAGAGTGGAATCGCCGCTAAATTTCTTATCTCCACTATCTTGATGTTGACGATCATCATGGTTTCTTTGATCTGGTTTATTAGCCACCAAGTTTCTCAGCAGGAGAAGGCTATGGCCAGCGGAGCGGCGAAAAACGCGCTACTTGTATTTAAACAATCTTTGGAATTTTCTATGGCCGAAGGAATGTCCGAATTTGAACCTTTATTCGAAAGCATTCCAAAAATCTCTAATATTTCGAACCTCCGCTTAATCACAGCCGAGATTCTGGAAATCGAAGACACGCCTCAACCGGACGAATGGGAAGCGGAAGTGCTCAATCAAGGCGTAGAGAAAAAAGATTTCATCGGCACCGGTAACACACGCACGTTTCGGGTTGTACTGCCAATCATCGCCGTGGAAAATTGCACGACGTGTCACGACGTTGAAACCGGTCAAATCATGGCCACGCTCAGCGGCAATGTCAGTACCTTCGAATGGGATCAAGCCATCAGCCAATTGATTCAAACGATTATCCTTCTCGCTTTAATATCCGTAGGCATACTATCGGTCTTGCTTTGGATCCGAATCCGTCAAGTGATTCTCAAACCGCTAAGCCGGGCGGTTGGATTGGCGCAAGACGTCGCCGAAGGCGATTTAACTCAACAATTGGATCTCAAACAAAATGATGAAATCGGCACGCTTGTTTCGGCGCTTAACCGTATGAGTCAGCAGTTGAATAACGTCATAGTCAATATCTCCCATGTTGCGGAAAAAGTCGCTCTCAATTCAGAGGATTTATCGACTTCATCGCTTAATCTCTCGCAATCCACAACAGAACAATCGGCGAATCTCGATGAAACGACATCGGCGATCAACAGTTTAACCGATTCCATCAATCAAACCGCCAAGCGCGCGGAAAATACCGAAGGCGTATCGTCTGGAGCTGCGATTGAAGCGAATAAGGGAGGAAAAGCAGTTTATGAGACCGTCGAAGCGATGAAGCAAATTGCCACTCAGATCAATATCATCAGTGACATCTCCGACCAAACGAATTTACTCGCGCTAAACGCCGCCATCGAAGCAGCTCGGGCGGGAGAGATGGGTAAAGGATTCGCGGTCGTCGCAATCGAAGTGCGCAAATTGGCCGAACGCAGCCAAACCGCCGCCAAGGAAATAATCGAACTTGCTAAAAACAGCGTTAAAAAAGCGGAATCGGCTGGAATGCTGATTCAAACCGTTATTCCTGGAATCCAAAACGCATCCGAACTCGTTCAAGAAATAAATTTTTTCTGTAAGGAACAAACCGAGGTTGCGTCCCAAATTCAAACCGCGCTCGAACAATTGAGACAAATTACTCAGCAGAACAGCGACACCAGCGAGATGTGCGCGTCATCCGGCGAAGAACTGGCGTCGCAAACGCAAATCTTACAGGAAAGTATCCAGCGTTTTAAAGTGATCGACGATAATCGGAAGAAATCGATCATCGTCTCGTCAATAAAAAAACTTACAATGTGAGCTTCTTATAAAAAAAGGCCGTAGATTCAAAAACAAAAAAAGAAATTTCGTCTAAGTAAAGTCTTCAAGGGAGTTCGCTATCTTCTTCTTTAAAACCGACAAAACGTTCATGGGAGTAATCGTGTACGTCTCTCGGATATCTTATCGCTCAATAATCCGCTCAACACTCTTCATGTTCTCCGGGAAAATTTAAAGCAATTGTGGGAGTATCAATATCCTGGAGCCGCACTCAATTTCTTTCAGGATTGCTACCGAATGGCTATATACTCCAAAATTGAGTCTCAGAAAAACGAAGTGCCGTAATCCGGCAAAATTCGCTCGAATGCTGAAAATTGGGATGTAATCGTGGCCCAATACCAGTACAAAATCCATACATCGCTATTGGAAAGAATCAATAATAAAGCGAAGGTCATCAAATGGGTTGCATACAGATATCACGACTCGGATTATTTCTTTCTCAAACTGCGAGCCGCCTTTCCCGGTGTTCAATCATGAGCGGTTTTACCCACACAGATTGGAGAAGAGCCAAAAATTCTAATTCATTCTGAATGATCGTTCGTAGATCGCTTTTCTTTGGGCTTGTTTCGGGCAGTAGCCTCGCTTCCCACGGTTTTTTATTCATAATAAGTTTTTGTTTAATCGTAACGTTTTTGCGATTTTTCCATCACCCTAAACCTCTTCCAGAGGGAGAGGGGATTTTTATTGGGTAGTGGAGTTAAATGCTTGAAGATCGCTTTCATTAATGTTGAAATACCGGCCGTCCGGGTGGTGAAAAACGAGAGCAGAGACCGAGGCTTCCGGTTCCATCATGTACGATTCCGTGAGCGATACACCGATCCGTTCCCGCGGGTTGAGCAAGTTGAACAGCGGGACTTGATCCTCCAGGTTCGGACAGGCCGGATAGCCGAAACTGACTCGGATACCTTGATACTTGGCGCGAAACTTATCACGCAGACCGAGCGTGGGCGCGTCGGGGATTCCCCACATCGTCCGGATCGTCTCGTGCAGCCGCTCGGCGAAGGCTTCGGCACATTCAATCGCCAACGCCTGCAAAGTATGTGATTTGAGATACTCACCGTTTTGTTTGAAACGATCGGCCCATTCGTTCAGTTCCGGCCCGCCACATGTCGTGACAAACATCGCGACGTTATCCTCGCGATCGGGTGAGACGAAATCGGTTATACAGAGCCGCGTGCCCTGCGATTGCCGGGGGAAGCGAAAGCGTTCCCGTTCGGCAGAGCGCGCCGGATCGAGAATGACGAGCGTATCGCCTTCTGCACGAACGGGAAAGAATTGATAGACCGCGCGTGGAACCAGGACGTTCTTTTCCCGAATCTCGTCCTGCAACTCGTGGACCGTTCGCTGTAAGTCGAGCGCTTTCTCGTTTCCGCTTTCAAGAAGCGCTTTCACCATGCCCCGCAGCCCTAGATGTCTGCCGTACAAGGTCTGCATATTGATATAGGGAAAGATGACGTCCAAGGGATAAGGCGACTCGACATGCACGTCGAAATCGGGAGGAGCCGGGATCGTGTTGTCCCGGCGTATGATTACTTCTGTCGTAGCTGGCCGAACCGGCTTGGGGGATTTCTTTGTTTCATCGAGACGCGCAAGGCGCTCGTCCCCTTCTAGAATTTCTCGTTCAAGCGCGATCCGGTTTTCAGGATCGAGCAGACGGTTGGCTCGATCCAGACCCTTCATCGCATCTTTCGCATAGAGCACCAGACCGTCGTAAGCGGGGGCCACCTTCAATCGGGTAAAACGGTTGGAAAGCGCCGCGCCTCCCGCAAGAATGGGAACATCGATTCCCGCCTGGCGCAGGTCCTGCGCGGTCAGAACCATTTGCTGCGCGGATTTCACCAACAGACCGCTCAGGCCGATGGCATCCGGCTCGTGTGTTTTGCAGGCATCGATTATTTCCTGAGACGGAACTTTGATGCCGAGGTTGACCACCTTATAGCCGTTGTTGGAAAAGATGATATCGACCAGATTCTTTCCGATGTCGTGAACGTCCCCCTTAACCGTCGCCAGGATCAACGTTCCTTTCAACTGAATTTCGGATGACTCCATTAACGGTTCCAGATGAGAAACGGCGGCTTTCATGGTCTCCGCGCTCTGAAGCACCTCGGCGACGATCAACTCGTTCGCGCCGAACAAGCGGCCGACTTCGCTCATTCCATTCATTAAAAAGCCGTTAATGATTTCCAGCGGAGTGTATTGCTTCAAAGCTTCGTCAAGGTCGTCGATCAGACCGTCCTTACAGGCTTCGACGATATAGGCGGCCAGACGCTCTTCCAGAGAACGGTTTTCTTTCGGGATACTCTCTTTGACGGTTTTATCTTTGTAGAACTCAGCGAAAGCAGTGATGGGATCGCCGCCCCGGTTAAAGAGCAGGTCGTCGGCCAGTTTCCTTTCGCCTTCGGGAATGGAGGCGTAGCGCTGGAGTTTCTGTGAATTGACAATGGCGAGATCGAGTCCGGCTTTCGTGCAATGGTAGAGAAAAACCGCGTTCAGAACCTCGCGTCCGGCGGGCGGCAGACCGAATGAGACGTTGCTGACGCCTAACACGGTGCGGGTTAAGGGAAACGCTTCCTTGATGGCCGTGACCGCCTGGATGGTTTCCTGCGCGGAACCGATGTAGTTTTTATCACCGGTCGCGCAGGGAAAAACCAGGGGATCGAAAATGATGTTCTGAGCGGGGAACTCGAATTTGCCGGTCAGCAATTCGTACGACCGTCTGGCGATGGCCAGTTTGCGCTCGACGGTCAGGCCCATGCCCTGGTCCGGATCGTCGTCGATGCAGCCGACGATGACCGCCGCGCCGTATTTCAGAGCGATAGGGATGACTTCCTCGAAACGCTTTTCGCCCTCTTCGAGATTGATGGAATTGATGATGCTCTTGCCTTGGCAGAATTGCAGCGCCCGTTCGATGACTTTGGAATCCGTCGAATCGATCGTGAGCGGAGTTTTGATTTTCTTGATGAGTTCCCGAAGAAAATCTTCCATATCCGTATATTCGTCCCGGTCGGGATTGGCGAGACAGACATCGAGGATGTGTGCGCCGGTGCGAACCTGACGGCGCCCGATCTCCGAGGCTTCATCAAGTTGGCCCTCGGCGATCAGGCGCTTGAACTTGCGGCTGCCGATGACGTTGGTCCGCTCGCCGATGATGAGCGGGCGGCTTTCTTCCGTGAATTCGAGGTAGTCGATTCCGGACACGTGCCAGCGCACGGTTTTCTTCGGTATGCGTGGTGGCTTTCCCTCCACCATCTCCGCGATGGCGGTAATGTGTTCGGGAGTCGTGCCACAGCATCCGCCTAGCATATTGACCCACCCCTCGTCGACGAACGTTCTCAGCACGGAAACAAGTGAGTCCGGGGTTTCTTCGTAGCGTCCTTTATAATTAGGCAGACCGGCGTTGGGCATACAGCTGATGTAACAGTCGGCAATTTCGGAAAGCGAACGGATGTGGCTTGTCATGAAACTGGGGCCGGTGGCGCAGTTCAAACCGATGGAGAGCATACCGGTATGCTCCAACGACGTGTAGAACGACTCGACGCCCTGCCCGGCCAGCATTGCGCCCATCGATTCGATGGTTCCACTGACCGAGAGAGGGATAGCGCAGTTCCGTTCCTCGCGGGCACGATTGATTCCATGGATCGCTGCTTTAACGTTGCGCGTGTCCTGGCAGGTTTCCAGGGCAAGGAGATCGGCGCCACCGTCGATGAGCGCTCCAGCCTGTTGTTCGTAATTGTCGATCAATTCGGCGAAAGTCGTTCCGCCGGTGACGGAAAGGCTTTTGGTGGTCGGTCCCATGGAACCGGCGACTAACCGCGGTTTGTTGGTGGATGAATAGCCGTTGGCGGCCTGTCGGGCGAGTTCGGCGGCGGTTTTGTTGATGAGATACGCCCGATCGTCTAAACCGTAATCCGCCAGCACGAGCGTGGCTCCACCGAACGTGTTCGTTTCGATGACATCCGCTCCTGCGTCGAGAAAACTGCGATGAACATCCAGAATGACATCGGGACGGGTGAGGACGAGATGTTCGTTACACCCATCGAATTGTGGACCGCCGAAATCTTCGGGCGTGAGTTGACAGTTCTGGATCGATGTACCCATCGCGCCGTCGAAGACGACGATTCTCTCTTGAAGCAGTTCGGCAAGGGTGGTATACGACATGGACGGATTATCCTTTTCAGAATGCGGTACGATTTCAGGATTGATGCGCGCTTATTATAATCGTGGGGAAACCGTATACCAAGCCGGTTTCGGTGGATTAGCGAACTGCTTGATTTTTCTCACGCTGCCGTTGAATGCAGTAGCGTTCGCGTCAGGGGTTTCACTTTGAATCGAACTTTTGAAGCGCCCGCTTGCGAACGATGTCCTCAAGGTTTGCAAGAGCGCTTGGGTGATCGGGGACGATTTCGAGAGACTGCTTGTAATAATCCTCGGCCCGATCGAATTGTTTTTCGTGGATCTCGATGTATCCCAGATGGCGAAGCAGCCGGGCCTTGTTTTCAAGATCGCCCATCATGTATTTATCCAAGGCGTCTTGCGCGATTTGTTTTGCCGTCGCAAAATCATTTCGCAAGATATGAACGTGAGCCAGCTGGGCGTGGGCGGCGGTAAAAAACGGCCATACGCCGATGGCTTTGTTTAAAAACCGTTTCGCGTTGTCTATTTGGTTCAACTCGATCGATATGTAGGCCATATAATCGTACGCGCGGCATAGAAAAGGTTCGACAAAGGAGATTTTCTTCCAAGGCGATTTCTTGTCCAACTCGAAATACCAGGGATAGAATTTCTTTCTCAGCTCAAGCGCGGTTTCTGGATCGGCTTTGTTCAAGACTTGGAAGAAGAGGATTTCGCTATCGGTGTTGTAGAACAGATACAGCGTCTGATTTTCTACAAACGGCGGCATTTTCTCTTCGGATTTTTTTTCGATGAAATCATAGAGAATGGTTTTGGCTTCTTCGAATTGCTTTTCATGGAGCATTCGCTGAACTTGATTCATCAATTCGGAATCAGTGGACAGGGTAGCGGCGGGGATCGCCTTCGAAGCCGGTTCGCTCGCAAAGGCAAAATGGGATACTCCCGGCAGAACGGACAATGTCAGCAGCACGATTGATAAAAATTCAAACCATCGCATAACCAAATTTCCTTCGTGAAATTATAAAGGAGAAACGCCGGTAATCCATTTCTCCTTTCAAAAGGTCATTAAATTTAGTATTGATTAAGCCAGGGGGAATTGCAAGCGTCATGGTTTTTGGGGTCCGATTTCCTTTTCGTAAGGCCACATCACGATACCGCCGTCCATGACACGCACCCGGTCGAAGCCCCCCGCCTGAAGTTTAAGCGCCGCCTCGTAACCCCGCAGGGATATTTTGCAGAAGGCGACGATGTCTTTGTCCTTGGGCAATTCGCTCAGGCGATTTTGGATTGCGCCGAGGGGGATGTTGGTACTGCCGGGAATGCGCACTTCATCGCATTCGCCGGGGCTGCGCACGTCCAGCATGAACACGTCTTTGCCTGAATCGAGTTCCCGCTTCACCTGCATAGGGGTGACGCTATCGAATAAACCGTCGAGTATGTTTCGGACGATGTTGGCGGCAACGATCAGACCATCCATCGCCTGGGAGAAGGGCGGCGCGTAACACAGGTCCAATTGCGCCACTTGATCGACGGTCATCCTCGCCGCGATGGCAGTGGCAGCAACGTCGATTCGCTTAGAAACATCGCCGGGACCAACGGCTTGTACGCCCAATAATTTTCTCGTATCGGTATCAACGATGAGTTTAATGATGATGGGCTGGTTGCCGGGATAGTAATGGGCAATATCCGGTCCCGGCGAAAGGCACGTGACGACGTTGTGCCCCAAGTCACGGGCGGTTTGTTCGGAAAGGCCGGTTCGCGCGACCGAGACGCCCAGCACTTTACAAACGGCACTGCCCAGAACACCGGGGAAACGGTCGGGCACGCCGCAGATAGAATTGGCAACGACTCGGCCCTGTTTGTTCGCGGTCGAGCCGAGCGGGATGTAACAGGGTTTGCCGGTCTGAAGATCGGTTCCCTCGACACAATCCCCGGCGGCGAAAATCGATTCGTCCGAAGTACGCATGGTTTCGTCGACTTTGATTGCGCCCGTGCTGCCGAGTTCGAGACCTGACGCTTTCGCTAAACCGACGTTGGGACGGACGCCGATCGCCATCACCACGAGATCCGTTTCAGGGCTTCCATTAGACGTTTCCACCGTTTGGACGCGATCTTTTCCAGTAAACGATTCGACTTTGGTTTCAGTGAGAACCTCGACCCCTTTGGCTTTGAGATGGTTCTCGACGAACTTCGCCATCTCCCAATCCAGCATCATGGGCAGAATCTGTGGAAGCATCTCCACGAGGGTCACTTGACGGCCCCGTTCGACCAACGTCTCGGCCATCTCTAACCCGATCAGGCCTCCCCCGACGATCACTGTGCGTTTGATTTCATCCCGATCGAGGATTGATTTGAATCGATCGGCGTCTTCGACACTTTTCAGCGAATGGATACCATCCAGCTCCACGCCGGGGATAGGGGGGATAATGGGTGACGCGCCCGTCGCCAGGACGAGGATGTCGTAATTCAGCCACGACTCGCCGTCCGGGCCGGATACTTTAATCCGCTTTCCCGCGCGGTCGATTTCCCTGGCTTCCGTCTGACTCAATACCCGGAACTGTTTGACTTTCTCAAAGAACGCCGCATCGCGTGGCACACCGATGGGAGTCGCATACAACTCATCCCGCTCTTTCACGGTTCCTGATATGAAATACGGCAGCCCGCAGCCCGCGTAAGAGAGAATGCTTCCTTTTTCAATCAGTGTGACATCGGCGTCCGGCTGCAGGCGCTTGATCCGTGAGGCCGCTTTCGGTCCGGCAGCGACTCCCCCAATGACAACGATCCGTTTACGAGTGTTTTCAGACATGACGATCTTCCTTTCTCGATTGATTCTTCAGTTGGCAGGCTCCCGACATGCAGGTCGGAATTCCCAGAGCGGGCAGAACAATCTTCATCAGCACATACCACACAGCGAAAATTCCTATAAACGTCAACAAATCACTCAACACGATTTTGCTCCTTTTCTATCGAACACGAACATGATGGGACGTTGAATATCTTTAAAAAGATTTCCAACGGGCAGAAATTGGTGAAACCGGACTGAAATAAATTCAATCCCACGAACGCGGTGAACGCGAACCACCAGGGAGAATGGAGCAATCCCAGGGCGACACTGAGCAGGATAAACGCACCCGCGACGATTCGTACGATTCGTTCTGAATTCATGATGAAACCTCCGTCGGTTGTTGATATTGATGGGCGAAAAGCAGGTTGTAAATCACGGGGATCACCACCAGCGTGAAAGCGGTGGATGCGAAAATCCCAAAGATAATCGACCAAGCCAAGCCACTGAAGATCGGGTCGAGCGTGATGACCCAGTTGCCCAGCATGGTTGTGCCCGCCGTGATGAGGATGGGGCGGAAGCGAACCGCGCCGGATTCGATCAGCGCGTCCTGGAGCGGTTTGCCTTCCTTCAAAGCGTTGTGGATGAAATCGATCAGGATGATGGAATTGCGCACGACGATACCCGCCAGCGCGATCATGCCGATCATCGCCGTGGCGGTGAAGAAAGTCGGGTCTTCGTAGCCACCGACGACACGGTTCGTCAATACGTTGAGGAAATAAAAGCCCGGCATGATGCCGATCATCGTAAGCGGGATCGCCACCATGATGACCAGTGGCATGAAGAACGAGCCGGTTTCGATAACGAGCAGGATGAAAATACCGATCATCGCCGCACCGAATGCGAGGCCCAGATCGCGGAAGACGCGCAAGGTAATTTCCCATTCACCCTCTCCGTTCCAGACGATATTGAAACCTTCAGGAAGCGGATTTTTCTTGAAATGGGATTGCAGTTCGAGTATGACTTCGGCGGGAGCGCGTCCAGCCACTTCGCTGGTGACGAAGACGACTCGTTCGAGGTTTTTGTGGTAGATTGAAGGCTCCAGGGTAGTGGATTTGAAACGGCCCAGTTCGGCGATCTGAACCAGCTGCCCGCTCTCTCCCTTGACGGCGATGCGGGAAAGATCGTCCGGGCTGGAGCGCTCGGTTCTCGGAAGTTGCAACTGAATGTTCAGCGGATTGCGTTCGGACGAAACGTGGATCGTCCCCACGGTTTGGCCGTTGGACGCCAGGGCCAAGGTCTGAGCGATCTGCTCGGCAGTGATGCCGTTGATCGCGGCTTTGCTGCGGTCCACCTCGAAGATCAGTTTTTCCTGCGGCGCTTCCACGAAATCGTCCACTTCCACCATACCGCGAATCGTTTTCATTTTTTCACCGACGAGTCGGGCGGCTTCGATCGTCTGGGCGTAGGATTTATCGGGATCACCGTAGATTTCCGCGACGACGGTGGCGATAACCGGCGGCCCCGGCGGCATCTCGACGATTTTGACGACGGCGTCGTATCGCCGGGCGATCGCGTCGAGATCGTTGCGCAGGCGCAGCGCGATGGTGTGGCTCTGTTGTTTACGGTAATCCTTGGGAGCAAGGTTGATTCGGATATCGGCGAGATTGCTTCCTTGACGAAAGTAGTAATGCCGCACCATCCCGTTGAAATCGATCGGTGACGAGGTCCCCACATACGAGACGAATTCCGTCACCTCCGGCACGCGCTTCAGGAACGTCTCGAACTCACGTACGGCGGTGTCGGTCTGTTCCAGCGTACTGCCTTCAGGCAGATCGACGATCAATTGCAGCTCGTTCTTGTTGTCAAACGGCAGCATTTTAAGCGGGACCAGCCCGAACGCCCCCAGCAGCGCCGACCCGATCAGCAGTGCGAAGACAACGAGAAGCAATCCGTAAGATAGCATCCTCGATTTCAGGAACGGGGCGAGGATGGGCCGATAGACGCGATAGACCAGACTCTTTCTGAGATCGAACGCTTCTTCCTTCGCCTTGTTGAACACATTTCGCATGACGTAGTAGGTCATCCAGGGGGTGATGGTAAACGCGACCAGAAGCGACATCAGCATCGCGAGCGGTACGTTGAGCGCCATCGGCCCCATATACGGCCCCATCATACCGGTAATGAAGAACAGGGGCAGAAACGACACGATCACGGCGAGCGTGGCCAGGATAATGGGAGGACGCACTTCATCAACCGCATAGAGCACCGAGTCGCGAGCGTTTCGGAGTTTCATCGTAAAGTGTCGGTAGATATTCTCCACATCGACGATGGGATCATCCACCACCAGGCCCAGCGACAGCGTCAAAGCGAACAGCGTCACCCGGTTGATGGTGTAGCCGAACAGCATATTGAAAAACAATGCCAGACCGAACGTGATCGGCACGGCGAACGCGACGATCAAGCCCTCCCGCCATCCGAGAACAAACGTAATCAGCGCGATGACGGTAATCACCGCAATCACCAGCCCTTCGACCAGCTCGTTCACTTTATCGTCGGCCGTCTCGCCGTAGTTGCGGGTGACTCGGATGTGGATGTTATCGGGGATGACGTGTTTTTTAATTTCCTCCAGGCGTTCCAGTGTCTCTTCCACCACCCAGACGGCGTTCGTTCCTTTTTTCTTGGCGATGGCGATCGTAACGGCGTTGGCTCCGTCGTCGAGAAACGTCTGCTGAACGGGAGACTGGAGCAGGTGGGCCGCCGGACCGAAAGCGATGCGGGTATAGGATTCCCGCTCGGCCGGGCCATCCGATAGCGTTGCGATATCGCTCAGATAGATCGGCTGAGCGTGCGAGACGCCGACAACAAGATTCTTGAACTCCTCGATAGACGAAAAGACCGTCCCCCCCTCGACCAGGTATTCAGCGTTATTACGATTGTAGGAACCGGCGGAGAGGTTCACATTGGCCGATTCGATCTTTTCGACGATCTCCAGCGGGGTGAGTGAATGCGCTCGGAGCCGTTCCCGGTCGAGTTCAACCCGCACTTGACGCGACAACCCCCCGGTCAGGAACGTGTTCCCAGTGTTCTTCACCCCTTGCAGACGGTCGATCGTCTCTTCCGCGACACGGCGCAGGGTGTAGTCGTCCGCTTCATGGCTGTAGAGGGTTAGATTCAAGATGGAGACGTCGTCGATTTCAATCGGCTTGACCACCCAGCCCGACACGACGCCGGGAACCAGGTCGATGTTCGATTCGATTTTGGTGTAGAGCTTGAGCAGGCTCTCTTCACGATCTTCACCGACAAAAAAACGAACCGTGACGACCGCCTGGTCCTTCTTGGACATGGAGTAGACATATTCGACACCGTCGATCTGCCAAAGCAATTTCTCCAAGCGAGTCGCCACCAGCCGTTCCACCTCTTCCGCCGACGACCCCGGAACGGAAACATAAACATCGGCGAAAGGCACAACGATCTGCGGTTCTTCCTCGCGCGGAGTAAGCATCAACGCCGAGGCCCCGGCGATCAGCGCAAGCAGAATCAGAATGATGGATAAATTGGAATCCAGAAAAATTTCAACGATTTTGCTAAACGGGGAGAGTCTCTTCGTTTCCATAATATCATACCGTACCGTCTGTGATGAAAACTCCTTGTTTACTGACTCGAAGGCAGGACAACTTCTTCGCCTTCGGACAGCCCGGAGAGAATTTCGATGTCGTCGTCCCAGGTTCGCCCCGTTCGGACGGCGCGTGTAATCGGGCGTCCGTCTTTTACGACCGTGACCAGTTCCAACTGGCCGACTTGACGCACGCACGCTTTAGGAATGACGAGAAACTTGACCGGATCGAGCGGTATTCGAATGCGGCCAAACATGCCGGGGAAGATTCCCTCTTCGCGGGGGATCGCGGTTTTGACCGTGACCGTACGGCTGACGGGATCGGCGGAAGGCACGATTTCCTCCACGGTTCCGGTCATGGTTTTATCGATCGCATCGACCGTCACTTGAACTTGCTGCCCGAGCGTCAGGCGGCCGGACAGCTGTTCCCGCACCGCCGCTTCGAGCCGTAAATTGTCGGGATCGTACATCGTTAGCAATGGAACGCCCGGAGAAGCGATGTCGCCGGGATCGCATAACTTATCCGTAACGATCCCGCTCATCGACGCATTAATTTTGGCGTACGACCGCATCACATCCGCCTCGCGCACCTGCTCCTGAGCCTGGTCGAGTTTGGCGGAAGTGATCTTTTCCGCGCTGGCTTTATCGTCGTAAGCGTTCTGAGTGACGGACTTCGTATCAAGCAGACTTTGGTAGCGTTGCCGGTCGAGTTGGGCCTTTTCGTGAGCCGCTTTCGCCGCATTGAGGGCATTCTTTGCCTGCTGCTGACGCGCGTGCAAGTCGCGGTCGTCCAGGGTGATAAGCAGCGCGCCTTTCTTCACAATATCGCCGGGACGAACATTGACCGAGACGATAGAAGCAAGAATCTTACTCGCGATATTCGTCGTGCTGCGGGACTGGATCGATCCAACGGCGTCGGCGGTCAGTTCCAAAGTGCGGAAGCGGGCGGATACGAGGTTGAATGAGTCCAGCGGAGGCCGCTTTTCCGGATTCAAACCCGGATCCAGACGCCTCGGCGTAAAAAGCCCCTGCATCCAAAGCAGGAGCAGAATCAGAATCCCTAATCCAACCAAAATAATGAGTGAATTTTTAATGATTTTCACGATCGTTCCTCGATACGAAATTAGCACTTTACTTTTTCTTTATCCTATTGTATAATAGTATAAAGAAAAAAGCAAGTGGAAGAATTGATATTTTTTCATCCGAGTTTAACAAAGAGGTAAACGTCATGCAACTGAGTGATGAGATTCTACAAACGATCGCCCACCGGTTTAAGGCCATGTCCGAGCCGGTGCGCCTGAAGATTCTGCATCTGCTCAAGGAGGGCGAGTTGAGCGTTGGGGAAATCGCGGACGAGACGGGTTTAAAGCACGGAACCGCCTCGGCGAACCTGAACGCCCTGAGCCAAGCCGGACTCGTCAGCACCCGGCGGGAGGGGACAAAAATCTATTACCGGCTCAGCAGTGAGATGGTGATCGAGATTTGTGAGATCGTCTGCACTTCCGTCCGAAGTGAATTCGAGCAAATGCTTAAATGAGTTAATCACCGGCGAAAGATTTGGAAGAGAAAAACCGCCTGCGAGACAAGTTCCGCAGGCGGTTCGTTGTTTAACTGCGCATCGCTGGGCCGCATTATTCGGTTGGGGGAGTATCCGATGGGGTTTGCTGTCGTTTGGCGATTTTTTGTTTAACGGCGTCTTTCACCGCTTCGGCCTGTTCGGGATTATCGGTGAGTTTACCGAGGTATTCCGGCAACTCCAATCCGACGTTTTTAGTAATGTCGTGGAGCGGGGGCAGAGAGCCGATCAGTCCGGAAATGAAATCGGCGGTTTGAGTTTTTCCGCCGTCTCCCGTTTTGCCGCTGTCCCAGACCGTGATGGAATCGATCTTGAGGTTGGAGATGGCCTTGACCTGCTCCTCGACCAGGTTCGGCAGCTGTTCGGTGACGAGCAGCATGGCGGCCAGTTCGGGCGAGTTGCTGCAGGAGCGCACGATGGCCGTGAAACCGTCCGCCTTGCCGGTTAAGACGGCCTTGAGACCATCCGCCTCGGCGCTCATCATCGCCAGCACACCGTCGGCCTCACCTTTCTTGACCCGCCGGATCTGTTCGGCCTCGGCTTCGGCGAGGGTTTCGATGCGGCGTTTCTCGATTTCAGCCGGGACGACGATGTTGGCCATCTGGGTGGCTTCTTCCCGCTTGGCGCGTTCGATTTCGGCCTGCTGCTCGGCGGTGTAGGACTCTTCCAGTGCTTGGGCCGACTTCACTTTTTCGGCGGCGGAGGCCGACCGTTCGGCTTCGGCTTCTTTTTCGCGCCGGTCGGCGTTGGACTGGGCCTTCTGAATCGTGGCCTTGTTTTCACCCTCAACCGCGATGGCGTCGGCAGCGGCCACGTTGACACGCTGATCGCGTTCGGCCTCGGCTTTACCAATTTCACCGTCGCGTACCTGTTCGGCGACTTTGATCTTGGCTTCGTTGATGGCGCGGGCGGCGGCTTCCTTACCCAGCGCATCGATGTAGCCGGACGCGTCGGTGATGTCCTGGATGTTGACGTTGATGAGACGAAGACCGACTTTCTTCAATTCGATCTCCACACCGCTGTAGATGTTTTCGATCAACTTATCGCGGTCGGCGTTGATCTCCTCGATGGGCATGGTGGCGATGACAACACGCATCTGGCCGAAGATGATATCCTTGGCCAAATCCTGGATGTCTTGCATCGTCAATCCCAGGAGACGCTCGGCGGCGTTCTCCATGATGCCCGGTTCGGTGGAGATTCCGACCGTGAAGGTGGACGGGGTGTTGACGCGGATATTCTGCTGAGAAAGCGCCCCTTCCAACTTGATATCGATGGGCATGGGGGTCAGGTCCAGGTATTGGAAGTCCTGAATGACAGGCCAGATAAACGAGCCTCCGCCGTGATAGCACTTAGCCGACAGCCCTTTGCCTTCTAAGCCCTTGCCGCTGATTTTTCCGTAGACGACCAGAATGCGGTCGGATGGACAGCGCTTGTAACGCGAGGCGAATCCGATAATCGTAATAAAAAAGACCAAGACGAAACCGGCAATCATTATAAGATATTCCATGATTTACTCCTCCTGTTTAGTTGATTCGGATGTTTCCAACGGTTTAACCCGGTAATTCCAATATCCAATCGATCCGTTATCATTTCTCGAAAAAGACGAAACCGACAATCAGAACAAGAAAAATAACAACGATGGCGATGCCAAGCACGAAAAACGTCATGAGTAGCTCCTTCTGTTTTATTGATCCGGTAAATCCAATATTCAATCGATCCGTGATCACTTCTCAAAAAAGACGAAACCGACAATCAGGACAAGAAAGATAATGACAACGGCGGCGGCAAGCCCGAAAATCCCCATGATTGACACCTCCCGTTTTGTTGATCCGGTAGTTTATTTTTTATTCGAGAGTGCATAACGGACGATCAGAATAAATAAGAATATCACTGCTCCAGAGATGAGAATTTCGAGAATTCCAAGATTCATCATGATTTATTCCTCCTGACTTGTTGAGCCGGACGTTTCCAGTGGTTCGACCAGCAAGGTTCCCTGATCGACGATCTCGACGACTTTGACCCGGCAGTTGTTCGTCAGTTTGCTTTCTGATTTCGTAAACGCCTGGACGAACCGCACCCGGCCCTGAATCATGATCTCGATTTGCCCTGGCCCGGACTGATTGGGCGGGATGGGGATGTAGACGCTTCCGACTTGGCCGATGGCGTTCTTGTAATGAATATTGCCGCTGTCGCGCAAGCTGTAGAGCATCTTCATCAGGAGAAAGACCATACTCATGAAAACGCTTCCCACGACGACCGCGCATAGCAGTGCCAAGGCGATCCCCAAATCGTGGTTCATACAAATCACACCCGTCCAGCCGAATCCCATAAAGAAAGCGACGATGGTGCGCACGGAGAGCAGATGCAAGTCGCCCGGATGCTCCAAGCCGGAATCCATATCCACGTCGGGCATATCGGCGGCATCGAGTTCGTCTCCACCGAGACCAATCATCATCAGGATCGTCTGCACCACCAGAATGGCGGTGGACGTGATGCCAATGAGATAAAAGACTTTCAACTCCATTGCCAGTGCTTCCCACCATTCAGCCATTATTCTCACATCCTTCCTTATCGAACAGGTTGTTTTCGCCTCAAGGATCATTATAAACAGGATCGTTTTTAAAAGTAAACGGATCGCTGTCGAATGGGTTTAGGCGATTCAACCGCCCGGCGGATAAAACAATCAAACGAACGTGACACGTTTCAATCGATATCGATGGTCCGTTGTGTCGATCCAGCCGTTATTCTGAATTCCCAACGGCTCGATCGTTGTCTTTCGGTGCTATTTGATTAACGTAGGAGAGGGGAGAATGTTACATTATGGGGCATTAATCTATGGGGAGGATGAATTCAATTGATTTTCCGAACGACATACCGTTTCGCCTTAGATGAGGGTTTCAAGACCTTTTCTTTCAATCAGGTCTAATAGCTTTCTCGATGCACCGGCTGGCTTTTTGCTGCCCTGTTCCCATTTCCTAACCGTCGATGGGCTGATATTAAATAGGCTGGCTAGAGCCGCTTGGCTTAATTTGAATTTTTTTCTGATCGAAACTATTTTTTCTGGGCTGTATTCTTGAATTTCAGGAAGGCAGAGTTTTTCAATGTTTTTCATTGTAATGTCATCGACCAATCCAATTTTGTTTAAGTCTTGAATGGAGCCTGTGATTGATTCTGTGATCGATTTTCTCATGATTTCACCTCGATAATATTATATCACTAAGTGACACACTTTTCGATTTGTGAATGATTTGAGTGTGTGCGTTATAGAAATGGGTTAATGGTGAATTAAAATTCCCGGTTGAAAAATGATGATAGACTCATTCCGATCTGAGGAATGGTAGGGAGATAGCGGTGAAAAGGGAAGCGAATGCGAGCATGACGGCGCATTCCGGGATAACGGCTTCGATCGATTTTCCGAACGACATGACATCGTGCAGCCCCTGGAGTCCCCAGAAAGTCGGGACGAACATCGCGATGGTTTTCACGAAATCGGGATTGATTTCCAACGGCCACCAACACCCGCCCAGCGCCGAAAACAGCATTCCCGTCAACATGCCGATACTCCCGATTTGCTGCTCGGTCGAACAGATCGCGCCGAACAACATGCCGATACTGCCGCAGCAGAACGAGAAGCAAATCACGACGGGAACCAGCACCCAGGGATGATCGCCCAGGGGAACGTCGAACAGGTAATATCCAAAGGCAAGAAGCAATATCGATTGGATCAATGGGATGCAGACTCGGCCCAGCATTTTCCCGACGATGATTTCAAACGGAGAAAGCGGAGCTGCGGCCAGGCGGGTGTATTGATGCTTCGTCCGCTCTTCCGCCAGTGAGGCTCCGCCCATCATAATGCTGTTGATGAGCACGAACATAATCAAGTAGCCCGGCAAGGTAAACGAGAATCCAACCGGCGGCGGACGCAGCGCGGAATGGCTCTGTTTCTCAACCGTAACCCGTTTCGGTTGAGCCAGTTCGTCAAGCAGTTTTTCTTTGAGCTGGGGCGTCCAGTCCTTGTCGATGATATCGACCGCCGCGAGCGCGCCCGTAAACTCGGTCATAACGCGGATTAACCGTGACTGGACCAATAGCGTATGTTCGCTATTACCTTGGCCTTTGGTAAACGTGCATCCGGCCTTTTCTCCCTTGAGCAAGGCGGCGGAAAAAGTGGCGGGCAGAACGATCGCTCTCGACCAGGATTGAAGGTGGTGTTCGTCCGAAGGTTTTCGAATATCGACGTTGTAATGGTCGCCTTTCAAGCGGTCGATGAAGAGGGTGGAAAGTTCGTGTTCGTCCAGATTGACGACGGGAATCCAGGTATCATTTCTCTTCCCCATGTTCTTCATCACTGTTCCGAACAGGAAAATAAACAGCAAGGGAAAAATCGTCAGCCAGAATGGAACTTGTTTGTCTTTGAAAAGACGGCGCAAATCCCAAAACGCGATGCGGAATACATTCATGAAATCTCTCCCGCTTCGATCTGTCTTTTCAGGATAAAAACGCCCGCCAGCGTGCAGAGACCTCCCACAATAAATAGAAGGAGACTCGGCTTGAGGGCGTTCAAGAGCGGTTCGGCTTCGATGACGGCCTGCATGGCCACCGCGCCCCAGCGGTTTACCGTCATGGAACCCATTATCTGCATGAATCCAGGCAACTCACGGAACGGAATCATTCCGCCCCCTGAAAACGACGAAGATAGAATCACGATGACCGAAATCATGTCCGCCCGTTGTTTGGATTTCGCGAGGGCGTAGATAAACGCCAGCAGCCCGGTGATGGCCAGGTTGGCCGAGCAGAGAACAAGGAACAGGTAGACCGGATTACCCCACGACATGCCGAATACCAGCCATGAGGCAATAATTAAAGTTGATTCGGAGATCAAACAGAGCAGAAAACAACGCAGCATCTTTGAAACCAGAATCTGGTTGACGGTCGCCGTCGATGCGAGCAGCCGCACCAGTGTTTTACGGTTTTTTTCCTCATAGATATCCGCCATCGCGTTCTGGGCGATAAAAAATATCCACATTATCATCATACTGGGAAAAACAAACGCGAATACTTCTTTCATGGTGCGCTCCGATCCGGCGGATTCGAGGCGGCCGCGCGCGATGCGCTGGGAATGTAATCCTTGGCCGCCACGGTATTAAACGTGAGGAGCGGCGGAAAGGCATATTTTCTAACGGATTTCAAACGCTCGGCAGCGGAATAGAAAAGAAGCGAGGAGGCCATCGTCGAAGGCATTTCCTCGTTTTCGATGTATTCTCTTATTTTCTTGAGTTGCGGACCGAGCAGACGGACGGTCTGCGAAAGCCCCTCCGCCACCAGATCGACTCCCTGCTCGACGACGACGGGGAGGATCTGCTCGGCGGGATTGCCATAAAATCGGATCGACGTGGTGGCTCCTTCGAGCAGGTCGGCGGTCATATTCTCCGGCAGCATGATAAACGCCGAGGCTTTACGTCGTTCCAGCATCGCGATTCCCTCTTCTTCGCTTTCGACGATGTGGAAAACCAGGCGCTGAGTGGATTCATCCTGCGATGAAACGGAGCGGATCATCCCCGACAGGAAATCTTTGTCGTTGTCCAGAACGGCGAGATGAATCGTGATCTTCTCTTCGATCCCCTTCCCGCCACCGAAAGCGACGGACATGAACGAAGCCAGGATAAAGGGGATGGCGAGCAGAACCAGCGTGCCCCACGGCCGCTTCCAATCCCGCAATAAATCCTTTTTGAGCAATTCAAAGACGACGTTCAATCTCTTAACTCTTTTCCCGTCAGTTTGAGAAATACGTTTTCAAGGCTTGGATGCTGGATGGAAATATCGTTGATATCGATCCCCGCTTCACTCAGTTTCTGAATGACGACCGCGACTCCCGAACCCTCATTGGGGAGCGTAAGCGTGGCTACGTCGTCGTCCAGTTTGACGATCGTGATCGGTTCGCTCTCCAGGGCGGCTTTCACCTTCGCGGGCGTGAAATGGCCGTGGACAGTGAGGATATCGCCGTCGCCGACGACCGTCGCCAGTTCCTCGACCGAACCGGTTTCGAGGATTTTGCCGTTATCCATGATGGCGATACGGTCGCACAAGATTTCGGCTTCTTCCAGGTGGTGAGTGGTGAAAAGGACGGTCTTGCCCAGACGGGCGATCTCCCGGATGATGTCGAGGATATTGTTGCGTGCCTGGGGATCGATGCCGACAGTGGGTTCATCCAGGAGAATGACCGATGGTTTGTGAACCAGCCCAATGGCCAGGTTCAATCGCCGTTTCATTCCTCCCGAAAACTTGGACACCGGTTCTTTCGAGCGGTCCGTCAATCCCACGCAGTCGAGGATTTCATCGATACTCGACCGCAATTCCGAACGCGGGATGTCGTAAAGACTCCCCCAGAACTTGAGGTTCTCACGAGCCGTCAGTTCTTCGTAAATGGCCAAATCCTGGGGGACGAGACCCAAGATTCGTTTGGCCGCCTTGGGATTCTCCCACACGTCAATCTCATTAATGGAAATCCGCCCGGATTCGGGTTTCAGCAGACCGCACATCATCGAGAGCGTTGTTGTCTTCCCCGCGCCGTTCGGCCCAAGAAAGCCGAACAATTCGCCTTCGGGAACCTCGAACGAAATCCCGTCCACGGCATGGATCGCCCCGTAACTTTTTCGTAAGTCTTCAACTTGGATCATTATGTGATTACCCAGTGTTTTGATAAAAGCGCAAAAAAGCACTCCTTGTCTATACGCTTATGAGCGGGAAAACTTTCAAAATAAATATTCATGTTATTTGAAATGGCGAGACATTCTAGTTTCCTCTCCTTCTGGAAAAGGCTACGAATTGTACCGGTAGATAGACACGATGACTTGAAAAGAGAGGGATTCAATTCAAAGGAATCTAAAATCACATACTCATGAAATCAAACGTCATGGAGGAGTAGATTTCATTCATTTTTCAGCATTTTCAAAATACGTTTTGCCAAATGTTCTTTAATTTCACGATGGCGGGGGATCGGTTGTGTAACTTTAGTTTTGGGATTTTGATACCAGTCATGTTTGCTTCCATGTCGAAGAAGAACACAACCTAATTGTTCCAAGTTCTCTAATTAAATCTATTCTCTTCAATTGATTGCCAACTCATCCACTTTGCGAACACACGGAATATTTCCACTGGTGAGTTCTAAATGAATATCGCGTAGATTTTCCTTTAACTCGTCCAGACTCTCTCCCTGAGTCCGGTAATCCGGGTATTCTTCTAAATACCCGATCCACATATCTTCATCTTGCCAATAAACGAATTTATGCATCGCATTCACCCTTTTTTTTAATACGTTCTTAATCATAGACCTTTATCCTTCACAGATCAATAAAAAAATGATTCTGTATGACGCTTCGACACCCGAATCCGGCGCTGGTTGAATGATTGTGGTCATTGGAGTAAAATGAACTTGTCTATAAATGTATAAGACTTCTGGAGCGTTCCACTTTTTTGTGATTTTAATAGACTTTAGTCTATCTTCCTATACAAAAATAAGATCGTATCAATTCAATCGAACGCGTATAACGGACGTTCGATACGCAATCACTTGAAGGAGTTTTGGTTATGAAAGTGCTGAAAAATTACATCAACGGCCAATGGATCGAAGCGGAAAACGAAGGATTTCTCGATATCGAGAATCCAAGCACCGGTGAAATCATCGCGAAAAACCCACTGTCCACCAAAGCCGAGACGGACCGCGCCATCGCCGCAGCCGCCGAAGCATTCAAGACGTGGAGCCAGACCCCTGTTTCCCGGCGCGTTCAACCGCTTTACAAACTGGTCGAATTCATCCGCGATAACGAAGAATCCATCGCCCGCGTCTTGGTCGAGGAGATGGGCAAATCCGTCGTCGACGCCCGCGCCGAGATGAAACGGGTGCTGGAGAATTGCGAGGCCGCTTGCGGGATGCCGATCCTTCAGCAAGGCGACAAACTGATTGGATGCTCATACGGGATCGACGGCGAAGTGATCCACGTGCCGATCGGGGTTTTCTCGATGATCGCCCCGTTCAACTTTCCCGCGATGGTTCCCTTCTGGTTCATCCCCTACGCCCTGGCAACGGGCAACACGTTCGTAATCAAAGCGTCGTCGCAGGTTCCGATGACAATGGCACTGCTGACGGAATATATCGACAAAGCCGGATTTCCCGCCGGGGTCTTCAACCTGGTCAACGGAAGCCGGGCCGTCTCCAACGCGATTCTGGAGAGTCCCACCGTTCGGGGCGTCTCGCTGGTTGGATCGACGCCGACCTGCGAGGTTATCGCCGAAGCCTGCGCCAAGTCGAACAAGCGATTCCAGGCGATGGGCGGCGCGAAGAACCACCTCGTCGTTATGCCCGATGCGAAGATCGACGAAGTAGTGCGCAACATGGCGACGTCTTGTTACGGTTGCGCAGGGCAACGCTGCATGGCGTCCTCGGCAATCGTGGCGATTGGAGACGAGGTCTACAAAACGGTCTGCGAAAAATTCGTCGAAGCCTCGAAAAAGATGGTTGTCGGCAATCCGCTCGATTCAAAGAATATCGAAGAAATGTCACTCGTCGGCCCTGTCATCTCGGCTAAAGCGAAGAAATTTATCCTGGGCATGATCGAAACCGGGGTCAAAGAAGGCGCGACGCTGGCACTGGACGGACGTAATGTCACCGTTCCCGGCTGCGAAAAAGGGCATTACATCGGCCCGACAGTTTTCACTGATGTCAAACCGGGGATGGAAATTCATAAAACTGAAATTTTCGGGCCGGTCGTCGTGATCCTCAAAGCGGACACCCTCGACGAAGCCATCGATATTATCAACGATCATCAATACGGAAACGGCGCGTCGATCTATACCCAGAACGGCCACTACGCCCGCGAGTTCAAACTGAAGGTGGAATGCGGGATGATCGGCATCAACGTCGGAATCCCCGCACCGGTGGCCTATCTGCCCTTCGGCGGCCAGAAAGCCTCGCAGTTCGCCGATATCAAAGCCCAGGGCAAAGCAATAATCAGCTTCTACACCGAAGACCGGGTCATCACCGAACGCTATTGGCCGGAAGACTGAGAAGCAGGGGCTAGGTTTTAGGGTCTGTACTTACTCCCTCTCCCTCTGGGAGAGGGTTGGGGTGAGGGTGAATTCGCAAAAGCGTATCGATCATACAAATCCCTGTTTGGTTCCTGTATGTTTCCCGTAGGGTGGCTAAAAGCGCACAGGCTGTGTCACAATAATTCTCGTTACCCATCCGACTTGTTTTTCT
>CAZSIZ010000067.1:0-22914 GCA_964606645.1 uncultured bacterium
ATATCCTGACCGGTTTGCACTACCATCAAACCATGACCGGAGACCGCCCTGCCGTTTATATGGCCTGGGATGTTTTCGGACACGTTCCGCAATTGCCCCAGATCGTGGAGGGCTGCGGTCTCCACGCCGCCGTCTTCACTCGGACCAATTACCGAGACCCTTCAACACCGATTCCGGGCGTTCCCGATCTTTTCCGGTGGATGGCTCCAAACGGAACGGCGATCTACGCGCGTCGCATCGACTACGCGCTTCCCGAAGACGCATCCCTGACCGAAATCGCGGCCCAGCGACTTGAAGAGAGCCAGCAGCGTTTTCCCGAACTGATCGCCGATCTGATCATCGATGCGGGGGATATGCACACGCCACGCGCATCAGTTGTTGGATGCGGCCATGAACTGGCTGTAGGCGAACCCTCCCTCCGGTTCACCGGAGCGGCGGCCGAAAACTATTTCGCCTGTGTGGATACACTGGCCGTCACGAAAAAGATCGTTCTCGAACCCGTCACACGCGATCTCTCTCAATACAACGAAGGCTGCGAACTGTCGCGTGCCGATTTAAAAATCGTTAATCGCTTGGCCGAGGACCTGCTCTTCGATGCGGAAATGTGGGGAACGGCTGGTTTGATTTATGGAATTCCTTATGCCTCTGCTGAGTTGGATAAAGCGTGGCGTCATGTCCTTTTCGGACAGCACCACGACGCCTTGACCGGCTGCGGTTCCGAAATCGTTTTGACGGACTTAATGAACGGATACCGCGAGGCGCTGGATATCGCCCAGCATGCCAGGAAGACGACGCTGGAAGCGTTTTCCAACCTGATTTCCGCTCAGCCGTCCGAAGAAGCGGCCGCGTCGGCGCTGACGTTCAACAGTCTGCCCTGGAAGCGGGACGGAATCGCCCGTCATTGGCTGGACGTGAACGGTGAAATCGAACCGATGGCGCTCATGGGGGATGAAGGTGAGATCATCTCTTACGAAATCGAACAAGTGCAGCACGCCGAAGACGGAACGATCTCCAAAGCGTTGACGGTTTGGCTCGAAGACGATGCCCCCGCCACCGGATACCGGCGAAGAGATTTCTTTCAACAACCCGATATCGAAGTGCCTTTCTTGCTGGAGTCGCTCAGCCAGACATGGATCGAGAATGATTTTCTTCGCGTTGAAGTCGATCCCGAACGCGGGGGAGGTATCGTCAGTCTGATCGACAAGGAATCGGGGAAAGAATTCGTCCAGAAATCCCACAAGCAACCCATGAACGATATCATGGCGCTCAAAGAGGTCGATGGTGACGAATCCGCCTGGCGTTTGTTGACGGCGGGGCGGCGCGTATTGGGCAGCGCTTCCCGCGCGGAAGTCAAGTTCTTGGAAGGCCCGGTCACCAGCCGGCTCATGATCCGCGCTCCCGGACCCGGCCCCTGCAACCGTATTCAGGAAATTCGCATCTATCGAGGACTGCCTTATATCGATTGCATTACGCTGTTGGATAATTTCAAAGGACATGAAAATATCCGGCGCACACCCTACCCACGCCGCGAACTTTACGTCGCCGCCTTTCCACTCGATTTGCCCGGTGCGCTTCCGGTTCTGGAAGACCGTTTCTACGCCAAAGCCTATCGCCGCAGCCAGGAGTTCATGGATTTTCGCAGTTCCTTCCACCAGTGGGACTCCAAACACGCCATGAATTCCTGTTACCGGTGGACGGATGTTTCCTGGGCGCTGCAAGTGCGCTTTGTGGATGGCAAAGAGGAGTGCGGATGCCTGGCCGTGGGGCCGTCGGAAGTCGTAACCGCTGAGGGACAGTATAGGGAATTACGATTGCGGTTGATGCAATACCTCTCCAAGCATGGGATCACCTGCACGCCCAGGCGCGACACGGACGATCCCGGTGCAGACCGTCTTTTCCGCTCCTGCTCGTTCAGCATTGGACGCCCCGATGAAAACGCCTATACCAGAAAGTTACTCAAAGAGAATCCCAAAGCCAAAGAGTACTTCGACCGCCGTCTTGAGGATTTCGGTTACGTGGCGCTGGTCGTAGGGGGGACTGAAGAGGACTATACGGATATCCCCGTTTTCATTTTCGCTGGGAAAAACGACATCCTCTCCGTTCAAGCGGTGGAAGAGATGGTCTATTCCACGATCGCCCACCGCTGGGATTGCCCCGAATCGGCCTGTTTCCTGCACGAAATCAAACCCATGGAGGATTTCGGCCTGGCCGTCCTGAACCGCGGATCGACGCTATGCAGTCTGGAGAACGATGGAACCCTTGCGATGGCCTTGATGCACACGGTCCCCTATCCTTCGCCTCAGACCTCATGGTCCTTCAATTACGCCGAACAGAAAAATCACATGTTTCAATACCGCTTGATTCCGCACCGGGGCGATTGGCGCCATGCGGAGATTCCCCGCCGTGCGATGGAGTACAACCACGAACCCACCGTTTTGGATGTCACGCCGCACGATGGCCCTCTGCCGCCGTCTCATTCCTTCTTTTCCATCGAGCCGTCTAATATTCTGATCTCGACAGTTAAACCGGCCGGGTTCCCCGAAGCGGAATACCGCCCGTCTCGAAAACAAAAAGGAACCGTTTTCCGATTCTACGAAGCGCATGGAGAAGAATCCAACGTCTGGCTGGAGTGCTGGCGGCCTATGAAGGGAATCAAAGCCGTCCGAATCGACGAGAAACCTTCTCTCGAAAAACGAGAAGTCTTCCGGGAAGAACAATTCATCCGCACGGTCGCCCACGCCAACGAAATCGTCACGCTCAACCTCGATATGCAGCCCGACCGCGACGTGATCTACCAGCCCGAAGAAGAAATCGTACGGCCGGATAAAATCGTTCCCGCGCGGTATTGGCGATACAATCAGGGCGCGGCCCCGGAAGGTTTTCTCCCACTCTCTCTTACCTTGAGAGGGCAGGTTCGTTCGGAATCCTTCCTCGCCGAAGCCAATGTCCACCACCTCGATTTGATCGCCGTCAACAATTCGACAAGCGAATCGTTCAGTGGCGAAGTGGAGATCGAAACCCCTCCCTATTGGCGAATCACCCCTTCGACCGTCAAATACCGCTTGAATGAAGGCTCCTACCAAATCATCCCCCTGACCTTGCTCTTTGACGGTTCGCAGCGGGAAGGGATTGTGAAAGCAAGAACCCGGTACGGGAGCACGATCGTCGAGGATATTCTTCCGATCGGACCGCCCCCGGAATTCGATATCTCCATGACCCTGACCCGTGAGGCATTCAACGTCAAACTCAAACACCCCCATCCCTATAGGCTGTCCGGTTCGGTTCAAATCATCACGCCCTACGAAATATGGCCGGAAACCTTGGTGGGCGAGTATTCCCTGGCCTGGTTCAATCCCCAATCGCAGCAATTCTCCGTCGCTCCCGGAGAGGAGATCGATCTGACTTTCAACCTGGTTGAATCCGCAAATCGCTTCGGTGTGACTTCGGACCATCACTGGATGGTCGTCAAAATGTCGGCTCATTACTGCATCCGCTACTATCACGTCCGCATGGATGGACGGAATTCGGAAGGCCTGGGATGTGAGATCCATCCCCCCTACGAACGTCTCGCCAACCGTTGATTTTGCATCTACTATTAATAGGTCGAGCCTCATAAAAAATAAACGATCCTTAAAATCCCCTCGCCCTCTGGAGGAATTAGAGTGAGGGAATGACTGACAATATTGAATTTTGAAAGAGGCTGGATCGTCAGTGTTACGAAGAAAGACAGGCGAAATCATGGCGAGACTAGCAGCTTCGGCGAAGTGGCTTCTCATCGCATTGGCGCTGGCCGGATTGTTAAGAGCCGCCACCAGCGACGCGCGCGATTTAAAGGGAATCCTCAACGGCCAGCCGATCCGGCTTTCGACCGAATTGTTGGAAAGCGGGGAATACGTCCCCGCGGGAGACCTTCTTCTCTTATTTCCAAAACGCTGGAAATACGATGCCCTCTCAGGGACAATGATTTTTATCCGCAACGAAACAAGCGGCAGTGTTCGGGTCGGGCTTAAACTGAACGACGATCGGGTCGTGGCGGGCAGCCGGGTCATTCATACCAGACAGCCGCCGATTCGCCAGGATTACCGGATTTACATTCCGTTTTACATCGTCGATACGTTCCTTTTCCCTCAAATCCGATTTTCGGAAGCGAAAGACAGCGGCTCGATCTCCGGCGTGATCCGCGATACCATTTACGAGCCGATGGCCACGCCGACTCCCCTGACCTTCACCTATACGAACGACGCGACGGATTCCACCCTCGTCACTCCCACACCCGATCCGTGGCTTCCCGTCTATCCCACTCCAACCCCCGATCTGGGGATGATCGAACCGGCTGTGGGAATCGCTCCGAATGCCCGGATCATCATCGATCCCGCTCACGGGGGGGAAGGCAATCCCGGCGCGCAATCCGTTCTAGGCAATCAGGAATCGAAACTGACCCTGGCCATCGCCAACAAACTTGCCTGGAACTTGCGCCAGTCGAGCAACTATGAAGTGATTCTGACCCGCCAGAATGCGTTGGACCAACCGTTAAGCAACGAGCATCGTGTGGCCATCGCCAACGAACACCATGGAACGATCTTTATCAGTCTTCAATGTGGGGGATTGTTCAGCCGGGAGGTCTCGTGGGGCGGAACCTATTTCATGCACGAGTTGAACGGGAATACTCAGGCGACTTCCAGAGCACCGGCGGCAACGGGTTTCACGCATTCGGTCTCTTGGCACGACGCCTATGAAAATTCCATTCTCGATAGCCGCCAATTAGCGCGGTCGATCCATTCAAGGCTAAATTTTTATTATGAAAAATCAAACATCATTCAGATGAACTCCGAGCCTCGACCCGCGCGTTTGGCGATTCTGCGAGGTCTCTCCATGCCCGGTATCGTGTTGGAACTGGGCAATTTGATGAATCGGGATACGGCGAGTTTTCTTTCTAAAGACCGCGTGCAGGAGGATATCGCTCAAGAAATCGAGATGAGTATCTCCAACTTTTTATTCAATCGGGCCGGTTCGACAGGCTACAGGCCATAGGATCGATCGATATGGATTTTCGAACCATTTTAATCGTATTTCTTGCCGTTCTATTGTGTTTCGCGATAGGGACGGCAAGTTATTTCTATTTTCAGGTCGAAAATACGATCGAGCCGATCCCCGTCCCCGACGCGTTGAAGATCCCCATGCCAGACGGCATCACCTCGGCCAACGGCCTGGAGATCGACCTCTATTTCCTCACGCCGAACCACACGCAACTCGCCATCGAAAAACGCATGATCTTACAGCCGGAAACGCTCCTCGCACGGATCGAGGAAGCCGTACACCGCTTGATCGCTGGACCGCACGATCCGAATTTGTTGCGCGTGATCCCGGATGGAACCCAAGTGAAAAGCGTGTTTTGGAGTCAGCCGGACAATCTGATCTACGTCAATTTCTCAAAAGAACTGCTCAATCCGAATTACGGACATGTTCTTGCGGAATGGGCGACAATTTATGCGATCACAAATACCGTCTCGGCGCAGTCCGCAATGGTTCGCCAGGTGCAGATTCTCGTGGAAGGGGAGATCGTCCCCAATACTCATACCGTCTGGGATTGGACCCTCCCATTCCAACCAGACAACACATTATTCGTCCGCTCCGACTAATTGGATTGACAGGCCAATAGCCCCTAAATCTTAGACCCTAAACCTTAGGTTTTTCAGGGAATATTCGCGAATTTAGGTAGGGGATCGATTATTTTGTCTTCCTGGAAGATGGGATTTCCCAAAACAGGGTCGGAGGGTAATAAGTAGGTATCCCGGCGGCTTTGGATCATCCTTAAAAATTGAGAGAGGCGTTGGGGATCCCGGTGAGAGAGAAAGGCGTTGAACCGGTCCAGCATCCGAAGGATATCCGAGTTGATTTCTTTGGGCGACTTCAATAAAGTCCGCTTGCCCATGTTGACGACGTGCGTCATCTCACGAACTTTCAGGGAGGTCGACCGGTTATCGTTCCGTATATCGACCCGCACGGTCCCCCGGTTAACGGCAATGGTCGTAACTTTTTCCGTTCCGGGATTGACCGAAACCAGGAACTGAGTGCCTAAGACCTGGATCTCCGAGTTGGCATTAACGATGCTGAAACCTTCTTGTGCAGGCTGAACGTCGACGAAAAGCGTACCGGATAGCAAGGTAAGCCGCCGACCTACTCCAATGTTGATACTCGCTACGTTTTTCTCTGGATAGGAATCGACCGTAAATATCGTTTCTGGTGTCGCATATACGACCGATCCGTCAGTAGGAAACTCGAACGATTCACCTTCCGCCCGGCTCACGTAGATCGGATCCTTCGCGTTGTACGGAAGAAACGTGTCGTTACGAATGAAGTGAATACGGTTTTGAGGGATATCGCCCGACATATTCATCGCGGCCAGAATCCCCGCCACGCAAATCAGAAGCGACGCCGCGAGCGCGTAATGCCGATGACTCTGATCGCGGAAATACGCAGCAGTCCATCGCCCGATTCCAACCATGCGCTGTCCCAGGGTTTTGGGTTGAATGGCGGGGATGCCGTCCATGACGCGGCCGGCGATGGCTTCTTGTAGGAAATCGAATTCCGTCTGGTGGCGCAAACGCCCGGCGAGCAGCTGTTCCTCTTGTTCGGACACACGGTAAAAGCGCGCGCAGCATTCGCATTTCTCCAAGTGGCGTTCCACGCGTTCCCGCCCGTTGGGAGACAATTCACGGTCCAGGTACAAGTAGATTTCCTGTTCCCATTCCGTGCAGCAGCCGCAGCAATCACGAACGATCATTCTCTATTCTCCGGTCCCGTTCGACTCGTTCACGCAGCATCCGGCGGCCTTCGAACAATCGCGATCGAATCCGGTCGATCGGAAGGTCCAGCATCTCGGAAATCTCTTGATAGGAGTAATCTTCGAGATATTTCAGCCGGAGCAGATTGCGGTACTTATCGGGTAATAAATCCAGTTTTTGAAGCAAGGTGTCGATCAAATCGATCCCGTCTTCGTCCGTGGGCCTCATGGGCACGACATTCGAAGCGTTTTCGAGTTGAAAATCGTCGAGAGACTGGGGCTGGATTTTTCGATGTCTCAGAGCGGTGTAACACAAGTTGCGGGTAATTCCGAAAAGCCAGGAACCGTATTTGGTCCAGTCTTTCAAATCGTGGAGATTCTTGTACGCCAGCAGAAACGCCTCTTGAGCGATATCCTGCGCTTCGGCGGAATTGGTGATCATACTGCAAGCCAGGAGGTAGACTTTTTTCTGATACTTCTCAACCAGCGGCCGGTAGCATTCACGCCGTCCGTTCAGAACTTGCTGAATTAGAGTGGTTTCCGCATTTTCAACCACGATTCTCTCACCATTAAACTCTTATAGATAGATGTATCACGAAATTTCTAAACTGTCCATTATTTTATATTAAATTTTACAAATTCAAAGCATTATACAATATTTCTTTTACCTTTATTATTATCGAATTAGTAGAGAAAAGATCGAATTCCGTTGAACTGCGGCAGGCTGTTTGGTGCTTGAACCAATATGCGGGGCTAATGCCTTACCTTGAAATGATTCCAGAGAGATTCATGCGCGCCCATTTCCGTTTTAATCCGAACTCGATACGACCGACTCTGATTGAGAGCGATCGACCCCAATTTCCAAGTGACGGTCGTGCGGTCTCCCTCAAGACCGATGACAGGCGATTCCAGAGGCTGAAACGGCTCCCGAATTCCGGTTTGAATCTCTGCAACGATCGATTCCATTTTGAACCGGCTGGGATAGCTGGCCGTGATAGCGATCGTATCCTCCGCTGATGGGTTGAGTGGCGAATGACTCAGTTCAAATCCAGTAAAAAGGTCGCTCCGGTCGATTTCAGTTGTGTTCCACCCCAGTTTCAATTTCTGCTTTTCATCGATCCACGTCTTGTTGATGGAATCCACATATTGCGCGAGTCCCATCACCGAGTTGTCGATCGGTTCGGGGTGGGGAAGGCCGATCGCGTGTCCGATGCCTTCGTGGTAAACCACGCAGTCGGTTCCTTTGATCGGAACCCGCCAGCCGTCCGCCGTAACAAGGCCAAGTCCGATATGTTTCTCCGGCCAGAAAACCGACCTCGCCCCGCCGCACCGCGTTCCCGGGCGGTCTTCTCCATTACCAGTCACATACCCGGCACACTTTGAATGAGGGGGATCCAGAAAACACTCGTCTTCCCGACATACCCGGCTCCAGTCGTCGTAGGCTGGAGAAAAATTCGTGTCGGAAAAAACAAGCAAAATGGGAAAGTGACCGGGTTTGAATTGAATCTTCCCGGAATGCCAGACTTCGTTGATGGTATGCCAATAGAATTTATTCACGTCGTCTTGAGGGAATCCAAAGCGTGTCGCAGAAGCGATAAACGGTGTTGGATAGATCGAGTAGGTCAGGTCCGATTGTCCGGATAATTCCCGTTGATGGAATTGCTGCGCCCGCCGCAGATGGTAATCCAACCGCTCGTGCCAATCGCGAAGCGGTTCCGAATCCGAGGGAATGTAGTAAACCGCCTCAACGTCGATTTTCCGAATACTATCGGTCGCCCCGAAAACGTGAATCCCGGATTCAACACGGCAATAAGCAGCGGATGCGAATAGGATGAACACCGACACAAATGCACTGAAGATTGAATTAATTTTCATGGAAGTCCCTTTAATAGTCAGGCTGTCGTCTGCAACTCTGCTTCTTCCTTGTCAGCAGGTTTGTATCCCATCCCAAACACATACTTGACGTCTTCGACCATCAGATACAGGGAGGGAACGATGAAGAGAATAATCACGGTGGCGAACAGAATCCCGTAACCGAGCGAAATCGCCATCGGGATCAGGAAACGCGCCTGTGTCGAGGTCTCGAAAATCATCGGTCCCAAACCGCAGAAGGTCGTCACCGACGTCAGCAGGATCGGTCGGAAACGGCGTTGGGCGGCGCCGACGAGCGAGTCGAAGACCGGCTGATGTTTCTTCTCGCGGTTCCCGTTGGCCGTGACGACCAGCACCAGCGAATCGTTCACCACCACACCGGATAACGCTACGATGCCCATCAAACTGATGAAACTGAGGTCGTAACCCATGATGATGTGCCCAAGAATCGCCCCGACGATCCCAAAGGGGATTGCCGCCATGACGACGATGGGTTGAACGTAACTTTTAAATGGAATCGCCAGCATGGCAAAAATAACGAGCATCGCCAGGGAGAATCCCCGGCGCAGCGCACCGATCGTGTCGCGCTGTTCCCGTTGTTCGCCTTCCAGGGAATAACCCAGTCCCGGATAGCGGGTGAGCAAGCCGGGAAGGATGTCTTTCTCGACACTGGCTAACACCTGCCCGGCATTGGCAACACCATGAACGATGTCGGCGGTGATGTTGACGACACGCTTGCCGTCCGTGCGGTTGATGACGGTATACGAACGCCCCCGTGAGATATACGCCGCTTCGGAGAACGGGATTTCACCCCCCTGCGGGGTTCGAACGATCAGTTGGTCGATATCGTGTTCCGAACGCCTTTCCGATTCCGGTAATTTCGTCATTACCCACACTTCGTCACGGTCGCGTTGCTGGCGGAAAGCACGCGCTCCATAGAAGGCGTTTCGCACTTGCCGTCCTAATTCCACGGCTGTGATACCCAAACTTTGAGCGATGGGTTTAACTTTCAAGTCGAATTGGGGTTTGCCCGGAGAAAAACCGTCGTCGATATCTTTGACGCCGGAGTAGGTATGGATGGATTGGGCCAAATCTTCCGACGCTTTTTCCAGTACCGAGATGCTTGGATGGCTCAATTCGATGTCGATAGGCGTTCCCGCGGAAGGGCCGGTGCTGTAATCGAATGTGAGCGACTCCAGGCCTGAAAGATCGCCGAGTAATTGACGCCATTCGTTGGCGAATTGAGAGGCACTGAATGATCGTTCACCGCTTGGAACCAGGTAGACTTCCATCGTGGTTAAGTGGCTGTTTGCCGTGCTGGAGCTTCCTCCTACGGGACCCCTTCTCCTGCCGGTCAGCCGACCGACCGATGAAAGGATTCCACGGGTGACTTCTTCTCCGCCGTTTTGGCTGAGAACGTGCTGGGCCGTTTCCAGAAGTTTGGCTTGAACTTTTTTCGTTTCACGGACAGGAGAACCGAAGGGAAGCACGGCGTTGACGCTGACCATGTCGGAATCCACTTTGGGCATAAACGTGAATTGAAGCCGTCCGCCTCCGACGTATCCGACGGTTATGGCTAAGATCGAGATTCCAATGGCCACGGTTAGATAACGGCTGTGCAGCGCCAATTTTAAAAATGGGGTGTAATATCGCTGAATGAATGTATTGAGCGCGCGGCTGAACTTCTGCTGCCTTCGGAAAATAAACGCTCGCAGACCGTGTTCTTTGGGTGGACGCGAGTGACCCAGATGCGCGGGAAGCACGAACAGTGATTCGACCCATGAAATAATAAACACCGATATGACGATGATGGGTATGACCCGCATGAATTTACCGAAAGTTCCCGGAACGAACAGCATCGGTGTAAATGCCGCGATGTTGGTCAAGATCGAAAAACTGACGGGCATGGCGATATCTCTCGCCCCCTGGATGGCTGCGTCAAGATAGGACAAACCTTTCTGTCGGCATTCGTAGACATTCTCACCGACGACGATGGCGTCGTCGACGATGATCCCCAAAGTGACGATGAAAGCGAATAGAGAAACCATATTAATGGAAATATCGAACGACGAGAACATTAAAAAGGAACCCAGGATCGAGATCGGGATTCCCATCGTGACCCAGAACGCCAGACGGATTTCCAGGAAAAAACCAAGAACGATCAACACCAGCGTCAAGCCGAGACAAGCGTTGCGAACAAGCAGATCGATCCGGTCGCCATACATTTCCGAGGCGTCGAACCAAAGTCCCACACCAGCGCCTTCCGGTAGTGTTTGTTCTAAACGCTCTTTATAGCGATGGACGATCTCGGATATCTCCAAGGGCTTCTGGCTTCCAACGCGGTACACATCGACGATAGCGGCAGGTTTTCCGTTATAACTGATCGACAGGTCCGACTCGCGAAAGCCGTCGATCACTTTTCCAATATCGCTAATTTTCACTTGTGCGCCGTCGGGAGTGCTGATGACGGGGATGTCGTGGAATTCACGGCCGAAGTCCCGCCGTTCCGCCGTGCGAAGCAGAATCTCTCCACCGGGTGTTTTAACTCCCCCGGCGGGCAGTTCGATCGCCGTACGCGCCACTTGGTTCGCCACTTGCTGAAGCGTCAGGCCGTAAGCGCGCAGGTTGGATTGCGGCACTTCGATGGCGATTTCCAGATCGCGTACGCCCTCCACTTCCACGTAAGTGATCTTCGGTTCGAGCAGTAGCTCCTCCCGGATCTGATACGCCAATTGACGCAACTGGGTTTCGGTCAAATCACCGTAAAACACAAGAGAAATTACGCGGAACCGGTTCGTCAGCAGTTGAACGATAGGACGTTCGGAATCCTGGGGAAACGACGGGATTCGATCCACTGCGTTTTTAACGTCTTGAAGCGCTTTGTTGGAATTGGTCCCGATCATCAATTCAACACTGACGGAACCCACTCCTTCACTGGCGCTGGCGGTGACGCGCTTGATCCCGTCCAGGCTGCGTACTGCTTCTTCGAGAGAGAGTACAATCCCCTGTTCCACTTCAGCTGGACTCGCGCCGGGGTAGGGAACGGAAATAAGAATCGTATCCAACTCGACTTCAGGGAAAACTTCCTGTTTTATCTGAAGCCCGATGAAAATCCCCCCAGCGATGAGGATTACCATCAACAAGTTTGCGGCGACCGAATTTCGGGCCATCCAGGCGATCGGTCCTCGAGTGTGGGAGATGTGTTTCATGACCCTTCTCCCTCGGCTGGTGAGTGCGTATCATCGCTCACCGTGCTCGATGACGTTTGAATGAACTGTTCGGTCTCCTCTCCGAGAATGCGCAGTTTCGTTCCCGGCAGGGGAGCGGATATCAGGCTGGTGACGATGAGATCGCCGTCATCGATCCCGCGAGCCAGAACGTCGTTCTTACGCTTTCGAACCACGTTCACGGCCTTGATTTCCAGTTCCCGTTTCTCATTCACGATCCACACGCTGTCGATCCCTTCTTCGTCCCGAAGGGCGTTTTCGGGAATGACGAACACGTTGTCGAGAATTTTTCCCTCGATGACGATCTGGACTCGTGAGTCGAGCAGCAGTGGATAGAGGTCTTCTTCCTTATCGGACTCGAGGCCCAGTGGATCGTCAACGGCGATCAGCACTTTCGCCATCTGTCCGTTCGGTCCCAAATTCCCGATCAGCCGAATCACCCGGCCTTCCTTGACGATTTGAAACCGCTCGCCCGCATCATGGACGATTTTCGCTTTCGATCCCGTCGGCCCGTCGATACCGGGAGTATTGAACCAGGGCAGTTCCTTCACCGAAACCATGGCCTGAACCCAATACCGATCCGTTCCGACAAGTGTAGCCAATCGGCTTTGCTGCGAGACCAGCTGCCCTGGATCGGCGTTTTCTTCTTTAACCCAGGCATTGAAGGGCGCCCGGATCGTGGTCCGTTCCAGGTTCAACTTTGCGGCGTCCAATCCGCTTTCCGCCGATTTAAGAACCGCCTGCGCGTATTTCAGATGAGGTTTACGCAGAGCCAATTCACGTCCGGCATCGGTCGTTTTGACTTCTTTACCCAGCAGTTTCCATTCCCGCTCGGCGATCGCTTTACGGCCTTCTTCATCTTTGAGATTGAATTTCGCCTGTTCGACTCGCTCTTCCCGTTGATCGACGATATAACGATAATCCTGCCGGTCGATTTTCAAGAGAATGTCGTCTTTCCTGAAAAATCCGCCTGGAAATAATTCATCACTTTGCTCGACGATCAGCCCGCTCACTTGCGGTTGAACGGTCACGACTTGCGCCGGGACGACGATCCCCATCACATTGTCGATCAGCACCTGCTGGCTGCTGCGCTTCGCCGTAAGAACCTCGACGGGTATCTGTGGCGGTTCGATGTTCGTACGTGGCGCTTCAGGCCGCGTTACGATCAACCAATACGCGAGGAAAATCCCGCCCGCCACCACAACAACCGGAAGCAGAATCTTTAAGAAAATTTTAATAACTTTCATTATCAGTCTCCAACATGTAATTGCGTGTTCTTAATCCCCTCTCCCTCTGGGAGAGGGTTAGGGTGAGGGCGGTGATGTAAAATCTTCTCAGGACGTTCCAATTCGGCCATCCAGGAACCGCCGAGGGCTTGATATAAATCAATTCGGTATAGATACAGATCACGCCGGGCCGTCAGCAGTGTTCGTTCCAACCGCTGCACATCCACCAGCGCCGTCAGCACCGGAAGGTACGTGCTCAGTCCGTTGACGAAGCGGGCATGTGATTCGTCCAGGGTGGTCTGCGCGAGTTTGTTTTGCTTCTCCAGCGCCGTCACATACTCTTTCTGTTTACGTTCCCGAACCAAGGCGTTTTCAACTTCCTGCAGTGCCAACAGTACGGCCTTTTCGTAACTCAGCAGCCGCTCCTGAAGCACGGCGCGATTGCGTTCGATCTCGGCGATGCGTCGTTTACCGTCAAAGACCGGCGCGGCAAGATTGGATGCCAGGTTCCACAGCCAATTCTTAAAGACATCCCTCATCTGATCCCCTTGAAAACTGGATCCCGCCGTCAAACGCAGAGAGGGGAAACGCTCGGCGATGGCCGCGGCGATACGATGATCCGCCGCCGCAATGCGATACTGGGCCGCTCGAATATCCGGACGCCTCAACAGCGCTTTGGCGGGAATTCCCGTATCGGGCGCGGCAGGAAGGTCCGGGAACGCCGATTGAAACGAAGGCGCATCGGATCGGGGCGGTTTCCCCGACAGCACCGACAGCCGGTTGTGAAACACGGCAAGGCTCGATTCCACCATCGGAAATTGAGTGTGAATCGAGGCGACCTGTTCGCGTTGCTGATACACGGATACCGCAGTCGCCTGTGCTTGCCCCTGCCCGAAGCGAAACTCGTTCAATTCCAGAAATGTTTCGCCCACGCCCAGCTGTTTTTCAAGCAGCTCAAGTTGCGCGTTCTGAGTGATGATGAAAAACCACTGTTCGGCGATCAGCCCGCTGAGACTCAACGCCGACGCCTCCAAATCCTGACGGCTGGCGAGCCAGTCGAGTTCCGCCGCCCGCCGTCGAGACTCGATCCGCTGCCACAGATCGATTTCATAAGATGTCAGAAAACCCAATCCATACGAGCCGCTGCCCGTCGAAAGATGATTCCCTTTCACACCGCTTCGCGAAGCGTCGGCCCCCACGGAGCCTTGCGGCCACCGCCCCGATTCCGCAATCGCGGCCAGAGCGGCAAATTGATCGAGCCTGGCCCACGCCGTCTTCAGGTCCAGGTTTCCCGCAAGCGCCTCTTCCATCAAGGCGTTGAGTTCACCGTTCCCGAATGATTCCCACCAGCGATCCGGAAACTCCGCGTTCCCGCTATCACTGAACTGAAGGGGTGTCGATTCGGGCAGGGCCGTCTCTTCCCGCACCTCATGTACCACGCACGACACTGCACACAGCGGAATGATGAACGATAATAAATGTTTGTTCAGAGTCGATTTCATAGTCAAAATCCCATTTCAATTTCGTTGAACTTTAGAGAGACGCTTAACAAGTTGTTGTTTCACTCAAGGATCACGAATCGCTGGGATTCCTTGATTTATTTTCTCCATCAGAGCGATTAAATCCTTCCGGTCTTTTTTAGTCAATTTCGACATCAGCCCTGCAATACGCTGAAAATGGCCGGGAAGCATGTCCTTGAGAAATTCAATTCCTTTGGGGGTCAGCCGAACGATGATGGCGCGCCGGTCGTTGGAATCGTGGATGCGTTTGACCATGCCGTCGCGTTCGAGACCGTCGATCAGGCCGGTAATCGTCGCGCGGGAGACTCCCGCTTTCTCCGCCAGAATGGAGGGGCTGAATTGCGTATCCGGTTCGCGGTGCAGCAGCATCATGACGATAAAACGGCCTTGGGATATTCCCAAACGCGCCAGAGGCTTTTCCAGCGCAGAAAACGAATCACGGGTAACCTGAAGCATCGCCAGGAAGGCTTCCCCCGCAGAGGGATCGACTTCTTTATAACGCTTGGCCATCGATTGGATGGTTTCGTATTTGGGAAAGTCACGAAGTGTGAACTTCATCGAATATACTTAGTCTCCATAATATTAGCCAACTAACTATATGGTAACTAATAATCTCCCTCCATCAAGTCAAGTAAACAAATACGATTACGGATCGAGTGTAATAGTGACGGTTTCTGGGGAATCTCGCTTGATAAGTTGAAAGGTCTGCGTGGTGTGCTTACCGCTGGGTGAAGTGGCGGTAATGGAATAATCGCCAAGAAAGCCCCGAAAACCGGCGGTTCCTTCTTCGCCTGTCCGTCGTGAGTCCAAGGTCCACCATTCCCCGTGGATAAGCGACTGCAAGCGGTGATAGGCCGGTTTCGGCGACATATCCTTCCGCACGAGTCCGGACGGCGCGCGCTGCCAGGAACGGTAGTCGGAGAAATCCCACCACGTCAGCGCCTCGATTTCCGGGCAGGAAAAAATCGTGCGGTATAACCGTTCGATTTCCTCTGCCTGAACGCGCTCGCCTTCCGGTGTCGTTTCTCTCCAGTTCTCCCATTTCCCCGGACCCGAAACAAGGGTTGTTTCCGTGAAATGCAGGGGCACACCGTACCGGCCGAAACGCCGGGCGATTTTCAAAATCCGCTCGGTCGTCCAAGGGCCGCCGTGCATGTGGGATTGAATCCCGATGGCGTCGTAAAGCCGTTTGCCGTTGTCGTCGACCAACGCGTCGATCACGTCTTCGTAAATCACGGAATCGCCTTTCCGGAGGCTGAGTTCGTAATCGTTAATGAGCAGAAACGCATCGGGATTGGCTTTTCTCGCCGTATGAAACGCTTGAATGGGAAATGCGAACTGGCCGTATTTCTCCCACATCGCCGTCAGTTTCGGCGAGCGTTCGATGAATGATTTCCGGTCGAACTTCACCGTTTCGTTAACGACATCCCAGATATCGACCTGTCCGGTGAAACGATCGACCTCACGGGTAATGCGGTCCAGCTGAAGCCGGTAGTTTCGGTCGGGATCGTTCGGAAGCCATCGGGGATCGCTGAAGTTCCAGGCCAGGGGGTGGCCTTTGGTTTTGATCCCATTCGCCGCGCACCACCGGGCGACGTTTTTCCAATGGTCTTCCCGTGTTTTGCCTTCCTGGGATTCGTAATTCGCCCAATAGTATCCCAAGGTGGCGAAGTTCATCAACTGGGCGAACCGTTGGCGGTAGAGTTTTTGCCGGGGCGTATTCTCATCTCTCCAGCCGAACACGTTACAGCCGAACAGAAAAGCGTGGTCGGTCTGCTTGATAGACACCTTGGCGTTCGGAAGCAGTTTCCCGGCGGCGTCCCGAATCCGCACGGTCAGGCCGCTGCGGCGAAACCGTTCGATCCGGTCCAGCGCCTCCAGTTCCAGAAGCAGCTCGCGCGCCAGCAGTTCGGCCCGTTCCATATCTTCTTGCAGACGTTTCGGCTGCAGCGCGTGAAGTGCGATATCGCTTCGCAAAGCATGGGCGTTCCGGGTGGCAAGTGTAGCCGGGCCGGTTCGTTGACCCGTTCGTTCGAGTGCATTCCACCGAAGTACCCAATCCGTAACGCTTACTGCTTTATGATTCTCCAGATCCGCTCGAATCGTTTCGTAAGTATCGAGCCACTCGTGCCCCAGCCGTATTTTTTGGTGGATAACAGGTTGTATGAGGGAAACGTCACGTTCCAGGTTTTCCTGGATTTTCAGAGCGTCTCTTGCCAGGAAGGATTCTCGATCGGCCGCCAGTACAGAATGTTGAAAGATGAGAATGAATGGCAATACCGCAATATACCAATACCCAATGGAATAACGGATTAAACGCCCCATGTCGATCACCTCTTCGCTTTCGTTTGAATACAGAGATCAATGAAAATCGCTTGAAAGCCGCATCAACGCTTCCACATCGATTTCGTCGAATCGGTCGATAATCCAGTCGGCATCCGTAAGCGCTTCGCGGGGGAACGTGGTCGTAATGGCGATGGTGTACATCCCGGCGGCTTTGGCGGCGCGAAGACCGTTGAGGGAATCCTCGATTACGACACATTCAGCCGATTGAGCGCCAAGTCCGTTTGCTGCTTTCAGAAAAATTTCCGGATCGGGTTTACTCTTCGTGATATCGGCCGCGCAGACCGCGACATCGAACAGCGGCTCCCAGCCGAACTTGTTCAGTATAAAGGAAAGATGCCGCTTTTGGGAACTCGTGGCCAGCCCCAGTTTCAGCCCGGCGTCTTTGATTCGGTGAAGCAGCGTTTCAACTCCGGGAACGGTTTTTACTTCTTCCATCAGTTTGAAGAACAATTCGTCCTTCTGCTCGAACACCCCATCCCAGTCCAGCGAGACGCCGAACCGTTCCGTGATCCCCGTGACGAAAGCGTCTCTCGTTGCGCCTGCGAAGGGTTGAAGGTCTTTTGGAGTGATGTGCAGATCGAATGCCGCGAGCGCCTTGATTTCCGATTCCTGGTGAGACGATTCGCTGTCGATCAAGACTCCGTCCATGTCAAAAATAATAGTTTTCATCGGTTATTTTGCAAAAACCTCCTGATAGGAAATAGGGGGCATTGTAATCCCCCGCCCCCCAAATTTAAGGGACAGACTACGAAACGTTCCCCCTCTTAGTGATCTTTTTTTAGGGCTTAGGCGGTATAGGCGGTAGTCCGCGTTTCTTTGATCGCACGACACCATTACGTTCCCAACCACCATTTTCGGTCAAAGTTCGTACTACTCAATAAATTTTAACCCAAAGATAATATCTCTTAATCGATTTCAAGAATTGTCCCAGCGATATGGCGCGGTCCATTTTTTATATTGAAATAATAGGTAACGAGTATACATCCGTCAGCCGTTATAGTAGCCCAAGGATAGCCGATGTCACCATTTCCACCATCGTCACGAAGTATGATTTCTCTCGCGCTTTCGAAATTGCGGCATTCGGAATCAAGGACTCGAGCGCGAATTCCGTAAGGTTGATGACGGTAACCGTAAATTAGCAAAACTCGTTTGTCTGGTAGGCATAATGCGTAATGTGGATGGCCTTGAAATCCAGAATTACGCCACGGTTGGAAACTCTTTCCTCCATCTGTTGACCGCGCCACAACCGTAGCATCATTGAAATTGGCTGTCCGTAAAAACGCGACTAAATCGCCTTGTGGTGTTTCATAAAGAGAGGTTTCGTTGAAAGAGGCTTTTTCATCCTGAGCGATAGGGCAGGCATAGGACCAGTTATGACCTTGGTCATCCGATGTGAGTAAGTGCACTTCGGTTCGTCTTGGATTGAGCTGGGTAATTACCGCACATGCCCAATAAAGTCGCCCATTCTTTCCCTGACACATGGCACCACGATTATACGCCGGACATGAATCACCGAAAACATTTTTAATCGCGTTACCGGGCACGACCAGTGGAATGGTTGGTCCTTGCCAAGAATGACCTCCATCTTTCGAATGAAGTAGATATCCACCTATGAATACAAAGTTTCCATGGCGGATTGTCTCGTTGAACGTGTTCGCAACATCATCGTTAACACGCGCCCAACCGTAGCTGCTGCACACAATCGTTCCATCCCGTAGTTGGATCATGCAAGGATCCTGAGATCCCCCGAACGGGTGTGCAAAGATTAATTCCGTTTCGGATGTCCAAGATACGGCGTTGTCTTTTGAGCGGACGAGGACTAAATAACTATTGGGATCCACATGGCTCGTTCCCTTTTCACCAAAGATTTGCCGAGACGGCGCGCGGCGAAATGCAACGATCAATTCTCCATCAGGCCGAGTGACAACGGAGGGGAAGGCGCTATAATAATTATCATCTTCATAGATAATTATATCTTTCACTTTCTTGATACCCACTGGTTGGGCGCTTGCTTGCTCGATCGTTTCTAGTACACAAGAAAACGACAGAACGACACATACAAAAATAATTTTTCTCATTTTCTCTTCCCCTGGAAATTTTTGATGGCTGCTAGAGTAAAATACTAGTAAACAAAGTCTGAAACATGAGTTTAGTGCATGTTACATGGAAACTGAGGACGAAACCCTCGACGGCCTCAATGTCCTACATGAAAAGTCCATTATAGCATACAGAATTTCTATCTATCTCGACTTGTTTCAATCTACGCCAATTGTGTTTACAGCAAAACTGAGAGTTAATCTCGCGACCAAACCTAGTGGAATAAAAATCGATCCTCTTCTCCGATGAACAAACAAATAGAACTGCGCCATAATTAATTAGGGCTTGCTGTTCTACGCGCAAGTATTTATATATGAGTATGTCATGTTATATTATTTCTATGAATCCTGTAACGGGCATTATCTCCCCACCATAGTCTCAAAACTCTGTCTTTATAGCGGCCATTCTGTCGGTTTGAAATGATTGCGAAGCAATTGAAGGATCAGGTAGAGTCCAGAGAAAACCGTGGCCTGATAAAGGATGTAAAGCACAGCTTTTTCGGGCAGCCGCAATCGGGACATCACGCCTCCCACGATCAGGACCGCCGGGATCGTCAATCCCGAAAACAGATCCCAGTCGGCGGGAAAGTGGCGGTCGGGATTCCAGACGATCGTATAAAGAAAGTAAAAACCACCCGCAACCAGCAGCCAGCGGTCCCACGAATCCCCGCTTTTACATCGGGGAAACGCACCGGCCAAAACGGCGATGAGCAGAAACACGCCGGGCATCATATAAAAATATTCGTTCAGCATGATTCGGTAATACTCGAACGAAAGAAAGGCGTCAACCTTGCGGAACATGGCGGCGTCCGTTCCCACGTACATCACTTCGTCGCTCCAGAAATGATCCCACAGCGCCCGATGGTCTCCCAAGTAACCGTACTGCAAAACGAACAGCCAGAACGAGACCACCAGCGACACGAACACAAACCATAAGAATACCGTATCCCGATAAGGAAATCGCGATCGCTCTTTATGGCTCATTTTCAGCAGTGGCAGAAGCACGAACGCCGGAAGCCACCACCCCGCCGAGAGGTGCAGGCAGAAAAGAATCGCGAACGCGATCCCCGCCATCCAGACCGGCCATTCATCCCGCAGGTAACGAACGACGGTGTAGAGCCAGAACGCCAGCCCGGTATGAAGCAGCATGTAGATTTCGATATTCCCCGCGAAAATTTGCATGTAGCCCATCGAACATAGCAGCAAAGCCAGCGTGATTCCCCGGAACGGCGCAGGAACGGTAAACCGGATCACCCGGCTCATCAGCCACGTCGAGACGATACCGCAGACAATCCCCAGCATCGTAAAACTAATATAAGGCGCCCAGTGAAACAGTTTCTGTCCAACGACAACCGTAAGACGAAAGAGAAACGTGCCCAGCGGTTCGCGCAGATAACGAACCCAATTCTTGGGATAGACGCTGTGTTTCAGCCAGTCGTACCCGTCCGGAGAGATATTCTGACTGCGAAAAAACCACAGCACCATTCCCGCGATCAGGCAGGTCACAATCAACTTCCGCCCGAAATAACCGCGCGCTTTCAACAAGTGAAAACCGTTTTCGATCGTTCGCCAAACGTTGGGGAACACGAGGGGATGAATCAGTAAAATCCCCAGCTGATACCAGACCACACGCAGAATAACCGGAAACTGCCGGGCACGCGAAAGCCCCCAGAAGTCTCTCCCCATTTCGTTAATCAAACAAAAACCGTACAGCCCAATCGACAGAATGGCGGGAATCAGGATCAGGCGTGTTCCGTATTCCTTCAGCAATTCACCTTGCCGGTACACCGTGATCGTGGCCAGAACGAGCAGGATGGGATAGATCAGTGGAGGCGTGGTTCCGTTTTGTGCGAAACCTTTTGGGATCAGAGAAGCGATTTGGACGAGAAACAAAACCGCGTGGACGGTCAGATCGGTTTGGATCGTGGGCCGATTCCAGTTCATGCGGATTCACACACAGTCCCGGCGGCAATCGCATGTCCCCGCAGGAAATCACCCGCCGCCATCGCTCGTTTCCCCCCAGGCTGAAGCTCGTGAATCTCGACGATCGCGTCGCGCGCCGAAACCCGGATCGTCTTAAATTCCGTACCGACGACGGTCCCTGGCTTGGAGGGCTGTTCGGGAATCACTTCCGTCCTCAAGACTTTCAGCCGATGGCCACCGCAAACCGTAAACGCGCCGGGAGCAGGATTCATCCCGCGTACTTGGTTATGAATCTCCCGCGCCGTTCGGGTCCAGTCGATCCGCGCGTCTTTCTTTTCGATCTGAGGGGCGAAGACGGCTTCATCCTCGTTCTGAGGAACGCGGGGAGCGGTTCCAGCCGCGATATCGTGCAGTGAGCGCAGCATCAACGACGCGCCTTTTTCGGCCAGACATTCGGAGAGCGTGCCACAGGTATCCGAATCGGCGATCGGTTCTTCTTCCTGATAGATCACGTCGCCGCTGTCCCACCCTTTGCTGAGGTACATCGTGGAGTTGCCCGTCACGGAGTCGCCGTTCATCACCGCCCACTGTATCGGCGCCGCACCCCGGTATTTGGGCAGCAGGGAAGGATGGAGGTTCACGCATCCGAACCGGGCCAGCTCGCGCACCGGCTTGGGCACGAATCCCCCGTACGCCACCACCGCGATCACATCGGGCGCGTGGCGTTCCAGCCAAGGCATCACGTCCGGGTCTTTCAACTTTTCGGGTTGGATGAGATCAAGGCCGTATTCCAGCGCCAAGGTTTTAACCGGCGGGGGAGTCAGACGTTTGCCGCGCCCCGAAGGCCGGTCCGGCTGCGTCAATACCCCGGTCAGTTCGATTTCGGGCGAATCGTGCAGCGCTTTCAGGCTGGGGATCGCGAATTCGGGCGTTCCAAAAAAGACAGTGCGTAAGGTCATAATGAATCTCATTCAAGCAACGGAAAGTTCTTGTAGTTGACGGCTGATCGATTTGAAATCCGACTGAGTGAGATGGTCGACGAAAAGCGTTCCTTCCAAGTGATCGATTTCGTGCTGGATGCACCGCGCCAAAAGCCCCGATGCTTTGAAGGTATATTCCTCACCCGTTTCCGGATCGTTGGCCGTTACTTCGATCGACGCGGACCGGGTCACTTCTCCTTCCACGCCTGGTATCGAGAGACATCCTTCGGTCATCACGCATTTCTCATCGCTTCGAGAGATGATTTTTGGATTGACGAGCGCGATCTTTTCGCCTTCTTCCAGTGTGTCGGTGACGATCAGTTTTTTCATCATCCCGACTTGTGGAGCCGCCAGACCGATCCCGTTGGATTCGTACATCAACTTGAACATATCGTCGATCGTCTGGAGCAGTTTCTTGTTGTACGTTTTGATGTATTTGGTTTTTTTTCGCAAAACCTCGTCACCGTAGATATGCAAACGCAGTTTCCGCATGAGACCTCTCTCCCTGATGATTCAACACACGTGGAGCGGGCGAATGTGAATCGTGAGCCGCTTCTCTCTTCCCATTATTGTAACGAACGCTTTCGTGACTGGCAAGAATGAACCGTCGGAGTGATTCACATCGCGGTTCATCCCGAACGTTTTTCATCGTTTCCGCGTTACACGCAACCGAGGCGGCACGTTCTATCAAGTAGAAAGAGCGCCACCACTCTTTTCTTCATAACTCTCCTCTTGCAAGGGGACGGGATCGATTGCTGTCCCGTCCCTGAGCGCATGTCAAGGCTTTCTTGAGATCGATGAAGTAAAACGAAAACTGGAAATGATACAACAATCCAAACCGGCCGTTTTGCAGGGGGGCTATGGTGGATTGATAAGGCACAACCCACCCAGGGCAATCGCATGAAATTATGTAAAAATATCAACATTATCAATACATAAT